>NZ_JBYSYP010000001.1:0-480727 GCF_058783565.1 Novosphingobium sp. FW305-C-111
CATCTCCGCCTCCGCTCGATACGGGGGCCATTGAATCAAATCACCCCCTCAAAGACGAGGGTTTTTCGAGGCGTCCATCTTCCTGGCCTTTCTCGCGGTCACCGGGCTTTATTCGGCCTATCAGATCCAGCAGGCCTCCGACATCGTCGGCAAGGCCAATGCCGAGGTCCGGCGATACCAGGCCGAGCAGGCGCAGAGCGAGCAGGACTCCGACGATGAGATCTACGACGCAGCGGTCGATCCGTTGTCCAAACCGGAGCGCGAGAGCGACGTCGACGGCAGCGCGGGGTAGTAAACCGACGCTATAAGCAGATGCTCGTTGAGCTCCTGTTGACCGGCGACGCTGAAATGCTCGCCGAAAAGAAGGTCCTCATGGGAAATTTGCGCAACGGGCAGCACGGCGTCGTCCCGCGCTGGTGCTCCTCGCGATGATCATCAAGCGGCCGAGTTTACATGGGGATTCGACACAGACGTCTCGCTGCTTAAGCTTTGTCTGCCATATATCTCTTTCGCGTGTCTATTATTGCGAACAAAGTTTGCGCCAACCTATAGAAAGTATATAAAATTTCAAAAAATACGAGAACTGTGATTGTCTGAACAATTGTAGCCAAAAAATTGTGCAAAAAGTAAATTTTCCAGAAAGATTGCATATTGACGAAAGAAAATATACCTAACGTTAACCAAAATATCGATATGCCACATAAGAAAATCAGGAATAAACAAAATACAGATAAAGCAATGAAGTATTTCTGTCTAACTTCAGAATTATGGTAAAGTTTTACTAGAGTGGCTAAATCCTGTTGATCGCTTTCAGATGAAGATCTCGGCAGGTCCCTATTGCTGTGCATATGATCGGAAAAAAGACTTGTAAAGGAAAATCCAGCGAGAACCGAAACGATCACTGATAAAGCGGACAACGCACTGTCACCTAGCCCCTTTGGCCCAAGAGCTATGATTATACTCACAAGCGCAGCTACAAGTAATCTTAATCGATGACTTTCGCCATCGCATTTGTAGCCAGCATATACGACTTTAATGTGGCTAAGCTGGTTGAGCATTATGCAGCATCGGAATAATATATTCTCTCATTATCCTGACCATCTCGGCCGAGACTTCTCGATGATCTGCGTCGCCGTGCACGCCGACCTGAACCCTTAAGGGGAATCGCGTGGAATTAGGATTATCACCTAAAAAATAAACGGTATTATATTTCCCGTTTCTTCTGACTATTGCAGAACAACCGACGATTTCATCGGCATCGAGTTCGATGAGCTCACCCCGGCCGACTATTTCTGCCAATGCAGCCTTTCTCTGCTGATCATCGCCGCGCACCCGCCGCACTTCATTAGCGACGCGATCCTCGAATCCCTCTCCAAATTCAGACTTCTTGATTGCAATTTCACCCGTCGATCCAAAAAGTGCGCGCTCTTCTGGTCGCCTCGGCCGCTTTCGGTAAGTTAGCTTAATCGAAACCGGATCGCCATCACCAAGCTCAGTCTCGACGCTTTTTAGGGTCTTTGAAGCGACGCGATAATTTCCGCGCAAATGGTGAGCGAGACAGGACCTGAGGCCGTCGAAATCACCGAATTGACCATGATATGTTACGCCAACCACAATCTTACCGTCTCTAAGCCTGGTTATTAGATAATGAAATCTTCTCATATTTAGACTATTTGGATCAATGTCTCCAAGGAGATTATTTCTTATCCTTTGGCCGTAGTATGCCCCTTCAAAATCGCCAAAAAATAAACCTGGCGCGATCTCATCAAACCTTAGAAAGTTCATATTTGTGCCAAGCTTGATTTGCTGAACTATCTCCTCATCCAAATCGTTCAAAGGAGCAGTATCTCTAAGCCGAGCTACGACCCGGAGAAATTCGGCTTCTGTGAATCCTTCCTCGATCCGGCCATCTGGGTCGTCCTCGCTAGGTAGAGACTTAACTAAATAATTGAAGGCCACAGCAATCTGCTTGTTTTTGTGCTTCTTCGCCATTCTCAGCTTCCAACCATCGGTCGATGAGAAAGTTAAAACCAAGTTTTGGCTCACAGGCAAGCCGGTTCAATCATTTTCTGTGTAGTGTGGCGCTCACTCTCCGCGCGGCCCGTACCCCGAGATTCGCAGATCCCTAATCTTCTCCAGCAACTCGTCATCTATGCCGCGCTATCTGCGAAGGGATATGCTCCCCCACACATCTCGCGACAATTCGCGACTCCCCTCCCCCTCTCCGCCCGCCTACCCTGCGCGCCAGGTCACGGGAGACTTGCACATGAGGAAAGCCCTGATTGCCGCCGCTGCGCTTGCCGCGCTGGTGTCCGCCTCGCTGGTCGAGGCGCGGCCGGGTGGGCGGCTGCGCGAGCGGATGGCGAAGCGGTTCGAGGAGAAGGCGGCCACGCCCGCGCCCGGGGCGACCAGTATCGCCTATGGCCGCGATCCGCTGCAGGTGCTCGATCTCTGGTCGGGCGTGACCATCGACATCGCTCCGAAGCCGCTCGCCCCGCTGATCGTGTTCGTCCACGGCGGCGGGTGGAAGCGGGGGAGCAAGGACAATGCGACCGGGCAGGCCAAGCCCGTCCATTTCGCGAACGCGGGCTATGCCTTTGCCTCGATCAACTATCGCCTCGTCCCCGATCACACGGTGGAGGAGCAGGCGGCGGACGTCGCCGCGGCGGTGGCGGCGCTGCGGGCGCGGGCGGGTTCGCTCGGCCTCGATCCCGACCGGATCGTGCTGATGGGGCACAGCGCGGGGGCGCACCTCGTCGCGCTGGTGGGGACCGATCCGCAGTATCTCGACGCCGCCGGGGTGCCGCGCTCGGCGATCCGCGGGGTCGTGCCGATCGACGGCGCAGCCTATGACGTGGCGGCGCAGATGGCCGATGCCGGGCGGTTCATGGCTGACACCTATCGCCAGGCCTTCGGCACCGATCCGCAGCGGCAGCGGGCGCTCTCGCCCACGTTGCACGCGGGCGGGTGGGACGCGCCGCGCTTCCTCCTGCTCCACGTCCAGCGCGAGGACGGGGTGGCGCAGGCCAAGGGGCTTGGCGCGGCGCTGACCAAGGCGGGCGCGGCGGTGGAGGACGGCAGCTTCCCCGGCACCGGCCTGCGCGGCCATGCCGAAATCAACCGCCGGCTGGGCGAGGCCGACTACCCCGCCACCGCGCTGGTCGACCGCTGGCTCGCCGCGACGTTCGCACGATAGCGCTGGTCTCACCTCCGATTTGCCCATATCCTGCGGTTCGTGGACAGGGTGGATCTGCTCGAAACGATCTTTCTGGCGATACCGTGGCTGGGTGTCGCCGGGTTTCTCGCGATCACGTTCGCGGTCTGGCGCCGCCATCGCCGCTGGGCCGATGCGCCCAAGACCCGCGTCATGGCGGAGATCGCGCGGGTCGACGAGCAGCGCGATCCCGATGACGGATCGGTGAGCTATACCGCAGTCTACCGGTTCCGCACCGCCGCCGGCCAGTGGATCGAAGCGCCCGAGCTGGGTTCGGGCATTGGCCGCCCGACCGTCGGCGCGACCCTCCCGGTGTGGTACGATCAGGGCGATCCGACGCAGGTCTCCAGCCGCGAGGGCGGGATGACCACCCTTGGCTGGGTCGTGCTGGGGCTGTTCAACCTCGGCGCGGTCGCCCTGGCGTGGTGGGCCAACAGCCTGGTCGATTTCTAGCCGGCGTCAGTCCATCACCGCATCACGATAGCGCTCGAAGCAGCGTTCGCCGCAGCGCAGGCGCATCAGCGCGCCTTCGGCCATCGCGGTGGCCCGGCGCGGGTCTTCCTCGACCAGCGGGCGCAGCGCCTCGCGGTTCCAGTCCTCGCTGTGCTTGACGTCGAGGACCGCGTGGAGCGCGAAGTAGCGGCGCTCGCGTTCCGACAGGCCGATGCGGGCGAGCCCCCGCGCGACGCAGGCCGAGCGGCCCGGCGCGGTCAGCTCGATCACGCCGAGCGCGCCGACGCTGTGCCAGGCGTAGCGGCGGGTCGTGGCGAACGCGGTCATGGCGTTGGCGAGCGCGAGGCTTTCCCACACGGTGGTCTCGATTCTCGGGTCGAGATCCAGCGTCTCGACCAGCCCGCTCAGCATCGGGCCGTGCATGCCCTTTACGTTGCCGCGGCCCATCTCGTCCCAGTAGTTGCGGGCAAGCTCCATCTTGGCGCGGGTCGGCAGCTTGACCTGGGTCAGCGCGACGAGATCGTCGAACCCGGCCTCGCCCGCGGCTTCCTGCTGGAGGAACCAGCGCAGCTCGTCACGCGTGGCGGTTTCGGCGAGCCAGGGGAACAGCGGGTCGCCCTGCCCGGGGCCGACGTCCTTAAGGTTCTCGAACCACGCGACGAAGCCGTCGGGATCGGTCGGCACGTCGGCCGCCTCGTCGATGACCTCGGCGCGCAGTTCCTCGATGAACGCGCCTTCGAGGCGGAGCATCGCGGTGTCCCGGTCGAGCGTGGCGCGCCAGTCATCCCCGGGGAACGCCGGCGCGAGACGTCGTCGGTTCCATTCCGCGAGGTGCTGCTGGAAGTCGTCATTGCAAAACTGCGATCGCGGCGCGACCGCACGGGGATTGGTGGCCATGAGAGAAAAATCCGTGCGAAATGAGGTTCTTGGGCAAGAGAACCCGTGGGAGCACGGAAGGGTCCCGCGGTCCGGGATCGTCCCGCCACGGCCTGTCCTGCAAACACTTCGTCATCCTGAACTTGTTTGTGCTCCGCACGCCCGCGGCTCCAGGTTCCCGCTTGGTTGTTCCTCCGGAGTGCTCTGGATGAGCAGCCTCCCGGTTTGCGTGCGGCACTGCGCTTCGGAGGAGGACGACAGGCGACCCTGAAACGAGTTCAGGGTGACGATGTTCATTGTCGGAAGGGAGGCGCCCTCATCCGTTCGGATGGTAGAAGTCATATACCGCCTGCGCCACGCCCGCGCTGACGCCGGGGGCGCGCTGGAGGTCTTCGAGCGCCGCCGCCCGCACCTTGCCCGCGGTGCCGAAGTGGAGCAGGAGCGCGCGTTTCCGCGCCGGGCCGATGCCGGGGATCTCGTCGAGCGGGCTCGCGGTGATGGCGCGGCTGCGCTTGTCGCGGTGGGCACCGATGGCGAAGCGATGGACTTCGTCGCGCAGGGTCTGGAGGTGGAACAGCACCGGCGAGTTCACCGGCAGGGTCTTTTCCCGCCCGTCGGGGAAGTGGAACACCTCGCGCCCCTCGCGGCCGTGGTGCGGACCCTTGGCGATGGCGATCAGGGGCACGTCCTCGATCCCAAGTTCCTCGAGCGTCTCGCGCACCGCGCTCATCTGGCCCTTGCCTCCGTCGATCAGGACGAGGTCGGGCCAGGTGCCAGACTGGCGGTCGGGGTCTTCCTCCTGCGCCCGGCCGAAGCGGCGAGTCATGACCTCGCGCATCATCCCGAAGTCGTCATTGGTCTGGGCCGACTTGATGTTCCACTTGCGGTACTGGCCCTTCTGGAACCCCTCCGGCCCGGCGACGATCATCGCGCCGAGCGCGTTGGTGCCCTGGATGTGGCTGTTGTCGTAGACCTCGACCCGCTGCGGCACGTCGCCGAGTTCGAGGAATTCGGCGAGTTCGCGGTAGATCTTCGCCTTGGTCCCGCTTTCGGCCATGCGCCGGTCGAGCGCTTCGGTGGCGTTGCGGCTGGCCTGTTCGATCAGGCGGCGGCGGTCGCCACGCTGGGGGACGCTGATTTCGACCTTGCCGCCCGCGCTTTCGCAAAGCGCCTCGGCCAGCAGCGCGGCCTCGGCCATCTGCCGGTCGACGAGGATGAGGCGCGGCGGGGGCACGTCTTCATAGAACTGGGCGAGGAAGGCGACGAGCACCTCGTCTTCGGAAAGGCCTTCGGTGTGCGCGGGGAAGAACGCGCGGTGGCCCCAGTTCTGGCCGCCGCGGATGAAGAACGCCTGGATCGCGACCTGGCCATTGCGGCAGGCCATGGCGAAGACGTCGGCGTTGCCCACCCCTTCGGCGTTGATCGCCTGGCTGCCCTGGATAAAGGTCGCGGCGCGCAGCCGGTCGCGCAGCATCGCCGCGCGCTCGAAGTCGAGTTCTTCGGCGGCGCGCTGCATCTGCGCCTCGATCTCCTTCTGCACCGCGCCCGACTTGCCGCCGAGGAAGTCCTTGGCCTGCCGCACCAGCTCGCCATAGGCGGCCTCGTCGATCCGCCCGACGCAGGGGGCCGAGCAGCGGCGGATCTGGTAAAGCAGGCACGGCCGGTCGCGGCGGGAGAAGAACCCGTCGTTGCAGCTCCGCAGCAGGAACAGCTTCTGCAGCGCGTTGATCGTGGTGTTGACGCTGCCGGCGCTGGCGAACGGGCCGTAGTAGTTGCCCTTCGCCCGCCGCGCGCCCCGGTGCTTGCTGATCCGCGGGAAGGCATGGTCGGCGCGCAGGAAGATGAACGGGAAGGACTTATCGTCGCGCAGCAGCACGTTGTAGGGCGGGCGATAGCGCTTGATCAGCTGCGCCTCGAGCAGCAGCGCCTCGGCCTCGCTGTTGGTGGTGACGATGGTCATGCTGCGCGTCTGCGCGACCATCCGCCGCAGCCGGTTGGAGAGCCGGTCGACCTGGACGTAGTTCGCCACCCGGTTCTTCAGCGCCCGCGCCTTGCCGACGTAAAGCACATCGCCCTTCGCATCGTGCATCCGGTAGACGCCGGGCTTGGGCTTCAGGGTGCGGACGACCTCGCGGATCGCGGCGATGCCGGCCTCGATGTCGGGCTGGCTGCCCTTGACGGTATAGGTCGCCCGCTCCTCGTGGAAGCGTTCGGCGGCAGCAGGGGTATCGGGACGGCCGGCGCGGGACATGGTTTGCTCAATAGTGGTAGCGGCACTGGGCGATTTCCAGCGCCTGACCGTCTCCGGTTCCGGTAAGCCGATAGACCAGCCGGTGCTCGCGGTCGATCCGGCGCGACCACCAGCCCTTGAGATTGCCGCGCAGGGGTTCGGGCTTTCCGGTGCCTTCAAACGGATGGCGCATGCATTCGCGGAGCAGGCCGTTGAGCCGGTCGAGAACTTTTGCGTCACCCTGCCACGAGAGGTAGTCTTCCCAGGCATTGGCGTGAAACACCAGTTTCACGGAGCGAGCAGCTCCCGCTCCTCACCCTTGCCCTGATCGAGCTCGCCGATCGCGCGAAGCAGCCGCTCGGCATTACGCGGCGAGGACAGCAGATGCAGCGTTTCCTCAATCGCTTCCCACTCGCTTTCGGACACCATCACGACGCCTTCGGCCTTCTGGCGCGTCACTTTGACCGGCGCGCGCGATGCCACGACGCGGTCGAGCACCGCCTTTAGGTTGGCCCGGGTGGAAGAGAAGGTTTCGACGTGCATCAGCACCAGATGTACAATGATATGTACAAAGTCAAGGCGAGATTGACCGCCCTCGCGCTTGTGCTACTCCTTGGAACATAACAGGGGAGAGGCCCGCAGATGCGCCAGCTTCAGGGCATGGACGCCAGCTTCGTTGCGCTGGAAACGCGCAACTCGCCGATGCACATCGGGTCCATCCTGATCTACAACCCCGCGACCGCGCCCGGCGGGTTCGTCCGCTTCAAGGACATCCTGCGTTTCTTCGAGAGCCGCATGCAGCTGTCCCGCACGATGCGCCAGCGGCTGGTGCGCGTGCCGTTCGACCTCGACTATCCCTACTGGATCGAGGATCCCGACTTCGACCTTGAATACCACGTCCGCCACGTCGCCCTGCCCCGGCCCGGCGACTGGCGGCAGCTGTGCATCCAGGCGGCGCGGATCTTCGCCCGCCCGCTCGACCTCACCCGCCCGCCTTGGGAGTTCACCGTGGTCGAGGGGCTCGACAATGTCCCCGGCGTCACCCCCGGCAGCTATGCGATTGTGACGAAGGTCCACCACGCGGCGATCGACGGGATGAGCGGGATCGACCTCATGGAGGCGCTCCACACGCTCGACCCCCACGCCGCAGCGCCGCAGCAGCCCGACACCTGGCAGCCCGAGGAAGTCCCGAACGTTGCCACCCTGCTCGGCAAGTCGTGGCTCAACAACATCATGAACCCCGCCCGCCAGCTCGAGGTCGCGGCGCGCGCGGTCCCCGGCATCGCCAAGGCGATCAAGGGGCTCGCCGCGAAGGAGTTCAGGCTCCACGGCGAGATGATCGCGCCCAAGACCCGGCTCAACGGGGTGATCGGCTCGGCCCGGGTGGTCGAGGGCCGCTCGTTCGCGCTGGCCGACATCAAGGCGATCCGCGAGCTTGCGCCGGGGTGCAAGGTCAACGACGTCTTCCTGGCCGTGATCGGCGGGGCGCTGCGCAAGTACCTCAAGGCGCATGACGACCTGCCGGCAAGCACGCTCACCGCGATGGCCCCGATCTCGGTCCGTGCCAAGGACGAGAAGGGCGACATGGGCAACCAGGTCGCGGCGATGATCGCCCCGCTCGGCACGCATATCGAGGATCCGGTCGAGCGGCTGCGCTACGTCCACTCGCAGACCACCAACTCCAAGGCGATGACCGACGCCATCGGCGCGCGCAACATGACCGAGATGAGCAAGGTCAGCCCGGCGCTGTTCATGGCGCTGGGGGCGCAGCTCTACACCCGGATGGGCCTGGCCGACCGGGTCCGCGCGCCGTTCAACACGGTCGTGACCAACGTGCCCGGCCCGCCCGTCCCGATCTATTCGAGCGGGGCGCGGCTCGAGAGCATGATGGGCCTGCTCTGCCTCACCGACGGCATGGGCGTGGGCCACGTCGTGCAGTCGTACTGCAAGGAAGCGACCATCGCGTTTACCGCCTGCCGGAAACTTTTGCCCGATCCGGACTTTTACGTGCAGTGCCTGGAAGAAAGCTTCGCCGAACTGCGCGAGGCTGCCCGGGCCGCCCAACCAGCGGGGGCCGAAGCCCCGCCCGCCACGAAACAACCCGCGAAGCGCGCCGCCAAGCCCGCCGCACGAACCCGGAAAGTCGCAACCTCATGACCACCGCCACTGCCGCGCCCGCCCAGCGCGAAGCCCGTCCGCCCAACCGCCTGCTTGCGCTCGCCGAAGGGCGCGCGCTGCTCGAACTCGCCGCGTTCGTCGCGACGAGCCCGCTGCTCGCCGCCCTGCCGCGCGGTGACGGGCACCCGGTGCTGGTCCTCCCCGGCTTCCTCGCCTCGGACAGCTCGACCGCGCCCTTGCGCAAGCTGCTGGGCAAGCTCGGCTATGATGCGCACGGCTGGGAGATGGGCCGCAACGTCCGCGTCGATCTCCAGCGGGTCCGCGAGATGGAGCAGCGCCTGCTCGATATCCATGCGCAGAGCGGCCGCAAGGTCTCGATCGTCGGCTGGAGCCTGGGCGGGGTGTTCGCCCGCGAACTCGCCAAGATGCACCCCGACAAGGTCCGCCAGGTGATCTCGCTCGGCAGCCCGATCCACGACGACCGCCGCCACACCAACGCCAGCCGGCTGTTCGAATTCCTCAACGGCAAGGATCCGGAGCCGGTACGCAACGGCCAGTTCACCGCCCTCGACAAGGCCCCGCCGGTGCCGACGACCTCGGTCCTCACCCGCACCGACGGCATCGTCCACTGGCGCGGTTCGGTCCAGAAGCCGGACGCGGGCAACCCGCACACCGAAAACGTCGTGGTCCACGCCAGCCACTGCGGGCTGGGGGTCAATCCCAGCGTGATGGTCGTGCTGGCGGATCGTCTGCGCCAGCCGGAAGGCGAATGGACCCCGTTCCGGCCGAGCCTCGCCCAACGCTGGATGTTCCCGCCGCAGCGGGTGCATTGAGCACGACGTCGGGACGGATCAGCGCGCAGCCTCGATCAGCAACTGCGCGATAGTCTGCGCGCCGCTGGCAATTTCTCCGTCGAGGTCGGGCGCATCGAAGAACGCGTCCATCTGTTCCTCGGGGGACTTGCCGAGGTCAGCTGCGTAAGCGGCATACGTCTCGTCATAGGCACGTTGGCCCGCCGCCTCGTCCAGCGGCGTGTCGAGCGCATCCAACTGAGCGAATTCGCGGTCGATTTGCGTCTGCACGCCAATGAGCGATTTCTTGGCCTCGGCAAGTTTTCCCGCCAGTTCGGGGTCCTTCCTGGCAAAGGAGGGAAGCCCTGCCTCCAGAAGTTCAAGCTGAACGCGCAGCTTGGCTTGCTCGACCCGTCCGCCGACATAGACCGCCTGCAGCGCGGTCTCACCGCCGAGCTTCGCGGAAAGCTCCTCGTACGTGTCCAGCAATTTCGCCCGATCCGCCCGTGCAGGCGATGCCAGCAACGCTCCGGCAAACAAGGCGATCGTGAACGTCGATTTACGCATATGTCCTTGCCCTCCAGATACTTGGTATGTGCCGGGAGGGTGACACGGGCAAGGATCAGACGATCCAATACGGTCAGAACTGCTTCCTGAACTCGATCTCGAACACCCGCCCGCGCGGGTCGAGGTAGCCCGGCTGGTAGCGCAGCGGGACCACGCCATTCGCATCCGTCACCCGCTGCTGCGCATCGAACACGTTGTCGACTTTGAACGACAGGCGGCTGCCCTTGAGGAACGGCACGGCCTTTGTCACCGGATCCATCCGGCCGAGATCGGCGAACAGGCGCAGGTCGAAGGTGGCGATGGGCGCGAAGTTCAGCTGGCTCGATCCGGCGAGCCCGGTGCCGTTGACGTGGGTGCCGCCGGTGTAGCTGCCGTTGAAACGCAGGCCGAAGCCGCGGTAGAACGCCCCGCCCTCCAGCTCCAGCGCGTGGCGCGCGACCCCGCCACCCGAAAGCGCATCGCCGTCGAGCAGGTCGAGCCTTGGCCCGCCCGGCGCGATCAGCACCGACTCCTCGAAGCGGATGGTGTGATAGAGCGCGAGGTTCCAGCGGCCTCGGCCATCGCCGCCCCCGCCCATGCCGCCACCGCCGCGGCCCATGCCGCCACGACCGCCACCGCCACGCGGACCGCCGCCCCCGCCGCCGCGCCCCATCCCGGCCATCGGCCCGCGCCCCGCATTGGGATCGGGCTTGCCGAACGAGCCGCCGACGTTGAAGCCATAGCGCAGCCGGTTGCTCTGCTCCTCGGCGAAGGTCACCGCGCGCTGGTCGATCGAGACCAGCCGGCCGCTCGCATCGCGCACCACCCGGCCGGGGTATGCCGCCTCGATCGCCGGGGTCAGCAGCGGGAAGCCGTTGGTCGTGTCATAGCTGCGGTTGCGGAAGTATTCGGCGACGAAGCGCGAATTCCTCAGGAACGGCAGCTCCCAGTTGACGGCGAACTTCCAGTCGCGCTGGCGCTCCTTCTCGAGCAGCGGGTTGCCGCCCGAGATCAGGTTGACCAGCACGGTCTCGCCGCGGGTGAAGTCATAGACCGAGACCGCGGGCGTCACGATCGTCGGCGCGCCGAGGTCGGACAGGCCGGGCGCGGCCTCGCTCGCGATGTAGCTCGCCTGCAGGGTCAGCTTCTCGGTCGGCGACCAGGTCAGCCCGGCGCCATATCCCTTCAGCGTGCCGAAGTCCGAGAGGTGGTTCAGGTCGGCATTGAGGTTGAGGCTGATGTCTCCCACGCCAGCACCGAAGCCCTCGCGCCGGCTGGTCACCGGCAGGTCGAGGCTGAACCCGGCGCTGGCATCGCCGCGCTTGAGATCGGTGGTGACGCCGGGGTTGCGGGTGTCCTCGCTCGACAGGCCCGACCAGTCGAACCCGGCCTTGAGAGTCAGCGAAGCCTCCCCGCCGGGCAGGCGGAACGGGCGGCCGACCAGCGTGGCGAGGCTGTTGACGCGGTCGGTGTTGGTGCTCGCCCGGTCCGCGCCCGGGCGGATGAGCGCGGGCAGCGCGCCGCTCGCCAGAAGCGTCCCCGCATCGACCTGCGCCTGCAGCGCGGAGAAATCCGCGCGGCGGTCGATCGTGCTGTCGCTCTCGGAATGGCTGTAGTCGGCGGTGGCGGTGAGGTTCCATTCGCCAAGCGGCTTGTTGAGCGTCGCCCCGGCCTGCGCGGTGGTGGTGCGGGTGAAGCGCGACAGCGGGTCGCCGCCCAGCGTGCGGTAGAAGGCCGTGCCGTCCGGCGCGACGAGCGTCCCGGCGTCGAGCCCGAAGAGCGAGCGGCTGTCGCTGCGATTGACCGCGCCGTTGAGGCTCAGTTGCGCGCCGCCACCGATGCTTTTGGCCCAGGTCGCGTTGAACCCGGCGGACTTCGCGTCGGCGATCAGCGTGCGGTACTGCGCCGGATCGGGGTCGCCGGCGACCACCGTCGCCCCAGACTGCGGCTGGATGATGCCGCGCTCCGCCTCGGTCAGCGGGCTGGTGTCCGATAGCGTGCCGGTAAGGTTGAGCCGCGAGGCCTTGTCGATCTTGGCGAGCGAGACCTCGAGCTCGCTCTCGGAAAAGCCGCCCGAGCCCGGCAGGCGGTGCTCGCCCTCCACCGTGACGCTCTGGAAATTGTCCTTGAGGATGAAGTTCACCACCCGCTGGTCGGCGCGGTAGCCGTACTTGAGCGCGACCTCCTCGGGCAGGACCTCGACCTTGCGGATTGCCTCGGGCGGCAGGTTGCGCAGTTCGCGGAAGCCCGAGACGCGCTGGCCGTTGAGCAGCACCACCGGCTGGCCATCGCCGCGCCCGCGGCCCGAGCCGGTCTGCGGGGCGATCGCGGCGAGCAGGTCCTGCAGCGAACCCGCGCCGAGCGCGGCGATGTCGGCCTCGTCGAAAGTCGCGACCGGCGGCTGCTCGCTGTCGACCGCGCCGCGAATCCGTTCGGCGACGACGAGGATCTCGCCGGGCATGGCCTCGTCTTCGGGCAGGGCTTCCCCATCGGCAACCGGAGCCGGAACTGCCGGTGCGGTAGCCTCCTGCGCCGCGGCGGGCAGGGCAAAGGCGATGGCAAGAAGCGAAGCCGCGGGGGCAAGGGTACGGGTCATCCAGAAATCCATCCATGGCGCGGACGCCCGCTTCCGGGCCTGCTCCGCCAATACTCAAATCCCCTGCCGCCTAACGCCCCACCTGCCCGGCGGGTCCGTCCCGGCCCATCCGCAAAGGGTAACAAATTGTCGCCGCGCAGCAGTTTTGTTCCAAGGCTTCCCTTTTGGAACCAGCGCCGCTATGGCGCGCCGCAATGGCGAAAGAAGAACTCCTTGAGATGCGCGGGCAGGTGGTGGAACTCCTGCCGAATGCGATGTTCCGCGTCCGCCTCGAAAACGATCACGAGATCCTCGGCCACACCGCCGGCAAGATGCGCAAGAACCGCATCCGCGTGCTGGTCGGCGACGAGGTCTTGGTGGAACTGACCCCCTACGACCTGACCAAGGGGCGGATCACTTATCGCTTCATGCCCGGCCGCGGCGGCCCCGGGCAGTATTGAGCGACCCGGGCGTGACCGCGCCCGCCACTCCCCCGCTTCACCTCGTCCTCGCCTCGGCGAGCCCGCGTCGGCGCGACCTGCTCGCACGGCTGGGGGCGACGCCTGACGCGGTCCTCGCCGCCGACATCGACGAATCGCCGCGCAAGGGTGAACTCCCGCGCCAGCATGCCGTGAGGCTCGCCGCCGAAAAGGCGCGGGCGACGGCGGCGCTGTCGCCGGGCTCGGTCGTGCTCGCCGGGGACACCGTGGTCGGCGTCGGCCGCCGCATCCTCCCCAAGGCCGAGGACGAAGCCACCGCCCGCCAGTGTCTCTCGCTGCTCTCCGGCCGCCGCCACCGGGTCTATTCGGCGGTCGCGGTGCTCACGCCGGACGGCAGGCTGCGCGAGGCGCTGTCGGAGACGATCCTGCGCTTCAAGCACCTCTCCAACGCCGAGATCGAGGGTTACGTCGCTAGCGACGAATGGCAAGGGAAGGCCGGCGGCTACGCCATCCAGGGCCGCGCCGAGGCGTTCTGTGCGTGGCTTTCGGGGAGCCATTCGGGCGTGATGGGCCTCCCCCTGTTCGAAACCCGCCGCCTGCTCCTCGCCGCCGGGGTGCCGCTTGGCTGAGTGGCTGGTCGAGGAAGGGATCGGCGAAACCCGCGCGATCCTGCTGGACCGGGGCGCCATCCGCGCCGCCCGGATCGACTGGGGCGAGGGGCTGAAGGCCGGCCTTGTCGCCGAGGCACGGCTGGTATCGAAAGCCGCGGGCAGCCGGCGCGGCACCGTCCGCCTTGCCGATGGCAGCGAAGCACTGGTCGACGCGCTGCCCCCCGCTGCCATCGAAGGCGCGGCCCTCACCGTCCGCGTCACCCGCGCCGCGATTGCCGAAAAGGGCCGCACCAAGCTCGCCCAGTGCCGCGTCACCGATGACGCGCCCCGCCCCGCCCCGACACTGGCCGAGGAGCTGCGCGCCACCGGCGCGAAAGTGCGAGAGGTCCGCATCGCCGCCGGCGCGTTCGACGAGGCCGGGTGGGACGAACTGGTCGAGGAGGCGCTGTCCGGCACGGTCAGCTTCTCCGGCGGCTCGCTCACCATCAGCCCGACCCCGGCGATGACCCTGATCGACGTCGACGGCGCGCTCCCGCCCAGGCAGCTTGCGCTGGCGGCCGTCCCGGCCATCGCCGCCATCCTGCCCCGACTCGATCTCGCTGGATCGGTCGGGATCGACTTTCCCAGCATCGAGGCCAAGGCGGACCGGCAGGCCGTGGACACCGCCCTCGCCGCCGCCCTGTCCGGCTGGCGCGGCGAGCGCACCGCGATGAACGGGTTCGGCTTCGTCCAGCTCGTCTCGCGGCTCGAGCGGCCCTCGCTCGTCGCGCAGTTCGCCCGCCGTCCCGCGGCGGCGGCGGCGCGGATGCTGCTGCGCCGCGCCGAGCGGGTGCGCGAACCCGGCGCGATCCTCCTCACCGCCCATCCCGCCGTGCGCAGCGCGATGCGGCCGGAGTGGGAAGCCGAGCTCGCCCGCCGCTCCGGGCGGATGATCCGCTGGAACGAAGACGCCGCGCTTGCCCTTTCCGGCGGCTTCGCGCAGGCGACAGCGCCATGACCACGCCTCCCGTTCGCAAGTGCCCGCTGTGCGGCAAGCCCCGCTCTGCCGAGCACACCCCGTTCTGCTCGACCCGCTGCCGCGACCGCGATCTCGTCAGGTGGCTCGACGATGGCTACGCCATTCCCGGCAAGCCCGCTGCGGGCGACGAGGACGAGGACTAGATTCAGGCTGGACAAGCAGGGCCAACCTCGCCATAGGCGCGCTTCCCGCGTCCGCCGGGCCTTTCAGGGGCCCGCCGCCGAGACGATGCCCGGGTAGCTCAGTTGGTAGAGCAGCGGATTGAAAATCCGCGTGTCGGTGGTTCGAATCCGCCCCCGGGCACCATTTTTCCCATCCTCCGGTGCCGCGTTATCCGCCGCGATTGACCGCGATCATGCGGTGCTGCATCCACCCGGCCCATGCGCCACTGGAAAGTCTGGGCGGGCGTTCTCGCCGCCGCCATTATCGCGTTTGTCGTGCTCAACAGCGTTCGCCCCTCGCCGCCCGCGCCGGGCCCGATCGTGCTCGCCGCGTCGAGCGTGCAGGAAGCGATGGAAGAGGCGGCGGATGCCTGGGCGGCCAAGGGGCACCCGCGCCCGGTACTGTCGTTCGCCGCGACTTCGGCGCTGGCCCGGCAGGTCGAGGCGGGGGCGGCGGCGGACCTGTTCGTTTCGGCCGACATCGAATGGATGGACACGCTCGACAAGGCCGGACTGCTGCGCGCCGGGAGCCGGACGGATTTCCTCTCGAACACGCTCGTGCTAGTCGCCGCGAAAGACAATGCGGCGGCGCTGGCGGTGCAGCCGGGGTTCGACCTGGCGGGGGCGCTAGGGACGGGGCGGCTGGCGCTCGCCGATCCGGATTCGGTGCCGGCGGGCAAGTATGCCAAGGCCGCGCTCGCCCGGCTCGGCGCGTGGGACGCCGTCAAGGGCCGCATTGCCGCAGGCGAGAACGTCCGCGCCGCGCTGGCGCTGGTCGAGCGCGGGCAGGCGCCGCTCGGGGTGGTCTATGCGACCGATGCGAAGGCTTCCGGCAAGGTGCGCGTGGTCGCCACCTTCCCCGCGGACAGCCATCCGCCGATCACCTACCCGCTGGCGATCCTGGCGCGGTCGGCCTCGCCCGACGCGGCGGGCTTCCGCGACTTCCTGCTGTCGGCCGAGGGCAAGGCGATTTTCGCCCGCCACGGTTTCGGGACCTAGCGCACCACCAGCGCCCGCTGGCCCGGCCGGCCCATCGCGATCAGCAGCGGGTCGGCCTCCTGCCGCGCGGTGAACGCCGCCTTGTCCTCGATGCCCTGCCAGCGCAGCGCCACCAGCACCTGCCCGATCGCCCCGCCCAGCGTCTCGCCGGGGCCGAGGAGGACGATGCGTTCGGGTGCGAACTCGCGGATCGCGACGGTCATGGCGGCGGTGAAATCGTAAGGCGTGAGGATCTGCGCGCCGAAAGTGTAGTCCCACAATTCGTCGCTGCGGGTCTCGTGCCGCCACCACGCCTTGCCGCGCCCGTCGATCAACGGCAGCTGCGGCTGTCCGAACCAGTCCGCCGGCAGTCCGGCGCGCGCGGCATCGGCGCTCGCCTGCATCAGCGGGGAGTGGAACGGGCCGTTGCCGGGGAGGCGCAGCGGCGGACGGGGCAGCGCGGGGAGGTCGCCCGCCAGCGCATCGAGCGCGGCCTCGCTTCCCGCCACCACCAGCATCCCGCCGAGCCGGATCGAGGGTAGCACGCCGTGCCGCGCCATCGCCGCTTCGACCGCTTGCAGCAGCGCCGGATCGACCCGCCAGTCGTCGCCCGCGAGCACCAGCACCGCCTGCCCGCCGGGGGCATGGGCCTGCGAGTTCACGCCCATCGCGTCGGCGATCCGGAACGCCTCGTCAGCCCCGACCGCCCCGGCGCAGGCGAGCGCGGTGTACCAGCCCATCGAGTTGCCGGTGACGGCAACGACCTCGAACCGCTCGCGGTCCAGCGCAAGGTAATCGAGGTAGGCGCAGGCGTGGATCAGCGGCGCGGCGACGTCGCCGCGTGCATGAAGTGCTGGGTCGAACTTCGCCATGCCGTCGAGTTCACTCAGCGTCGGCTTGCCCGCCCCGGCCCGCAGCGCGTCGAACCGCGACAGTCCCTCCGACCCCGCATGGTGCCGCGCGAGGTAGCCGAGTTCGGGGGCGTTGTAAGTGCCCCGGCCCGGGCACACGACGAGGACTTTCTCCTTACCCACGGACCAGCTCCAGCGCCCGGGCGACAATCCCGTCGCGGCTCGGCAGGGTGTGGGTGGCAGCGCGGGCGAGCGGGATGAAGCTGTCGTCGGCGGCGATGCGCGCCACGTTCCGGCCCGGATCACGTTCGCCATAAAGCGCCATCAGCGCCTCGCTCTGGGAGCCCGTCACCCGGCATTCGTCGACGATCAGCACCGCAGCGCAGTCACGAGTGGCCGCAAGCAGCGCATCCTCCGCCAGCGGGGCGAGCCAGCGCAGGTCGATGCAGCGGGCGCGCACGCCCTGCTGTGCCAGCAACTTTTCCGCCTGCCGCGACAGGTAATGCCCGTTGCCGTAGCTGACGAGCGCGAGGTCGCGCCCGTCGCCGTGCACGCCGATCTGGCCGAGGCGGATCTCCTCGCTGCCGGGCTCGGGATAGAGGTGCGTCCAGCCGCCATCCCCCGCATCGTGGAGGTCACGGGTCATGTAGAGCGCGATCGGCTCGACCAGCACGACCACGCGCTGCTCCTCGCGCGCCAGCCGCACACATTCGCGCAGCATCAGCACCGCATCGCGCCCGTTCGAGGGCACGGCGAGGATCACGCCGGGAATGTCGCGGAAGACGGCGAGGCTGTTGTCGTTGTGGAAGTGCCCGCCGAAGCCCTTCTGGTACGGCAGGCCGGCGATGCGGATGACCATCGGGTTGGTGAACTGGCCGTTCGAGAAGAACGACAGCGTCGCCGCCTCGCCGCGGATCTGGTCTTCGGCGTTGTGGACATAGGCGAGGAACTGGATCTCGGGGATCGGCAGCAGGGCGTTGTGTGCCGCGCCGATGGCGAGGCCGAGGATCGCCTGTTCGTCGAGCAGGGTGTTGACCACCCGCGCCGCGCCGAAGCGCTGGTGGAGCTTGGCGGTGCAGGCGTAGACTCCGCCCTTGGGCCCGACGTCCTCGCCCGCGACGAAGGCATTGGGGTTTTCGAGCAGCACGTCGGCCAGCGCCCACGACACCAGCTTCGCCATGTGCTGCGGCTTTTCCATCTGCGCCGCGTCGTCGGCGAACAGCGCCTTGCGCCGCGCCGGATCGACCCGCGATGCTGGGCGGTCGAGCTTCGGCGGGACGATGCTCGCCATCACCGCTGCGGAATCGGGCAGCTTGGGCCGGGCAATCGCGAGTTCCGCCTGGCGGGCGAGCGTCTCGCCGATGCCCTCGTAAAGTTCGCGGACCTCGGAGGGTGACATCACCCCTTCTTCGGCCAGCAAAGCCACGCCGGCGAGCAGCGGATCGCGGGCCTCGTCGCGGGCGATCTCGGCCTTGGAGAGATAGGTGCCCTGCACGTCGTTGCCGGCGTGGCCATAGAGCCGCACCGTCTTCATGTGGAGGAACACCGGTTTCTTCTCAGCCCTTGCAAACGCCGCCGCCTCGGCCGCGCCGCGATAGGCGTCGGCCATGTCGCAGCCGTCGCAGGCGATGTAGTGCAGGCCCGCGCGGGTGGAGAAGTTCGCCTCGATCCAGCCCGGCGGGGTGCGGGTGGAAATGCCGATGCCGTTGTCCTCGCACAGGAACACCAGCGGCAGCGGGGTGCCCTGGAACGCCGCCCACGCCGCGGTGTTGAACGCCCCCAGCGCGGTCGAGTGGTTGGCCGAGGCGTCGCCGAAGCTCGCCAGCACGACCCCGTCCTGCGCCAGTGCGCCTTCCACCCCGATCCGCCGGGCGATGCCGATGGAAAACGCCGCGCCGACCGCCTTGGGCAGGTGGCTGGCGATGGTCGAGGTCTGCGGCGGGATCATCAGCCGCTTCGAGCCGAGCACCTTGTGCCGTCCGCCGGAAATGGGGTCTTCGGCCGATGCGGTGAACGACAGCAGCATGTCCCACATCGGGTTCTCGCCCGGCACGCGGCCCGCGCGGTGGACCTGGAACGCGGCGTCGCGGTAGTGGAGGAAGGCGATGTCGTCGGCCCGCAGCGCCTCGGCCAGCGCGGCGTTGCCTTCGTGGCCCGAGCTGCCGATCGTGTAGAAGCCCTCGCCCCGCGCCTGGAGCTTGCGCGAGAGCCGGTCGAGCTGGCGGCTGGTGATCTGCGAGCGCAGCAGCGCGGCGGCGCGGTCGGGCGCAAGGCCGACGTCGGCGAGGCCGAGGTTCGAGGCGCGGCGCGGCAAGCCCCCGGACTTTGCAGCGTCCAGCGCGGCGAGAAATTGCTGGTGGACCTGTTCGGCGGCATCCATCGAAATTGCCCGTTCCTCTGCGGCTGACCCCTGCCCGGCTCCTATCCGCAGGCGGTTACGCTTGCAACCAACCTAACGCAGCTCGACAACCTCCACCGCCGGCAACGCCGCTGCGCCCGGCTGTTCGCTCCAGTGCCGGCTGTTGAGCACGCCGCCGTCGCGGCGCAGCTCCGCGACCCGGTCCGTGTCGATCTCCGCGAGCACCCACTGCGCCCGGTCGAGTTCGCCCAGCGCGACCACGCCGTCTTCGGGCAAGCCCCGGTCGGGCGGGCCATAGACCGCCGCCGCTCCGCGGTTGACGTCGACCGCGGGCGACCACTCCGCCTCGCCCACCGTCGGGCTGTGGACGGCGTAGCACTGCCCTTCCAGGGCCCGCGCCTGCGCCCCGATCCGCACCCGCCAGTAGCCGTGGAGCGCGTCGGTGCACGACGGCACCAGCAGCACCTCCGCCCCCGCCTCGACCTGGGCGCGGGCGAGCAGGGGGAACTCGCTGTCGTAGCAGATGCTCACCGCGAGCCGGCCGAGCGCGGTGTCGAATACCTTGAGCCCCGCACCCGCCGAAACGCCCCATTGCTCGCGCTCGAACCGGGTCATCACCAGCTTGTCCTGCGTGCCCGACCTGCCACCCGGCGCGAACAGCCGTGCGGCGTTGCGGTAGCGCCCGTCCGGATCAAGGCGCGGCGCGCTCGCGGCGAGGATGTGGAGCCCGCTCTCCGCCGCCAGCCGGGCGTGCAGCGCATCGACCCGCGGCAGCAGCGAAGCGACGAAGGCGAGCGAGCCGGCGAGGTCGCCCGCGCTGGCGGGATCGAGCGAGGCGAGCTCCATCGCGCCGTATTCGGGAAACACCGCCAGCGCCGCACCGGCGGCCGCAGCCTCGCCCACCCAGCGCGACAGCTTCGCCTCATAGGCCGCCCAGTCGGCCAGCCGCTCGATCGGGTACTGCGCGGCGGCGACGGTGAAGCTCACCATTGGCGGAGCCAGTACTGCATCGGCTTGGGGCTTTCGCCCGCTTCGCCGTGTTCCTTCCATGCCAGCTCGGTCACGACGCCCGCGACGGGTGCATAGCCGCGCTTCGTCCAGAACGCATCGAGCGGCCGGTAGCCTGCGGGCCGCGCCGGGTGGTCCTCCGGCCGCACCACGGCGGCAAAGCACACCGCATTCGCCCCGCCCGCGCGGGCCGCCGCCTCGCGGTGGTCGAAGAACGCGTGGCCGATGCCATGGCCGCGGTACTCGGGAAGCAGGACGCTTTCCCCGAAATAGAACAGCCGCCGGGCGTCCAGCCCGCGCGCCGTGAACGGGGCCTGGAACTCGGCCTTCTGCGCCGCCATCGGCGAGGCGGTTGCCGCGCCGACGATCCGCGCGCCGTCGAACGCAGCGACGATCACCGACCCGGGCTCGTCCGCGAACTCGCGGATATAGTCGGCCTCATAGGCGAGGTCGCCGTCGTAGAGGTAGGGAAACGCCGCGAAGACCGCGATCCGCAGCGCGGCGAGGTCACCCAGCGCCGCGGCCACTTCCGCGCCGGTCAGGGTGCGGACCGCAATGCTCACCCGCCGACCTGCGCGGTCCAGTCCGCGAGGTTGTAGTACACCGTCACGCGGCGGATCAGCCCGCCCGCGATCTCGAAGAACGCGCCGGCGGGCAGGACATAGGTCTGGCCCGAGGCCTCGGGCAGGCCCTCGTCCGTGACGAGATATTCGCCGTGGACGACGAATTCGGCCGAGGCGCGGGTGCCGTCCTCGCTGGCCATCAGCACGATGCCCTCCAGCCGCTCGCGGTAGCAGCGGTCCATGTGGGCGAGGAAATCGCGGAACGCCGCCTTGCCATCCTGCCGCGCCCCCTGGTTGATGTCGTGGACGACGTCCTCGGCGAGGCAGTCGAGCATGCCTTGCGGGTCGCCGGCATTGAACGCGGCATAGTAGCGGGCGAGGACGGCGATCGCGTCTGTGCGGGCGGCAGGGCTGCTCATGCGCGGGTCCTAGCGCAGGGAGCCCGCGCACGGAACACCCCCGCGCCCGCAATTGCGCTTTTGCGCGGTTTCGCCTAATGGCCGGGAGAACGCCCCGGCACCGGTCGGAGTCGCATTGCGGCTCCTTCGTCAGCCGGGGTTTTTGATTTCCGCTGGGCCCCGCGCCCGCCGAAAAGGAAACGCACGTGATGTCCCGTCGCCGCCAGATCTACGAAGGCAAGGCCAAGATCCTCTACGAGGGTCCCGAACCCGGCACCCTGATCCAGTACTTCAAGGACGACGCCACCGCGTTCAACGCCCAGAAGAAGGGCACGATCAACGGCAAGGGCGTGATCAACAACCGCATCAGCGAGTATGTGTTCACCCGCCTCAACCACATCGGCATCCCGACCCACTTCATCCGCCGCCTCAACATGCGCGAGCAGCTGGTCCGGCAGGTCGAGATCATCCCGATCGAGGTCGTCGTCCGCAACATCGCCGCCGGCTCGATCAGCAAGCGCCTCGGCATCCCCGAGGGCGAGCCGCTGCCGCACACCCTGATCGAATACTACTACAAGGACGACGCGCTGGGCGATCCGCTGATCGCCGAAGAGCACATCGCCTGCTTCGGCTGGGCGGGCAACGAGGAGATGCAGGACATCTCCAGCATGGCGATCCGGGTCAACGACTTCCTCTGCGGGATGTTCGCCGCGATCAACATCAGCCTGGTGGACTTCAAGCTCGAGTTCGGGCGGATCTGGGACGGCGACTATGCCCGGGTGATCCTCGCCGACGAGATCAGCCCCGACGGCTGCCGCCTGTGGGACATGACCACCGGCGAAAAGCTCGACAAGGACCGCTTCCGCCGCGACCTCGGCGGCGAGGAAGAGGCCTACCAGGAAGTCGCCCGCCGCCTCGGCCTGCTCCAGGAAGACTCCGGCCCGAGCGAAGTCTTCGACCTCGGCGCGCACCGCAAGCTGCGCGGCAAGGCCAAGCCGCACTGATAGCTCCGCGGCGGAGCGATCGCTGACCGGAAGGTTGCATTCGCTCTTGGTGGCGGGCAAGCTGCGGCGATGCTGATCTCGTGGGTGCTGGTGATCGCCGGCGTCATCCTCATTCTGTGAAGCGGGATGCTCGGGCGGAGGGACCGTGAGCGCCGCGCGGTTCGGCTTGTCGAACTCAGGAACGGCGCAGACGAAGCCTTTTTCGAGGAACGCCGGTCGCTGGAAGCCTATCCGCTGTCGCGCCATCACCATTGGGGGTGGGTGTTTCTCGGCGCGGCCATGATTCTTTACGGCGTGTCGGACTGGCTGCGGTGAACCGCTGCGCTTAACCCATTGAATGACGGCGCGCGGACGGGCAAACCACGCCCGATGATCCCCCGCAAACTGCTGCCGCTCCCCCTCCTCATCGTCCTCGCCGCCTGCGCCGCGCAGCCGGGCGGACTTGCCAGCGCGCCCGGGCCCGACTGGGCGTTCGAGCAGAGCGACCTGCCGGTCGATCCGGCGTTCCGGTTCGGCAAGCTCGACAACGGGCTGCGCTACATCATCCGCAAGAACGGCACCCCGCCGGGGACCGCGCAGGTGCGGATGGACATCGGCGCGGGCTCGCTCGACGAGACCGACAGCGAGCGCGGGTTCGCGCATTTCGTCGAGCACATGGCGTTCAACGGCTCGACCCGCGTGCCCGAGGGCGAGATGATCAAGTTGCTCGAGCGCGACGGGCTCGCCTTCGGGGCGGACACCAACGCCCAGACCGGGTTCGAGCAGACGCTCTACATCCTCTCGCTGCCGCGCAACGACGCGAAGCTGCTCGACACCGCGCTGATGCTGTTCCGCGAAACCGCGAGCGAACTGACCTTCAGCGAGGAGGCGGTGAACCGCGAACGCGGGGTCGTGCTGTCCGAACTGCGCGACGGGCTCGGCTACCAGCGGCGCAACCTCGAGGACCAGCTGGCATTCCAGTACCCGGATGCGAAGTACCCGAAGCGCCTGCCGGTGGGCATCGCCGACACGCTGAACGCGGCCACCGCGGCCAGCCTCAAGGCGTTCTGGCAGCGCGAGTACGTGCCGGCGAACGCGACCGTGATCGTCGTCGGCGACTTCGATCCCGATGCGGTCGAGCAGGCAATCCGCACCCACTTTGCCGACTGGCGGCCCGCGCCGAAGACCCCGCGGCCCGATGAAGGCAAGGTCGATCCCAAGCAGAAACGCGCCGCCGACGTCTTCGTCGACCCCGCGCTGTCCGAGCGGGTCACCGTTGCCCGCCACGGCACGTGGCTCGACGAGCCGGACAGCATTGCCGTGCGCCAGCGCAACATCCTCCGCCAGATCGGCTACGCGATCGTCAACCGCCGCCTGCAGAGCCGCAGCCGCGTGGTCGACCCGCCGTTCCGCGCCGCCGGGTTCGGGACCAGCGAGGTGTTCAGGATCGGCCGCACCACCAACCTGATTGTCGACACCCCCGACGGCGGCTGGGCCAAAGGGCTGGGTGCCGCCGCCGAGGAATACTTCCGCGCGCTCGCGTTTGGCTTCACCGAGGCGGAGGTCGCCGAACAGGTCGCCAATGTCCGCACCGGGATCGAGGACGCCGCGGCAGGTGCGGCCACCCGCAGCAACACCGCGCTGGTCGCCGCCGCGCTTGCACTGGTGCGCGACGAGCAGGTCCCGACCACGCCCGAAAGCGGGCTCGAACGCTTCAACGCTTTCGCCCCGCAGATCACGCCCGCAGCGGTGCTGGATGCCCTGAAGGGCGAGGCGGTGCCGCTGAAGGACCCGCTGATCCGCTTCCAGGGCCGCACCGCACCCGCCGGGGGTGAGGCGGCGCTGCTGGCGGCGTGGGACAAGGCGGCGGCGCAGAGGCCGGCGAAGCCCGCGTCCGCCGAAGCCGGAGCATTCGGCTACACCGATTTCGGCCAGCCCGGCGCGGTGACGATCGATACCGTCGAACCGCAACTCGGCATCCGCGAGATCCGCTTCGCCAACGGCGTGCGGCTCAATCTCAAGAAGACCGACCTCGCGCAGAACCAGGTGCTGGTCTCGCTCTCGCTCGACGGCGGCGACCTGATGGATACGAAGGCCCAGCCGCTGGCGACCGAGATGCTCGACATGTTCGCCGCCGGGGGCCTCGGCAAGCACAGCCAGGACGAACTGCAGACGCTGCTGGCGGGCCGCGCGGTGTCCGCCGGACTGCGGACCGACGGTGACGTCTTTGCCGCGACTGCCGCGACGACGCCGCGCGATCTCGAACTCCAGCTCCAGCTGCTGGCCGCGTTCGTGACCGACCCGGGGTACCGGCCCGAGGGCGAGCAGCTCTATCGCCAGAACGTCGCCAATTTCTTTGCGCGGCTCCGGGCGACGCCGGGGGCCTCGCTGTCGAACCAGCTCGGCGCGGTGCTGTCCGACAACGACCCGCGCTTCTCGCTCCAGCCCGAGGCGGCCTACCGGACACTCGGCTATGACACGCTCAAGGCGGGGATCGGCGACCGGCTGGCCCACGGGGCGATCGAGATCGGCGTGGTCGGCGACATCGACGAGGACGCGGTGATCGCGCTGGTCGCCAGGACCTTCGGCGCGCTCCCCCCGCGCGAGTCGGACTTCCTGCCCCACGCCGACAACCGCGACCGCAGCTTCACCGCGAAGCGCGGGCTGACCGTGCTGCGCCACACCGGCGACCCCAGCCAGGCGCTGATCCGCTACACTTGGC
This sequence comes from Novosphingobium sp. FW305-C-111, assembly GCF_058783565.1. Lineage (NCBI taxonomy): Bacteria > Pseudomonadati > Pseudomonadota > Alphaproteobacteria > Sphingomonadales > Sphingomonadaceae > Novosphingobium > Novosphingobium sp. FW305-C-111. The sequence continues at coordinate 24,896 of NZ_JBYSYP010000001.1, forward strand.
CGACCCGCGACGACGCCGATCCGATCGAGTCGCAGAAGCTCAAGCTGCTCGAAAGCGTGGTGGAGATCGAACTGGTCGAAACGATCCGCGAAAAGCTCGGCAAGTCCTATTCGCCGGGCTCGGCCAGCAGCCCGTCGCGGACGTGGCCGGGCTATGGCACCTTTGCGCTGACCGCCTCGGTCGATGTCAACGACGTCGCCGCGACCCGCGCGGCGCTGGACGAGACGATCCGCGCGCTGATCGCCGCGCCCGTCAGCGACGACGTGCTCCAGCGCGCCCGCGCTCCGATGCTGGAGACGCTCGACAACGCGCTCAAGAGCAACGCCGGGTGGCTCTCGCTGGTCGATCGGGCGCAGAGCGAGGCGGACCGGATCGGCCGCTACCTGAAGGCGCGCGAACGGCTCTCCGCGCTGACCGCGGCCGACGTGCAGGCGATGGCGCGGCGCTATCTCGATCCGGCGAAGGCCGTGCAGGTGGTGGTTCTGCCCGAAGGCGCGGAGGCACCGGCGAAGTAGCCGGCTTGACTCCAACCTGACGCACCGTCAGCTTTCTTCCATGGCGCGTTCCGACGCCGGGGAGAGAGTCGATGGCGCTGCCGCTCAAGGTCGGGCTCAATATCGTGCCGGTCCGTCCGGACCTGACGATCCGCTTCGCCCAGCTGGCCGAGGAGCTGGGTTTCGAATCGATCTGGTCGGGCGAGCACGTCTGCCTTCCCAATAACGACGACTGGTGGACGCTCTATCCCTCGGTGGTGAAGCATGGCGAGGGTGGGACGCCGGACCTCGTGCCGTTTCGGCCGGAGACGCCGTTCCTCGATCCGATGATCGTGCTCAGCCATGTCGCGGCGGCGACCACGCGGGTTCGGCTGGGGATCGGGATCTACATGCTGGCGCTGCGCGAGGCGATCCTCGTCGGGCGGACGATCGCCTCGCTCGACGTGCTCTCCGGCGGGCGCTTCGACCTGGGCGTCGGGCTCGGCTGGACGCCCTACGAATATCAGTTCACCGGCAACGAGTGGAAGAAGCGCGGGCGCAAGATGGACGAGACCATCCGCTGCCTGCGTGCGCTGTTCGAGCAGGACTTTCCCGAGTTCCACGGCGAATTCTATGATTTCCCGCCGATCGGGTTCGAGCCCAAGCCGCTCCAGCGACCGCTGCCGATCCACGTCGGCGGGATGGGCGAGGCGGGGGCGAAACGCGCGGCGCGGCTCGGCAACGGCTGGTACGGCACGCCGGACCTGATTCCCACGGTGCAGGACTACCTGAAGGAGTACGGGCGCGAGGACGAGCCCTTTACATACGGCATGATCCACCCGCGCGGGATGATCGAGCGCGACGAAATCGACCAGCTGGCCGAGCGCGGCGTCGACCGCGTGGTGGTGACCGTGTGGTCCGACCTCGACATCGCCGAGAAGGGGCAGGACGAGGCGGCCACGCTCAATGCGCTGGAGGCTTACGCGAAGCGGATCGGGTTGGTTTGAGGGATCGGGGCTGCGCCGCCCTTGCCCTTTTGCCGCCCCGGCGGCATAGGCGCGGCCAAGCGACTCCCCTGCTCCCGAAAGGTCCCGCCCCATGAAGGTCCGCGTCTTCGTCAGCCTCAAGAACGGGGTCCTCGACCCGCAGGGCCGGGCGATCCACCACTCGATCGAGCACCTCGGCATCCACGGGGTCAAGGACGTCCGCGCGGGCAAGATGATCGAGCTGGAAGTCGACGAGACCGTCACCGACGCCCAGCTCGACGAGATGTGCCGCAAGCTCCTGACCAACATGGTCATCGAGAACTTCCGCTTCGAACGGGTCGCGGCGTAATGTCCGGCTTTACCGCCGCGGTCGTCACCTTCCCCGGCTCCAACTGCGACCGCGACATGGCGGTGGCGATCGAGCAGATTTCGGGCGGCACGGTCCACCGGGTGTGGCACGGCGATGCGGCGCTTCCCGACGGCCTCGACCTGATCGCGCTGCCGGGCGGGTTCTCCTATGGCGACTACCTGCGCTCGGGCGCGATGGCGGCGCGCAGTCCGGTGATGCAATCGGTGATCGCCGCGGCGGAGCGCGGGGTCGCGGTGCTGGGGGTGTGCAACGGCTTCCAGGTGCTGACCGAATCCGGGCTGCTGCCCGGCGCGCTGATGCGCAACGCCGGCATCCGCTTCGTCTGCCGCGACGTGCGGCTGCGGGTGGAGAACAGCCAGTCGCTGTTCACCAGCCACTATGAGCAGGGCCAGGAGATCACGATCCCGGTCGCGCACCACGACGGCAACTACTTCGCCGACGACGCGACGCTCGACCGGCTGGAGGGCGAAGGCCGCGTGGCGTTCCGCTATCTCGGCAGCGTCAACGGCTCGGCCCGCGACATCGCCGGGGTGCTGAACGAGCGCGGCAACGTGCTCGGCATGATGCCGCACCCCGAACGGATGATCGAGCCGGCCCACGGCGGCAGCGACGGCAGGGCGCTGTTCGAAAGCGTCATCGCAGGACTGGTCTCCGCCTGATCGGATACGATTCGGGCTGGCGCCGGGGCGGTCCCGCGCTAGTCTTCCCTGTGGCGCAGGCGCGCCGGAGGGGGACTTATGGCATCCAGATTTTCGCTGCGGACCGGTGCGTCCGTGTTCGTCGTCGCAGCCGCACTCGCGCTGGGGAGCTGCTCGGGCAGCATGGGCAAGGGCGGTGCCGACCGCAACGGCGACGGCGCGATCTCGCTGGCGGAGTTCGGGGCCGAGCTCAAGGAAATGAAGCACCCCAAGCAGGGGCGCTGGAAGATGAGTTTCGAGGCCAATCCGAGCGGCGATGACGGCTACGTCCGCTTCTCGACCGAGACCAACCTGTGCGGTCCGGCGAACTTCTGGGACGAGTTCGACAAGGGCCTTGGCGAACTCGCCAAGCCGGAGAACGAGAAGAAGTTCAAGGAAGAGCTCGAGAAGTTCGCCAAGGAGAACAACGGCAAGTTCGACCTCGAACGCTTCGACGTCGATGGCGAGAACGTGTCGCTGAAGGTGAGCGGCAGCGGCAAGGGCAAGGGCGCGCCGATGACCGGCGAAGGGGGCGGATCGCTCGCAATCGAGGGCAAGGTCGCCGAGACACTGATCGACCTGACCGGCGAGGCCGACTACAACTTCAGCTTCAAGGGCACCGAGGGCGGCAATCCCTTCACCATGGAAGCCAAGACCACCGGCAAGATCAAGATCAAGGGCGAGCGGATCGGCGAATGCCCGCCCCCGCCGCCGCCCGGATCGAGGCCGGAGTTCGCGCCGGCGGTTCCGTCGGTGCCCATGCCGGTTCCGCCCTCGCCGGGTCAGTGATCGCGACGCGACCGAACTTCGGCGTCATTGCGAGGAGCGCAGCGACGAAGCAATCCAGTGCGCGGGAATGCTCTGGATTGCCGCGGCCTTCGGCCTCGCAATGACGATGCGTTTTCGCAGAGCAGCTGGTTTAACGGCCGCCGGCTAGCTCAGGCTGCGCCGCGCTGTTGCAGGAACGCGGCCTGGGTGAACAGGCTGCGGGCGTCGTTGCCCATCATCGGGCGGCCGAAGAAGTAGCCCTGGATCTTGGTGCAGCCGAGCTTGCGGATCATCGCGAGCTCGGTTTCCGTCTCCACGCCTTCGGCCGTCGTGGTCATGTCGAGCGCGTCGGCCATGGCGACGACAGCACGGATGATCGCAAGGCTTTCGGGCGTGCTGTTGGCCGCGCCCTGGACGAAGCTGCGGTCGACCTTGATCGTGGTGAAACGCATCTTGCGCAGGTAGCCGAGCGAGGAATACCCTGTCCCGAAGTCGTCGAGCGCGACCCCGCAGCCCAGCCCCATGATCTGCTCGAGCGTCGCCTGCGAGGTGGTCCCGTCGCGGACGAAGATGCTTTCGGTGACCTCGATCTCCAGCCGGTGCGGTGGCAGGCCACTCTGCGCCAGCGCGCTGACGACGGTGCCGGCAAACGCGGGGTCGAGCAGCTGCTCGCCCGAGACGTTGACCGCGATGCGGACGTTGTCGGGCCAGTTGGTCGCCTCGCGGCAGGCCTCGCGCAGCACCCATTCGCCGATCGGCACGATCAGGCGGGTGTCCTCGGCGAGCGGGATGAACTTGGCGGGGCTGACGAAGCCATGCTCCGGGCTGTTCCAGCGCAGCAGCGCCTCGAAGCTGACCACTTGCTCGGTGATCGCGTCGACGACCGGCTGGTAGACCACGAAGAACTCGCCATTCTCGAGCGCGCGGCGCAGCGAGAATTCGAGCTGGCGGCGTTCCTCGGCATGGGCGTGGAGCGCGGGCTCGTAATTGAAGTGCTGGCCTCCGCCTTCGTCCTTCGAGCGGTATAGCGCGAGGTCGGCGTTGCGCATCAGAGTCTCGACGGTCGCCCCGTCTCGCGGGCCGAGCGCCGAACCCACCGAGGCGCCGACATAGAGCGTGTGGTGGTCGATCTCGTAAGGCTGCGACAGCGTTTCGATCACCGCGCGGGCGATGGCGTTGACGCGCTGGAAGTCGGAGGCGTCGCGGATGACGATGGCGAACTCGTCGCCGCCAAGGCGGCCGCACAGCTCGTTCTCGCTCATCAGCCCCTTGAGCCGGTCCGAGACCCGCGCCAGCAGCTGGTCGCCGACGAGGTGACCGAGGGTATCGTTGACCGCCTTGAACCGGTCGAGGTCGATCATCAGGAAGGCGCAGCGCGTTCGCCACTGGTCGGCATAACGCATCGCCTCGCCCAGCGTCTCGGTCAGCATCAGGCGGTTGGGCAGGCCGGTCAGGGTGTCGTAGCGGGCGAGATAGGCGATCTTGTCGGCGCTCTCGCGCTGCTCGGTGACGTCGGAGCCGACCCCGCGGAAGCCGTCGAAGCTGCCGTTCTCGTCGAGCCGAGGCGAGGCCGAGAGCTCCCACCAGCGGTGCTCGCCGCGCAGGGTCACGCGGACCAGCAGGTTGGAAAAGCTCTCGCGCCGCTTGAGCCGTTCGGCGAGGTCGTGGAGCGAGGAATGGAAGTGGCCGCTGTCCCACGACGGGCCGGCGATCAGCTGGATCAGCGACTGGCCGTCGGCGTCCTCGGGGTCGAGCCCGAGCGCAAAGGCGAAGCGCGGGCTGACCGAGCGGACCCGGCGCGAGGCGTCGATCTGCCACAGCCAGTCCGCCTCGCCCTCCTCGAACTCGCGCAGCAGCAGCGAGACGACCTCGGCCTTTTCGGCCATCCCGGCCTCGGCAACCTTGGAGGCGAGATAGACCCGCGCCGCTTCGATCGTGCCGACGCAGACGATGATCACGAAGACCGAAACGATCCCGGCGGTGACGAACTGGCCCTGCAGCGCGAAGGTCGCGATCCCGGCCAGGCCGACGATCAGGCTGAACACGATGGTGCCGAGCGGCACGATCGCCAGCGCGACCGCCATCGCGGTCATCAGCATGGCGACGATGGTCCACATCACCAGGCTGTCCGCGGCCGAGCCCCAGCGGGTGAACAGGAGGAGCGGGACGGTCCACACCACGGCGTTCATCGCCGCGCTGAACGTCTGCTTCTGCATTTCCGCGCGGGTCATCCGGCGGCGGTCGGCATCGCTCAGGCTGCGGTCGAACTTGGCGCCGTTGTACAGCGAGGCGACGAGCAGGCCGAGCCACCCGAACAGCAGCGCGGGATGGACCTTGAACAGGAACAGCTGGACCACGAGGACCGCAGCGAGCGCATGGGCAAGCAGCCGCGCGACGGTGACCTTGGCGAGGCTCGAATACTGCAGGCCGCGCAGCCGTCCCCAGTCGCCGTCCGTGGGGTTGGAAAGGCCCAGCACTGCCAGGGTCGGCAGTTCCTTGGGCAGCGCCACGGAGGAGAGAGACGGTTTCACGACTGCGGGGATACGCCGCAATGGTTTATCAATGGTAAGTAGCGCCCGCAGCAGGGTTTCCGCCCGCGCTCAGTCGCCGCCGCCGTCTCCCCCGCCGTCCCCGCCGGAATCGCCGCCGGAATCACCCGAGTCCCCGTCGTCTCCGTCCTCCGCGTCCGCATCGTCCTCGCCGCCCCAGCCGCCGGAATCGCCGTCGCGCCCGGTCGGTGTCGGCCATGGTCCGTTCAACTGTTCGTCGCGGGCCTTGCGACCGGGATGGTTGCGGGTCGCCCTGTCGACGGCGAACCAGATCGCCGCGAAAATCAGGAGCCCGCCGACGATGGTCATTCGACGGTGACGCTCTTGGCCAGATTGCGCGGCTGGTCGACGTCGGTGCCCTTGGCGACGGCGACGTGGTAGGCAAGCAGCTGGACCGGCACCGCATAGACCAGCGGCGCGATCAGCGGGTGGACTCGTGGCATCTCGATGGTCGCGAGGCAGCCCTCGCCAGCCTCGGCCAGCCCTTCCGCGTCGGAAATCAGCACGATCTTGCCGCCGCGCGCGCGGACCTCCTGCATGTTGCTGACGGTCTTCTCGAACAGCGGGCCCGACGGCGCGAGGACGATCACCGGCACGGCCTCGTCGATCAGCGCGATGGGGCCGTGCTTCATCTCGCCGGAGGCATAGCCCTCGGCGTGGATGTAGCTGATTTCCTTGAGCTTCAGCGCGCCCTCAAGCGCGAGCGGATAGTCCGGCCCGCGGCCCAGGTAGAGCACGTCGCGCGCCGGGGCGATGAGGTGCGCCATCGCGGCGATCGCCTCGTCGAAGGCGAGCGCGGCGTTGAGGCAGGCGGGCGCTTCGGCGAGCTGGTCGACGATGTCGGCCTCTTCCGCGCGGGTCAGCCGCCCGCGCTTGACCGCGAGGTGCGCGGCCAGTGCGGCAAGCACCGCGAGCTGGCAGGTGAACGCCTTGGTCGAGGCGACCCCGATCTCCGGCCCGGCGTGGGTCGGGAGCAGCAGGTCCGCCTCGCGCGCCATCGTGCTGGTCGGCACGTTGACCACGACCGCGATGGTCTGCCCCGCCGCCTTGCAGTGGCGCAGCGCGGCGAGCGTATCGGCGGTCTCCCCGCTCTGCGAGATGAACAGCGCGAGCCCGCCCGGCTCGAGAACGGGATCGCGGTAGCGGAACTCGCTCGCCACATCGATGTCGACCGGCAGCCGGGCGAACTGCTCGAACCAGTACTTGGCGACCATCCCGGCGTAATAGCTGGTCCCGCAGGCGACGATGGTCACCCGGTTGATCGTCGAAAGGTCGAAGTCGATCTGCGGCAAGGCGACGGTCTGGTCGACCCGGCGCAGGTAGCTGCGCAGCGTCTGGGCGACGACGATCGGCTGCTCGAAGATCTCCTTCTGCATGAAGTGGCGGTAGTTGCCCTTCTCGATCGCCGCGGCGGTCGCGCCCGAGGCGACGATGGGGCGCTCGACGCGATTGTTGTCCGCGTCATAGATTTCCGCGCCCTCGCGGGTGATGACGACCCAGTCGCCTTCATCGAGGTACGTGACCTTCTGGGTCAGCGGGGCCAGCGCCAGCGCATCGGAGCCGAGATAGGTCTCGCCCTCCCCATAGCCGACGACCAGCGGCGAGCCGAGCCGCGCACCGATCAGCATGTCGGGCGCGGAGCGGAACGCGATGGCGAGCGCGAACGCGCCGCGCAGCTGGGGAAGCACCTTGCGCACCGCCTCCTGCGGGCTGGCGCCTTCCTCGACCAGTTCGGAGACCATGTGCGCGACGACCTCGGTATCGGTCTCGCTTTCGAAGCGGCGACCGCGCGCGATCAGGGCGTCGCGCAGCGGCTTGAAGTTCTCGATGATCCCGTTGTGGACCAGCGCGACCTCGCCGGTGGCGTGGGGGTGGGCGTTCGAGGTGGTCGGCGCGCCGTGGGTCGCCCAGCGGGTGTGGGCGATGCCGATCGTGCCCGGCGCGGGGTTGCGCGCCAGTTCGACCACCAGATTGCCCAGCTTGCCCTCGGCCCGGCGGCGTACGAGCTCACCGTGGTGGACCGTGCAGACGCCTGCGCTGTCATAGCCGCGGTATTCCATCCGCCGGAGGCCGTCGACCAGCCGGTCCGCGACTTCGTCCTTGCCGACAATTCCGATAATTCCGCACATGGGGGACAGGCGCTTTCGCTTAGAGGATATAGGGGACCCGGATGCCGGGCATCTCTGCCGGGAAATCCTTGGTATTTCGTGTCACGAGGACGCGGCCGCGGAGCAAAGCGGTCGCGAGTATAATCGCATCCGGAGCTTTGAGAGCAGGCCGATCGCGACGTAGCGCGGCCGCACGAGCGCCAATCTCGGCATCCACTTCGTCAATTCCAAAGCCCGAAAGCAACAATTCAGCGCGGCGCAATTCCTCGCCTTCACCCTTGGACAGAACTTCGATCCAGACCATCCGGCTGATCCAGATCCTGCCGCGCTGCGTGGCACGCCGGATTTCATCACGGCCTTTGGGGTTTCCACGCAAGGTGTCGATCAGGATGTTGCTGTCGAACGTGAAACCGGTCACTTGTAGAGGCGCTTCTTCGGTGACCGATCATCGGCATGCGTGCCTTGCTTTTCGGCATCTTTGATCAGGTTGCCATCGCCGGGCTCCTTCCCGTGTTTTGCAAGCCAAGCTTTGTGACGCTCATGCTCCCGATCATCGGCCTCGTCGAATAAATCGGGAAACTCTGCCCGGACCTCTGGGTAGTCGATATCCCACGGCCGCGTCCAGGATGCCCGCTCCCGCCGTTGCCATTCCACGGCGTCGCCGATATCGGTCCGATTCTTCCACGCCCCGAACCCAGCTTCCAGCCAATCGAGATTTCCCTCAACCGGGGACTGCGACTTGAAGCTGGCGACAGCCTCCCGCAGCACGGAAGCGCGCGACTTGCCCTGCTCGGCCGCGCGGGCGTCGAGCCATTTGATGTCTTCGTCGGGCAGGTCGGCAAGGATGCGTGTCATAGTGATATCATGATATGATATCGTGATATCGTCAATCAGATTCTTTCCCAGTCCGCGTAGAGCCGGTTTTGGGAAACACAGAGGTGGAGCGTGAAGCGCTCCAGATACGGTCCGTTGGATGCACGGCCATTCACCGAGCCGAAATGCCGTTCACAGGCCTTACCTACGTACCAATCGGGAGCGCTCAGCAGCGGTCGCCCGGCAATTTCGGCAGAGCTCCATTCATACCTTTCAGCTGAAAGAACACCGGAAAGTCTTTTCATTTCAATCGGAGGCAGTTCAAAAACGTAATATTCGCCATCCGAAAGACCGTCCTGCCAGTAGTGACCCTTTTTCGCGCTCGCGTGAAACGCCACGAGTTCCGGGAATTTCGACATCACATCGTCAGGCTCGATGTCATGAGATTGAAATCCGAATGCCGCCCAAGCCATGGCGAAGGTGACAAGTCCGGATACCGCCATCCCTATCAAAAAGGACGTGCTGCGGGATCGCTTGAATATCAGACTGAGAACTGCGGCAACGACAAGTGTGCTGCCTATCCAAAAAACTCCAAGTGTCAGGAGACCAAATAGCCCCACGATCCCGGGCATGGCTCAGCCCTTCTTCTCCGCCTCGGCCTTCTTCTTCTTCTTCATCGCGTCGTGGAAGCGGTCGGCCCAGCCTGGTTTGACCAGCTGTTCGGCACGGACCAAGCGAAGCTCGCCGTCGCCAACGTCGCGGCTGACCGCGCTGCCTGCGGCGACGATGGCGTCCGCGCCGATCCTGACCGGGGCGATCAGCGCCGAATTTGAGCCGATGAAGGCACGCTCGCCGATCACCGTCCGGTGCTTGAAATAGCCGTCATAGTTGCAGGTGATCGTGCCCGCGCCGATGTTCGCGCCCGCGCCGATCTCGGCATCGCCGAGGTAGCTGAGGTGATTGGCCTTGGCCCCCTTGCCCAGCGTGGCCTTCTTCATCTCGACGAAGTTGCCGATCTTGCTGCCCTCCTCGAGCACCGCGCCGGGGCGCAGGCGGGCGAACGGGCCGACCTCCACGCCCTCGTCGAGCCGCGCGCCCTCGATGTGGCTGAACCCGCGGATCGTGACCTTGTCCGCCACGGTCACGCCGGGGCCAAACACGACGTTGGGCTCCACCGTCACGTCGCGGCCGAGCGCGGTGTCCCACGCGAACCACACGGTCTCCGGCGCGACCAGCGAGGCGCCCTCGGCCATCGCGGCGGCACGGCGGCGCTGCTGCCAGCGCGCTTCGGCCTCCGCCAGTTCGGCGCGGCTGTTGATCCCGGCGACCTCGTCGGCGTCGTCCGTCACCACCACGGCACAGGTCCGGCCATCGGCGATGGCGATGTTGACCACGTCGGGCAGGTAATATTCGCCCTGCGCGTTGTCGTTGCCGACGCGGGCGAGCAGCGCGAACAGGTCTTCGCTGCGCACCGCCATCAGGCCGGAGTTGCAGACCCGGCAGGCGCGCTCGGCCTCGCTGGCGTCCTTGTGCTCGACCATCTTCACGATCCGCCCGTCCTCGGCGATCACGCGGCCGTACTGGAGCGTGTCGGCTGGCGCAAAGCCGAGCACCACGGCGGCGGGCTGGTCCGCGCCGTGGAGCCGCTCGATCATCGCGCGCATCGTCTCGGCGCGGACGAACGGAACGTCGCCGTAGAGGATCAGGACGTCCCCGGCGAAACCGGCCAGCGCATCCTCGGCCTGCTGGACGGCGTGGGCGGTGCCGTGCTGCGGGTCCTGCACCGCGATCGTCGCCGCGCCCTTCAGCGCCTTTTCAAGCTGCTCGCGCCCGTGCCCGGCGACGACCACCTGCCGCGCTGGCGAAAGCTGTGCAGCGCTGTCCATCAGGTGCAGCAGCATCGCCCGGCCGGCGATCTGGTGCAGCACCTTGTGCAGGTCGCTCTTCATCCGGGTGCCCTTGCCCGCGGCAAGGATCACGATTGCGAGAGGGGTATCGGAAGCCATGGCGCGCTCTCTGCCAGCAAAGTCTTGCCGATTCCACCATGTCGCGCCACGGAGCGCCAACATGACCGATTTTCCATTTTCCAGCGTCGGCTTCGACCTCGACGGCACGCTGCTCGACACCAGCCGCGACCTCTGCGCCGCGCTCAACCACGCGCTCGCCATCGAGGGCCGCGCGCCGGTCCCGACGGACGAGGTCGCCGACCTGATCGGCGGCGGCGCGGCGCAGATGCTGCGCAAGGCGCTGGAAGTGCGCGGCGGCGCGGTAAGCGAGGAGCGGTTCTGGCAGCTCCAGGGCGAACTGCTCGCGTTCTATGCCGACAACATCGCCGTCCACACCGCGTTCTATCCGGGCGCGGAGGCGATGCTCGACGAACTCGACCGGCAAGGCGTGAAGATCGCAGTCGCGACCAACAAGAAGGAGGCCTACGCCGTGCGCCTGTTCGAGGAGATGGGCATCCTCGGCCGCTTCGCCACGGTCATCGGCGGCGATTCGCTTGGCCCCGGCCGGGCCAAGCCCGCCCCCGACATGATCCATGAATACGTCGCGCGGCTTGGCGGCGGGGCGACCGCGTTCGTCGGCGACACCACCTTCGATATCGGCGCGGCGCGGGCGGCGGGGGTGCCGTCGGTCGCGGTGAGCTTCGGGTTCAACGACCTTCCGGCGCACGAACTGGGCGCCGACGCGGTGATCGGCCATTTCGACGAACTGATCCCGGTGCTCGCGGGCCTGTGGGCCTGATGCCGCCCCGGGTTCGATCTCTCAGAAATCGACCTGCGCCCGCATCCCCACCGCGTCGGCCGTGTACGATGCGTCCGCGCCCGCCGGGACCGCGGCATTGTCGATCCACAGGTGCCCGTAGTTCAGGATGAACCGGACGTAGTCGACCGGCACCCACAGCAGCGACACCCCGCCGACCTGCTGCCGCCCGCCGCGGATCGCGCCGTCATTGAGGTCCAGCCAGTCGTAGCGCAGGTTGAGCTGGACCGCGCCGATGCCGCCCTTGTCGAGCCCGGCCGTGGGCCGGATCCGGTTCCATGAACCGTCGCCGGCCTTGTAGGGCAAGGTGTCGTCGGTGAGGAAATACCCGGCCTCGACATAACCGCCATTGAAGGTGGGGTCGGCAAGGCCCGGTCGCCGCGCCGTCATCCACGCGCTTTCCCCGGCGAGATGGAGTCGCCCGCCGGTCCAGCCCGCTTCCACGCCGATGCTGTGTTCGCCGGTCGCGCTGAACGCCCTGGTATCGACCAGGCGCACGTCGGTGGTGCGGACAAACGGCCGGGCGCGGTAGCGGGCGGTGCTGGCCGCGTCGTTGAAGTCGCGGGTGTGGAACGACCCGCCGAGGTGCAGCTGCCCGCCGGCCAGCTTCGGCTGGAATGCGGCGCGCGCGTCGAGGGACCAGGAATTGTTCGCGTCGTTGTTCAGGTCGGCTGCGTTGTCGGTGAAAACACCTCCCTGCAGGAGCAGCGCCTTGTTCTGGTACTGCGCCGAGAGACCGACCCGCCGCTCGAACCCGAACGCGGAGTTGAAAGCGCCGCGCTCCATGAAGCTGGTGAACAGGTCGGAAGTGACCTCCTCCATGCCCCAGAACGGTTTGTGCTGGCCCAGCGTCAGCGTGACATGACGAATGCCGCCATAGGTCAGGTAGAGGTCCGTCAGATCGACATTGCTGTTGGCGAAATCGGCCTCGACCCGGTAGCCGAACTGGCCGGGGAGCGCGCCCTCGAAACCCAGGTAGGCCCGGCGCAGCTCGCTGCCGAAGCCGAGCGAATTGCCGGGAATGGCGGCGGGACCGTCCACGCCCGCGACATCGACCTGGAGACGGCCGCGCGGCTTGAAGCTCCACTTGCCCGCATCGGGGTTCTTCGGGTCGGCCGCCGCCTCGAGCCGGGGCGCGCCGTCCCAAGTGATCGCGGTGGCCGGCTTTGCCATGGCGGTGGACGCGGGAGCCGCCTGCGCCGCCGCCAGCTTGCCCTGAAGCTCGGAAATCTGCGCCTGCATCGCCGCCATGTCGGCCTGCATCCGCGCCAGCTGCGCCTGCATCGCGGCATAGTCTTCGGCAGTCTGGGCGCTGGCGGGCATGGTCATCACCGATAGCGCCACACCGGTAAGAGCCGAGATGCGGCGGGAATGCGTCATAGGGTGGTCCCTTCTTCCGATTCGCGCGCCTCTATGCCGTCCTCTGCCCGCGAATGCGACCGAAGCGTGACGCCTGCCGCTACGGCACGCGATCGCTGCATCCGTGCCATTGCCAGCGCCGCCGCGCCGTGGCATCGCCGCGCCACTTTTTCGGCTCGCGGGCGCAAACGTGCCAGCGGGCGCTGCATTCGGGAGACCTGCCATGACCATCTCGTTCGAAAACAGGGTTGCGATCGTCACCGGCGCGGGCGGCGGCCTCGGCAAGGCCTATGCGCTCGAGCTGGCCCGCCGCGGGGCAAAGGTCGTGGTCAACGATCTCGGCGGTTCGCGCGACGGCACCGGCCACTCCGACGCCGCGCTGCAGGTGGTCGAGGAAATCAAGGCGATGGGCGGCGAGGCGATGTCGAACGGCGCCTCGGTCACCGAGTACGACCAGATGGTCGAGATGGTCGCCAAGGCCAAGGAAGCCTGGGGCGGCGTCCACGTGCTCATCAACAACGCCGGCATTCTGCGCGACAAGTCGTTCGCCAAGATGGAGCCGTCGGACTTCGAACTGGTGGTCAAGGTCCACCTGCTCGGCTCGGCCTTCGCCACCAAGGCCGTGTGGGAAACCATGCGCGAGCAGAACTATGGCCGCATCCTGATGACCGCGTCGTCGACCGGTCTGTTCGGCAACTTCGGCCAGACCAACTACGGCGCGGCCAAGCTGGGCCTCGCCGGGTTCACCAAGTCGCTCTACCTCGAAGGCGCGAAGAACAACATCAAGGTCAACACGCTGGCCCCGGTCGCGGCGACCCGCATGACCGCCGACATCCTGCCGGAAGAAGCGTTCAAGCTGTTCGCGCCGGAAAACGTGGTGCCGGCCGCGCTCTACCTCGTCTCCGAGGATGCGCCGAGCAACGCCATCGTCGGCGCGGGCGCGGGTGCTTACCATTCGGCCTACGTGACGATGAACCAGCCGCTGTTCCTCGGCGAGGGCGAGCGCAACGTCGAAGGCTTCGCCGCCAACTGGGAGCGTATCGCCGACCGCGTCAACGACGTCGTCCCGGCCTCGGGCTCCGAACAGAGCCAGCTGATCATGGCCGCGATGCAGAAGGCCATGACCGGGGGCTGAACTGCCCCCTCGAACCTGAAGCCCAAGTCGCCCCTTGACCCCGCAAAAGCGGAGGACAGGGGGCGGGGTCGCTCATTCCTCGACCAGCTTGACCAGCCGCCGCTCGAGTACGGAAAGCACGCCGGCGAGTTCATGGCCGCGCTTCAGGACCTGCCCGGCTTCGCCATAGAGCGCCCACATGCCCTGCCGCCCGCGCAGGGCCGGGCGCTTCTCGACGCGTGCGGTCGGGCGTTCGGCGGTGCGGCGGAAGGCCGAGAAGCTGGCGGCATCGCGGCCGAAGTCCATCGCATAGTCCTTCCACTCCCCGGCCGCGACCATGCGGCCGTAAAGGTCGAGGATGCGCAGGAGTTCGGGCCGCTCGAACCCGACCTGCTGGGGCCGGGCCTGCGGGAAGGCGATGACGTGGGCTGATCGGGTTGCGCCGGAAGGGTCCATGTCCGGCCCGCGCGCCACTTAGAGCCTGTCCTGCCGGCGGCCCCGCTTGATGGACGTGGCCGGTTCGGGCGCAGGCGCGCCCTCCCGGTCCGCCAGCAGGGCGGCAACCTGCTTCCTGAGGTCGGCGATCTCCGCCTCGAGGTCGTCGACACGCGCCGCGCCGACCGGTTCGCACGGCTCCTTGCAAGGCGTGCCGTAGGGCATGAATTCACGCTGCCACGTTTCCGCGGCGACCAGTGTCGAGCGGGCCTTGACCCCGACCATCGTCGCGCCTTCCGGCACGTCGTCCGTCACCACCGCGTTCGCCCCGATGCGGGCGCGCGGGCCGACGGTGATGGGGCCAAGGATCTGCGCGCCCGAGCCGACGATGACGTTGTCGAGCAGGGTCGGGTGGCGCTTGCCGGGGACGCCGTTAGCCGGGTTGGTCCCGCCCAGCGTCACGCACTGGTAGATGGTGACGTTGTCGCCGATCTCCGCAGTCTCGCCGATCACGGTGAAGCCATGGTCGATGAACAGGTGGCGCCCGATCTTGGCGCCGGGGTGGATGTCGATCCCGGTCAGCAGGCGGGCGATGTGGTTGACGAGGCGCGCGGCGAAAAACAGCTCGCCTTCGAACAACCAGTGGGCGACCCGGTGGAAACCGACCGCCAGAAGACCCGGATAAAGCAGGATTTCCCAACGCGACCGCGGTGCGGGATCGCGCGCGCGGATCGAGTCCAGGTATTCGACAAGGCTGCGAAACATGCGTGGATTCTCCCACTATTCCCCTGTTGACGCAACCACTGCCTGTCCGTGCGGCTAAAGCAGCCGCGGCTGGAACGCGCCGCCGCGCTCGGCGAGCGCGTCTCTGAGCAGCGATATGGTGACGGCGGCCTTCCGCTCAAGGGACAGGCGATCGATTGTTTCGACCAGCGCCTCGACCCCGGCGTGACTGCGTTCGATCCGCGGGAGGAGGTAGCCGCTCGCCCCTTCCGGCAGGGCCAGCCCGCGCTGCGCGGCGTGCGTTTCGATCAGGCCGGCGAGCAGTTCGTCGTCGGGCGCGCCGATCTCGAGGAGCAGCGCCGCGCCGAGCCGGCTGGCCAGATCCGGCAGCGAAACCCGCCATTCGCCCGGCGCAAGGCCGGACACGAGCAGCAGCGGCACGTCATTGGCCTGGGCGCGGTTCCAGCGGTGGAACAGCGCGTTCTCATCCATCCGGTCGGCATCGTCGATCGCCTCGCCCGCGCCGCTCTGCGCGAACCAGCGGGCAAGCAGGCTCTTGCCCGAGCGCGGCGGCCCGGCCAGCACGGCGGTCCGGAACGGCCAGCGCGCCGCAGTCGTGAGCCCGTCGAGCACCGGCGCAAGGCTTGGCCCGACGACGATGCTGCCGGACTGGCCCGTTGCCGACAGGGGTAGCGCGATCTGGCTCATGCGCGGCTTTGCCCGGCTCTGTATCGACGCACCTTCCGTCCGTTCACTTGCGGATCGAAAGCGCGTTGGTCCCTTGCGTCACCTGCCAGCCGCGGGCGCGCAGCGCGGCGGCGAGCTGCGCGAGATCGCCGGCGAACGTGACCCGCAGCACCGATGTCCCGCCAACCGCGACGGAGCTGATCGAGACGCCCTGGACCCCGCCGATCCCGCGCAGCGAGGCGAGTCCGGCATCGACCGAGGTCGGCTCGGGCGTTGCCACCTGGACGGTGAAGCTCGCGGTCGGCGCGGCGGCCGTCGGGGCGGCGGTGGGGGTCGCACCTGGGGTGGCCGCACCGGCCGGGGCGGCGGTGGGCAGCGGCCCCTGCTTGGCGACGATCGCGGCAATCGCGGCCTCGTCGACCTGGATCGCGACGTTGAGCGACTTGTCGGGCGCGAGCACCCCGGCGGCGAGCGCCTGGCCGTAAGTGCGGTCGAGCCGCTCGATCGCCTGGTTCAGCATCGCCGGCACGCCCGCTTCGTCGTTGGCGGTCATCGTGAAGCTGTCGAGATAGCGATTGTCGGGTCCGAATCGCGCGGTGAAGGTGCCGCGCACCGGTCCGCCGGGGAACTGCCGCTCGAGCCGCGCCATCGGCATCAGCACGTCGGCAGCGCCGAACTCGTCGAGCACCAGCCGCCACCAGGTGCGGCTGCGGCGGTCGAGCTGGCCGGCGGTGAGCAGCAGCGAATCGGAGCCGTCACCCTGCGGGCGAACGTAATCGATCGTGCTCGCCCCGGTGCGATACTCGGCCCAGGCCTTCTGCCACGGGGTGCGCGTTTCGAACACGCTGGTGACGCCGCCCTGCGTCAGCACCGGGATCACCAGCATCGGCGCGGAGCGGACCTTCTCGCCCGACAGGCCGAGCAGCTGCCCGGCGCGGGCGCGGTCGAAGATCACCCCCAGCGTGGCGATATAGCGGTGAGGGCCGAGCTGTTCGCGTTCGACCACGACGGCGGAGACCATCGAGTCGATGGCTCCATCGGACAGCGCCGGGGCCTTGCTGGTCCCGCCGCTTTGCGCCGACCACAGCTTTTCCCAGGCCTTGCGCTGGGCTTCGGACCAGCCCTTGAGGCGCGCCTCCTCGGCATCCTTGCCGGTGGTCTCGACCTCGATCCCGGAGACCTCGAAATCCCCGTTGCTGGCGATCGGCGGGATGCCGCGGTCGCCTTCGATCTGGGCGACCAGCCGGTCGATCCCGGTCGCGGCGAGCGCCAGCGCGACGACCCCCGCGACGGCGAGGAACACCGGGCTGGTGCGAAGGCGCGGGGAAAGGGCCGGGAGGCGCAAGGCGGCCAAGACAAACCTATTCGTGGTGGACAGGCGGCGCTTTTGCCCAAGCACGAGTGGAAATCCAAGCGGGAAAGCGTTAGGCGGCGCTTCCATGGCATCCGACGACACCGCAAAGCCCGCCAGCTACAGCTATGAACAGGCCGGCGTCTCCATCGCCGCCGGCAACGCGCTGGTGAAAGCCATCGGCCCGCTGGCCAGGTCGACCGCCCGCCCCGGCGCCGATGCAGAGCTCGGCGGCTTCGGCGGGTTCTTCGATCCGCGCGCCGCAGGCTACAAGGATCCGCTGCTGGTCGCGGCGAACGACGGGGTGGGGACCAAGGTCAAGCTCGCGATCGACCACGACCGCCACGACCACATCGGCATCGACCTGGTTGCCATGTGCGTCAACGACCTGATCGTGCAAGGCGCGGAGCCGCTGTTCTTCCTCGACTACTTCGCCACCGGCAAGCTCGTGGGCGGGGTCGCCGAACGCGTCGTCGCCGGAATTGCCGAAGGGTGCAAGCAGGCGGGCTGCGCCCTGATCGGCGGCGAAACGGCCGAAATGCCGGGAATGTACGCGGCCGGCGACTATGACCTCGCCGGCTTCTGCGTTGGCGCGGTCGAGCGCGGCGAGCAGCTGACCGGGGACAAGGTCGCGGACGGCGACGTCCTGCTCGGCCTCGCCAGCTCGGGCGTTCATTCCAACGGCTATTCGCTGGTCCGCCGCCTTGCTGCCGACAAGGGCTGGAAGCTGACCCGCCCGGCGCTGTTCGACCAGGAAACGCTGCTCATCGACGCGCTGATCGAGCCGACCCGGATCTATGTGAAGAGCCTGCTGCCGCTGGTCCGGCAGGGGCGCATCCATGCCCTCGCCCACATCACCGGCGGTGGGCTGCTCGAGAACATCCCGCGCGTCCTGCCCGAGGGCCTGCACGCCACTGTCGACGCCGACGCGTGGGAGCAGCCGCGACTCATGGCGTTCCTCCAGGCCCAGGGCAACATCGAGCCGGAGGAAATGGCGCGGACTTTCAACTGCGGGGTCGGCATGGTTCTGGCTGTTGCGCCGGACGAAGCCGACGCGGTTGCCCGCGATCTCGCCGCGGCGGGCGAAACCGTGTTCCGGATCGGCGCGATCGCGCCGGGTCCGCGCGGCTGCACAGTGAAGGGCAGCGCCGAGGCATGGAGCGCACGCAGCGGGTGGTCGGCGACGCATAATGCCTGAGCGCGCCAAGGTCGCCGTGTTCCTTTCCGGGGCCGGCACCAACATGGCCGCACTGCTCTACGCCAGCCGGGCGGCGGACAGCCCCTACGAGATCGTCCTCGTCCTTTCGAACAATCCCGACGCCGGCGGGCTCAGGCTCGCCGCGGCAGAGGGCATCGCCACCTTCGCCCTGCCGCACAAGGGCATTCCCCGCGCCGAGCACGACGCCGCGATGGAGGCCGAGGTCATCAAGGCGGGCGCACAGTACATCGCGCTCGCCGGATACATGCGGATCCTGTCGGACGGATTCGTGGCCCGCTGGGAGGGGCGGATGGTCAACATCCATCCCTCGCTGCTGCCCAGGTATCCGGGCCTCCACACCCACCAGCGCGCACTCGATTCGGGCGACAGCCACGGCGGCTGCACCGTCCACCTTGTCACCAGCGACCTCGACGAGGGGCCGATGCTCGGCCAGACGGCGGTGGCGATCATGCCCGGCGACACGGCGGAAACGCTCGCCACACGGGTGCTGATTGCCGAGCACCAGCTCTACCCGCGCTGCCTCGCCCAGCTGGTCAGCCGCGAATCCGATCCGGAATGGCTGCTCGGCAAGTGCCGCGAACTCGCGCTCGCCCTGCCCGAAACCGAGGAACGGCCGAGCCACGGCTCGCCCGGCTGGCGGGTCGGCGGCAAGTATTTCGCGCACTTCAACGACCAGCACCACGGCACGGAGCACATCGCCCTGCTGGTCAAGACCAGCGGGCCCGACGAACTCGACGGCCTCGTCGAGACCGCGCCCGATACCTACTTCCGCCCCGCCTATTACGGCGCGGCCGGCTGGGTCGGGCTGATCCTCAACCGGCCCGGGGTCGACTGGGAGTCGGTGGCCGAGTGGCTGGCGCGCTCATGGCGCAGCGTGGCGCCGAAGAAGCTGACCGCGCTGATGGACGCGGCGGACGCGTTCTAGATTCCATTGACACTGCATTGATGGACGTCGTCATTGCGAGCGCAGCGACGCAATCCAGAGCGCCGGTGCGAGAAGCTGGATTGCCGCGGGGCTTTGCCCCTCGCAATGACGATCTAACGCAAATATCGTCCCGTTCTAGATTTCGCTTTCCTGCACCAGCGGCCGGCTTTCGCGGGTGCCGCGATAGCGTTCGCCGGGATTGTTCTCGTCGGGCTGGATCACGACGTAATCGTCACCGACTTCGCACAGCGTGCCGACGAAGGGAAAGCCCTCGAGGCTGCCGTTGACCCGGTAGCTGACGACGTCGCCGACCTTGAAAGTCTTTTCGTCGAAGTTGAATTCGAACGGGCAGGACCCGTCACCCATGCCGATCATCGCGCGTCTCCTCTTCGTGGCGAGATAGCGCGGGCAGCCGGAAGTTCAATTGAAAGGTTCGATGCCCCGAAACGCGAAGTCCCCGCAGAAGCGGGGACCTCCATCCGCCGAGCGGACCGTCAGGAGGCACTTGAGTCCCCGCCCGCACGGGGGGACGCAAGTGCGCAACTGGATCAGCCGACGATTTCTTCCGGCTTGAAGAAATAGGCGATTTCGATGGCGGCGTTCTCGTCCGAGTCCGAACCGTGGACCGAGTTTTCGCCGATCGACAGGGCGTGGGTCTTGCGGATGGTGCCCTCGGCGGCGTCGGCCGGGTTGGTCGCGCCCATCACGTCGCGGTTGCGGGCAACGGCATCTTCGCCTTCGAGCACCTGAACGACGACCGGCTCGCTCATCATGAACTCGACCAGCTCGCCGAAGAACGGGCGTTCCTTGTGGACGGCATAGAAGCCCTCGGCCTGCTCCTTGGTCATGTGGATGCGCTTCGACGCGACGACGCGCAGGCCGGCTTCCTCGAGCATCTTGGTGACCGCGCCGGTCAGGTTGCGGCGGGTGGCGTCGGGCTTGATGATCGAGAAGGTGCGGGTAACCGCCATGACGAGTTCCTTGCGATTTTACGGGGTTCTGGTTGCGCGCGCCCCTAGCGGGGTTCGTGCTGCACTGCAAGGCGTGGGGTGCTGGCGAGTCAGTCCGGCTTCAGCAGACGCTGGCGCAGCGCGTCGAGGGTATAGGCGTTGCCGGTCTCGAACAGGGCATAGATCGAGTCCCAGTCCCCGCCTTCGCCGTAGCCCGAATTGGTGATCGTTATCCGCGACCGGCCCGCTCCGACCGGATCGATCTGGATCGCCGTCACGGTCTCTCCATACAGCTTCTGGCCTGGAAAGTTCGGCGGGGCCTGGATATTGCGCAGCACGATCAGCCGATCAGGCACCAGCACCTCGATCCGGTTGACGATGTTCGCCGGATCGCCGGCCTTCGCCTGCGGATTGTAGCTCGTTTCCATTGCTCCGCCGGTGCGAAAATCGACCCAGGCATTCGCGGTGGCCCAACTCGCGAATGCCTCCCCGGTCGAGAACATCGCATAGACCCGCGGCGGCGAGGCAGGCAGCTCGAGCGAAAGCTGAAGGACGCGCCGCCCGTCCGCTTCGCGATACGAGGTGTTGGCAACGCCGGGAAAGTCCTGCCAGCCGCGGGCGTGGACCGGCGCGGCCAGAACGAGCGCGATGGCGAGAACGATCTTCCGGATCACGGCCCTTCCTTCCACTTGCCGCCCTCCTGCTTCCAGTAGCGCAGTTCCACGCTGCCGCGCCCCTTGAGCATCCGCCAGCAGCCGCGCGCGTCATCGATGCGGTCGGGGCCGAACAGCAGGAAGGCGCGGGAAAACCCGCCGTCGCGCCACACCCCGTCGGCGAGCGCCACGAAGCTCGCGCCGTTGGCCGGCTCCATCGTGTCCGACAGCAGGATCGGCTGGCGCGCGTCGTGCTCGCCCCCGGCGCGGCCGTTGGCGAGAAAGGTTTCGGGCAGGCGCGTCCACAGCCCCTCACCGATCCGGGCGAGCTGCGCCTCGTCGGCCGAGACGACCAGCAGCCGCTCGCCGGCGGAGAGCGTGTTGCGCGCGATCAGCGGCAGCACGGCTTCGGCCGGGTCCCGGGTCAGCTGGTAGAAATCGACGCGCATTCAGGCCCCCTTCGCGCGGCGGCAGCGGTCGGAACAATAGCGCACGTTGTCCCAGTCGCGCTCCCATTTCTTGCGCCAGGTGAACGGCAGACCGCAGGCGGCGCAGGTCTTCGACGGGAGGTCGGACTTGCGCCGCATCTTCGGCACGGGTGCTTACCCCTCCAGCACGTCGCGCACGTAGCGGTCGAGCAGGCGCACGCCGAACCCGGTGGCGCCCTTGTCGTGCGTTGCCCCGGGCTTGTCGACCCACACGGTGCCGGCAATGTCGAGGTGCGCCCAGGCCACGCCCTTGTCGATGTAGCGCTGGAGGAACTGCGCGGCGGTGATCGAGCCGCCATAGCGCGGTCCCACGTTCTTCATGTCGGCGATCGGCGAATCGATCAGCTTGTCGTAGGCCGGGCCGAGCGGCATCCGCCACAGCTTGTCGCCGCTCGCCTTGCCCGCCGCGTCGAGGTTGGCGGCGAGGCCGTCGTCGTTGCTGAACATGCCCGCCTGCTCGTGGCCGAGCGAGATGATCATCGCGCCGGTCAGGGTGGCGAGGTCGACGATGGTGGCGGGATTGTATTCCTTCTGCACCCAGGTGAGCGCGTCGCACAGCACCAGCCGCCCTTCGGCGTCGGTGTTGATGACCTCGACGGTCTGGCCCGACATCGAGGTGACGACGTCGCCGGGGCGCTGGGCGTTGCCGTCGGGCATGTTTTCGACCAGGCCGCAGACGCCGATCACGTCCGCCTTGGCCTTGCGCTTGGCGAGGGCGAGCATGGCCCCGGCGACCGCGCCGGCGCCGCCCATGTCCCACTTCATGTCTTCCATGCCGGCGGCCGGCTTGATCGAGATGCCGCCGGTGTCGAAGGTCACGCCCTTGCCGACGAACGCGGTCGGCCTGGCAGCTTCGGCGCCCTTCCAGCGCAGCGCGAGGATGCGGGGGTCGCGGACCGAACCCTGCGCCACGCCAAGCAGCGCGCCCATGCCGAGCGCCGCCATCTGCGCCTTGTCGAGCACGACGATGTCGATGCCGGTCCCGGCAAAGCGGTCCTGGCAACGCTTCACGAAGCTTTCGGGATAAATGACGTTGGCCGGTTCGGTGACCAGTTCGCGGGTGAACTCGACGCCTTCGGCAACCGCGCTCTCCATGGCCCATGCGTCCTGCGTGCCATCCGGCGCGGCGACGGCGGCGATGGTGGCGAGGCTCTTTTTCTGCTCGTCCTTGAGCCGGGTGCGGTAGGTGTCGTGCCGCCAGCCGCGCAGCCGCGCGCCGAGGAGGACGGCAGCGGCTTCGGCGGCGGAAAGGCCCGCGTCGCCGAAATCGATCGCGAGTTCGGTTTCGCCCGAGGTCAGGTACTTGGCCACCAGCGCGCCACCGGCGCGTTCCAGCGAGGCGAGCCGGTCGGCCCCGCCGGGCTCGCCGATCCCGGCCAGCGCAAGGCGCCGCACCGCGCCGTTATCCTCGACGAACGCCTCGTGAACCTGGCCCGCCTTGCCGCTGAACCGCGCTGCGCTCGCGCCCTCGCGCACCAGCGCGGAGAGGTCCGCGGGCATGCGCCCGTCGGCGACGAGGCGGGCGACGAGGCGAGGGCGGGGGGCATTGGCGTCACGGAAAACGACGTTCATTCAAGGCTCCTGTCGGAAAGGGGCCACAGCCCGGCGGGGATCGCACAGGCGGTGAATTGCGGGTTTGCAGTTAGGCTTCGCCGGTGCGATAGGCAAGGGATGCAACCCCTGCCGCGGCGGCTGCCGCAAGCCTTCCCCCGATGCTTGCGCTGCGCATCGCTGTCGCTCGCCGCCCTGCTTGCCGGGACGGCGCTCACCTCTCCTGCCTTCGCCCAGGATGCCGCTCCCGCCGAATCGCGGGAGCAGGAGCAGATCCGCTTCGAGGCCGACAAGGTCGAGTACAACTCCGACGCCGATACCGTCACCGCCACCGGCAACGTCGTGCTGCGGCGCGAGGAGCAGTCGGTCCGCGCCGCCACGGTCACCTGGAACCGCACGTCGGGCGAGATCGTCGCTGCCGGCAACATCCGCCTCGTCGATGAAAACGGCAACACCGTATACACCGACCGGATCGAGCTGACCGACGAGCTCAAGGCCGGGATGATGGAGAACCTCCTCATCGTCCTGCGCGAGGGCGGACGGCTTGCCGCGGACAAGGGCGTGCGCGGCGAAGACGGCGGGATCGTCCTCACCAACGCCGCCTATACCGCCTGCGCTGTCGAGAATACCGCGGGATGCCCGAAGAATCCCAGCTGGCGAATCACCGCGGCGCGGGTCGTCTACGATCCGGTCAAGCGCAAGGTCAGCTACAAGGGTGCGCTGTTCCACCTGTTCGGCATCCCGATCCTGCCGCTGCCAGGGCTGGGCCACACCAGCGACTTCCGCGCCGAAAGCGGGCTGCTGATCCCCGACTTCCGCCTGTCCGCCTCCAACGGGGTGGAGGTGAGCGACACCTATTACCTGCGTCTCGGCAACAACCGCGACCTTTCGCTGACCGGCTATGTCTATACCCAGGCGCTGCCGATGGTCTCGGCCAAGTACCGCCAGCTGACCCAGGACGGCGCGCTGCAGGTGACCGGCTATGCCACCCGCTCCTCGCGCATTCCGCTGGGCAGCGGCATCCGCACCGATGACTTCCGCGGCTACCTCGAAACCAATGGCCGCTACCAGTTCAGCCCGAACTGGAGCCTGACCTTCTCCGGCCGGGTGGCAAGCGACCGCACCTTCCTGCGCCGCTACGACATCAGCCGCGACGACCGCCTGCGCTCGACCGTGAACCTCGAACGGATCACGCCGGACAGCTACCTGAGCATCGCCGGCTGGGCGACGCAGACGCTGCGGCTGGGCGACCGGCAGGGACTGGTCCCGATCGCGCTGCCGGTGATCGATTACCGCCACCGCTTCGACGTGCTGGACGGCAAGCTGGAACTGCAGGGCAACAGCCTCGCCATCACCCGGACCAGCGGACAGGACACCCAGCGGGCCTTCGCCAAGGCGCAATGGGACCTGCGGCGAATCACCCCGTGGGGGCAGGAGGTCACGCTCACCGCCCTCGCCCGGGGCGACGCCTACCACTCGGCGGAGAACGCTTCGACCCTGACCGCGGTCTATCGCGGCAATCCGGGGTGGGAGTACCGCGGCATCGCCACGGCGGCGCTCGACGTGAAATGGCCGCTGGTCGGCGAGTTTCTCGGCGGGACGCAGGTGTTCACGCCGCGGGTGCAGGTCGTCGCCTCGCCCGAGGTCAAGAACCTCGAGGTGCCGAACGAGGACGCCCGCGCAGTCGACCTGGAAGACAGCAACCTCTTCGCGCTCAACCGATTCCCCGGTTACGACCGGATCGAGGACGGGGTGCGCTTCACGTACGGGTTCGACTGGCGGGTCAACGGCCCCGGCTTCCGCTTCTCGACGACGGTCGGCCAGTCCTATCGCCTGACCAACCAGGCGACGCTGCTGCCCGACGGCACAGGGCTCACCAATCGCACGTCGGACGTGGTCGGGCGGAGCGAGCTGCGCTTCAGCGACATCGTCAAGCTGACCCACCGATTCCGGCTCGACAAGGATTCGTTCGCGTTCCGCCGCAACGAGTTCGACGTCACGGTGGGCGACCACAAGACCTATGCCGAAATCGGCTACCTGAGGCTCGACCGCAACATCTCGACCAGCTTCGAGGACCTGCGCGACCGCGAGGAACTGCGCGTCTCGGGCCGTGTCGCGTTCGCCAACTACTGGTCGGTGTTCGGCTCGGCGGTGGTCAACCTGACCGACAAGAACGAAGACCCGCTGTTCCAGTCGGACGGGTTCCAGATGCTCCGCCACCGGCTCGGCTTCGCCTATACCGACGAGTGCCTCGACCTCGCCTTTACCTGGCGGCGCGACTACGTGGCGACCGGCGACGCGCAGAAGGGCAACACCTTCCAGATCAGCTTCTCGCTGCGGGGGATCGGCTTCCGCTAGGACCGGGGCGGGGACAGGATCCGTCTGCACGCTTTGCACGGGCGGCGAATCCCGCTATCCGCCTTTCCAAACTCAGCATTGGTTAAGCCGCCGGACGCGAGAGGGGCGGACTGACCGGGCCCTGGCGGCCTGCTTCGATGGACAGGATTTCCCGATTGCCATGATGATTGCCAACCGTATTTCCCGTGCGATCGGCCGCAGCGCCATTGTCCTTGCCACCACCGCGATGACCGTTTCCGGGATTGCCCCGCTGGCGGTCGCGCAGGATGCGGCCGCACCTGCAGGAGGGGCCAACGACCCGCTCAACATTCCGACCAACCCGGTGATGTTCGGCAAGAGCGACCCCAACAACCGCCGTGCCACCGCCGTCGTCAACGGTGAGATCATCACCGGCACCGACATCGAGCAGCGCCTCGCGCTGATCACCGCGGCGAGCGAGAACAAGCTCTCGCCCGAAGAGACCGACCGGCTGCGGATGCAGGTGCTGCGCAACCTGATCGACGAGACGCTGCAGATCCAGGAGGCCAAGGCTTCCGATATCGAGGTGAGCGACGACGAGGTCCAGGCGACTTACGACCGCGTCGCCCAGCAGAACTTCGGGCAGAGCACCGAACAGCTCGCCCGCTACCTCGCGTCGATCGGTTCGTCGCCCAACTCGCTGAAGCGCCAGATCAAGGGCGAGCTGGCGTGGCAGCGCCTGCTGCGCCGCAACGTCCAGCCGTTCATCAACGTCTCCGAGGAAGAAGTGAAGGAGACGATGGAGCGGCTGCAGGCGGCCAAGGGCACCGAGGAATACCGCATCGGCGAAATCTTCCTCGCCGCGAACGAGGACACCAAGCCGCAGGTCTTCGCCAACGCGCAGAAGATCGTCGAGCAGATCAAGCAGGGCGGCAGCTTCGTCGGCTATGCGCGCCAGTATTCCGAAGCCTCGACAGCCGCGGTCGGCGGCGACCTCGGCTGGATCCGGCTCGCCCAGCTTCCGCAGGAACTGGGAGCGGCCGCCGCCGGCCTCCAGCCCGGTCAGCTCGTCGGCCCGGTCGAGATCCGTGGCGGCTTCTCGATCCTCCTGCTGATCGACAAGCGCCAGGTTCTCACTGCCGATCCGCGCGATGCGCTGCTCAGCCTCAAGCAGATCTCAATCGCCTTCCCGCCGGGAACGACCAGCGATCAGGCCGGCGCGCAGGCCCAGAAGTTTGCCGCGGCGGTCAGCCAGATGCGCGGCTGCGGCGATGCGGAAAGCGGCGCGGCGGCCATCGGCGCGACCGTGGTCGCCAACGACCAGATCAGGGTCCGCGACCTGCCGGAACCGCTCCAGCAGTCGCTGCTCTCGCTGCAGATCGGCCAGTCGACCCAGCCGTTCGGCTCGATCGACGACGGTGTGCGCGTGCTCATGCTGTGCGGGCGCGACGACCCGAAGGTCGACAGCGGGCCGAGCTTCGAGGACCTGATGGCGCAGATGGAGGACGAACGCGTCAACAAGCGCGCCCAGACCTACCTCCGCGACCTCCGCCGCGACGCGGTGATCGAGTACAACTGACATTGGCCGCAACACCGGTATGGGGTAGCAGGTGACCGTGCCTGCTCCCCTCCCCCTGTGCGCCAGCCTCGGTGATCCCGCCGGGGTCGGGCCCGAACTGCTCGCAGCTGCGTGGGCCATGCGCGAGCAGGCCGGGATCGCCCCGTTCTTCGTCGCGGGGAGTGCGCAGGTCCTGCGCGAGGCCGCTGCGGCGCGCGGGATCGACGTGCCCGTCAAGGTCATCGGCTCCCCGGACGAGGCGCTCGCCCATTTCGCCGAGGCGCTGCCGGTGCTCGACATCGGCGAGACGGCGTATCGCCCCGGAGAGCCCGACGACGCGGGCGCCGCGCTCGCCCTGCGCAGCCTCGAAACCGCGGCGGGGCTGGTTCGCGGCGGCGCGGCCTCGGCGCTGGTCACCGCGCCCGTATCGAAGGCTGCACTGGCCCGCGTCGGCTTCAGCCATCCGGGCCAGACCGAACTGCTCGCACAGGCCTGCGGGATCAGCGAACGCAACGCGGTGATGATGCTTGCCGGCCCGAGCCTGCGCGTCATCCCGATCACCGTCCACGTCGCGCTGGCCGAGGTGCCCGGCCTGCTCACCAGCGAGCTGATCCGCAACCGCGCCGCCATTGCCGCCGCCGCGCTCGCCCGCGACTTCGGCATCGCCAGGCCGCGCCTCGCGGTCGCCGGGCTCAACCCGCATGCCGGTGAAGGCGGCCAGTTCGGCGACGAGGAAGCGCGGATCATTGCGCCGGCGGTCGCGGCGCTGCGGGGCGAGGGCATCCACGCGGTCGGCCCGCTTCCGCCTGACGGCATGTTCCACGCCGAAGCCCGCGCGGCCTATGACCTCGCCATCTGCATGTACCACGACCAGGCGCTGATCCCGCTGAAGGCGCTCGACTTCGACAACGGGGTCAACGTCACGCTGGGCCTGCCGCTGATCCGCACCTCGCCCGATCACGGGACGGCGTTTTCGCTCGCCGGCAAGGGTCTGGCGCGGCCCGGCGCGACCATCGCCGCGCTGCGCATGGCGGCGGAATGCGCGGCGTTTCGGGGGGTGGGCCTGTGACGAACCCCGAACTCCCCCCCTTGCGCGAGGTCGTCCAGCGCCACGGGCTGACCGCGTCGAAGGCGCTCGGCCAGAACTTCCTGTTCGACGAGCAACTGCTCGACCGCATCGCCCGGATCCCCGGCAAGCTGGCCGGCGCGCAGGTGCTCGAGGTCGGCCCCGGCCCCGGCGGCCTCACCCGGGCGCTGCTGCGTGCGGGCGCGCACGTCACCGCGATCGAGATGGACCGCCGCTGCTACCCGGCGCTCGCCGAACTGGGCGAGGCCTTCCCCGGCCAGCTTACTGTCATCGAGGGCGACGCGATGAAGGTCGCGCACGGGATCGAGGGGCCGTTCCACGTCGTCGCCAACCTGCCCTACAACGTCGGCACGGCGCTGTTCACCGGTTGGCTGTCAGGTCAGGACTGGCCGCCGCAGTGGGCCTCGCTGACGCTGATGTTCCAGCTCGAGGTGGCGGAGCGGATCGTCGCCGCGCCGGGCAGCGACGCCTATGGCCGGCTCGCCGTGCTGGCGCAGTGGCGCTCGGCCCCGCGCATCGCGGTCAAGGTCCACCGCAGCGCCTTCACCCCGCCCCCCAAGGTGATGAGCGCGGTTCTCCATGTCGTCCCCGGCGAAATGCCGCAGGGTGTCTCCGCACGGATGCTGGAGCGGGTGACAGAGGCCGCATTCGGCCAGCGCCGCAAGATGCTGCGCCAGAGCCTCAAAGGGCTGCCCGGCGCGCTCGCGGCGCTGGAAACGCTGGGGATCGATCCGGCCCGGCGGGCCGAAACGCTGAGCGTGGATGAGTTCGTGGCGATCGCCCGGACCCTGTCCTGACCCTTACTGGTCGTCGTCCTCTTCGGCGTAACTGTCGCCGGCGGGCATTTCCATCGTGCTCCCCGCCGTCCCGACCGCATGGTGGAGCGCCACCCCGACCAGATCGGCCAGCAGCATCGCCGCGACCGCGCCCGCAACCAGTGCGAAGGCGAAACGCGAGGCCTTGCTGACCTCGTCGGCGTCGAACAGCGCCGCGCGCGCCGCCGCGGGCAAGGCCAGCCGCCGGGTGTTGTCGCGGATGACGATGGGGCCATCATAGCCGGCGATGAACGCGGCATGGTTGATGCGGTCCCTGAATTTCAGCCCGAACCGCCGCCCCTTGGACCATTCGACATGGCCGACGAGGTGATGCCCCTGCGCCACCACCTCGACGAAGGCGCCGTGTCCCGGCGGATCGAGCATCGTCAGCAGCATCCCCCGCGATGAGATGTCGAGGATGCAGGAATCGCGCGCACCCGAGCGGTCCTCGCGCAGCTCGGCGCGGATCAGCACCTTGGTCCGTTCCTCGATTCGCTGCCGCTGCTGGTGCATGCCCCGCCCCGGTTGCCCCCGATGCGGGATGCTAAGCGAAAGTCCTTAACGAAATATCCGATCCGGATATTCTCAGGCTGCTGCCTTCTTCCGGCGGCGCCAGGCGTGGAGCAGCGGTTCGGTGTAGCCGTTAGGCTGTTCGAGCCCCTTGAACACGAGATCGCAGGCCGCCTGGAAAGCCATGCTTTCGTCCCAGCGTCCGGCCATCGGCTCGTAGAGCGGGTCGCCGGCGTTCTGGGCATCGACCTTTGCCGCCATGCGCTTCAGCGAATCCAGCACCTGCTCGGCGGAGCAGACGCCGTGGTGCAGCCAGTTGGCGATGTGCTGGCTGGAGATGCGCAGCGTCGCACGGTCCTCCATCAGGCCGACATCGTTGATGTCGGGCACCTTGGAGCAGCCGACGCCCTGGTCGATCCACCGCACGACGTAGCCGAGCAGGCCCTGGGCATTGTTGTCGAGTTCCTCGCGGACCTCGTCCTCGCTCCAGTTGGTGCCGTCGGCGAGCGGGATCGAGAGCAGCGGGGCGAGCCCCGGGCAGTCTTCCTGCGCGACTTCGCGCTGGCGGTCGAACACGTCGACCTGATGATAGTGCATCGCGTGGAGCGTGGCGGCAGTCGGCGAGGGCACCCATGCGGTGTTCGCGCCGGTGCGCGGGTGGCCGATCTTCTGCTCCATCATGTCGCGCATCATGTCGGGCGCGGCCCACATCCCCTTGCCGATCTGGGCGTGGCCGGAGAACCCGTGCGACAACCCGATCGAAACGTTGCGCTTTTCGTAGGCCTGGATCCAGGTGCTGGCCTTGATCGCGCCCTTGCGGATCATGGGCCCGGCCTGCATCGAGGTGTGGATCTCGTCGCCGGTGCGGTCGAGGAAGCCGGTGTTGATGAACACGATCCGGTCCTTCACCGCGGCGATGCACGCGGCAAGGTTGGCCGACGTGCGGCGCTCCTCGTCCATCACCCCGACCTTGACGGTGTGGCGGGCGAGGCCGAGCAAGTCCTCGACCGCATCGAACAGGTCGTTGGTGAAGGCGACTTCCTCGGGCCCGTGCATCTTCGGCTTGACGATGTAGATCGAACCGGCACGGCTGTTGCGCCACGGACCAAGGCCCTTCAGGTCGTGCATCGCGATGGCGCTGGTGATGACCGCGTCCATGATCCCCTCGGGGATTTCCGAGCCATCGGCGAGGAGGATCGCGGGGTTGGTCATCAGATGGCCGACGTTGCGCACGAACATCAGACTGCGCCCCGGCAGGGTCAGCGGCTTGCCTTCGGGCGAAGTCCACTCCCGGTCACCATCCATGCGGCGGGTCATCGTCCGGCCGCCCTTGTCGAACGAGGCCTCGAGGTCGCCGCGCATCAGGCCGAGCCAGTTGGTGTAGGCGAGTGTCTTGTCCTCGGCATCGACCGCGGCCACCGAATCCTCGAGGTCGATGATCGTGGTCAGCGCGGCTTCGAGGACGATGTCGGCGATGCCCGCCACGTCGTCGCGGCCGACGTTGTGCTCACGGTTGAGGACCAGCTCGATGTGCAGGCCGTTGCTGCAGAACAGCAGCCCGCCGTCCTTGCGCCCGGCGAACTGGCCGGGATCACACAGCGGCGGCATGTCCTCGCCGTCCCAGTCGGACCAGCTCATGTTGTCGAGCGGCAGCGTGAGATCGAGGAACGCCCGGCCGGCGCGGATCACCGCCGCGCCGCGCTCGCGGTCATAGCCGCCGGGCCTGGCCGGCGCGGCGTCGAGCGCGTCGGTGCCGTACCACGCGTCATAGAGGCTGCCCCAGCGCGCATTGGCGGCGTTGAGGACGAAGCGGTCGTTGAGCGAAGGCACGACGAGCTGCGGCCCGGCCATCGTCGCGATCTCAGGATCGACATTCTGCGTGCCGATCATGAACGGCGCAGGCTCGGGGACAAGATAGCCGATCGATTCGAGGAAGGCGCGGTATTCGCCCGCGTCGAGCGGCTTGCCCTTGCGGGCAAGATGCCACGCGTCGATCTGCGCCTGGAGCGAATCGCGCTTGGCCAGCAGCGCCCGGTTGACGGGAGCAAGGCGAGTCACCAGCGCGGCGAAGCCGGTCCAGAAGGCATCTGTGTCCAGCCCCAGGGGCGCAAGGACCTTGCCCTCGACAAAAGCGGCAAGGCCAGCCTCGACCTGCAGCCCGGCGCGATCAACCCGTTGTTCCATAAGTGTCCTGTACCCTTGGTCATGCGAAAGCCCGGCACGGCGATGCCGGCAGGCGCGGTTCTAGCGGATGGGCCCGGGGAGGACGAGCCGCCTATGCCCGCTGCCTCGCGATTTGGCAACCGGGGACAGCGTCCCGGGCCGGGGGTGGCGCGCAGGCTCCGGCCAAGCTAACACCGGTTACATATGCAACAGCTTTCGTCCCCCGAAACGGCGATGGTCGAGCGGATCGAGCCGGTGGCGATGCTCGCCGAGGTCGAGGCGTGGAGCGCCATCAATACTGGCACGCGCAACCTCACCGGCCTTGCCGAGCAGGCTGAACTGCTGGCCGCCGCATTCGCTTCGCTGCCCGGCGAGGTTCGCCTCGAAACCCCGGCGCGGGTCACCGCGATGGGTGCCGACGGACGCGAGGTCGAGCTGGTCCACGGCCACCATCTCGTCCTCTCCGTCCGCCCCGAAGCGGCGCGGCGGTTCCTGCTGACCGGGCACATGGATACGGTCTTTGCCAGCGACCATCCATTCCAGGCGCAGCAATGGCTCGACGCCGACACGCTGAACGGCCCCGGCGTCGCCGACATGAAAGGCGGGATCGCGGTGATCCTTGCCGCGCTGAAGGCATTCGAGGCGGCCAGTCCGGCGGCGGCTTCGGTCGGCTACGACGTGATGATCAATTCGGACGAGGAGACCGGGAGCCTTTCTTCCGCCTCGCTGATCGAACGGCTCGCGCGGGGCAAGGTCGCGGCGCTGACCTATGAACCATCCGCCCTGCCCGACGGCACGCTCGCCGGCGCGCGCGGCGGGAGCGGCAACTTCTCCGCAGTCGTCACCGGCCGCTCCGCCCACGCCGGGCGCAACCCCGGCTGGGGCCGCAACGCGGTCGTCGCCGCCGCCGACCTCGCGCTTCGCCTCAAGGCCTGCGAGACCGCGACGCTCAGCGTGAACCCGGCGAAGATCGAAGGCGGCAGCGCCAACAACGTGGTGCCCGACCACGCCGTGCTGCGCTTCAACATCCGCCCGCAGGGCGAGGACGACGCCGAGCGCTTTGCCCGCGTCATCTATGGCCTGACCCGCGAGATCGAGCTGGAGCACGAGGTCTCCGTCCACCTACACGGCGGGATCACCCGCCCGCCCAAACCGCTGACGCCCGCCGCCGAACGCCTGTTCCACCTCGTCCGCGACTGCGGTACCGCACTTGGCCAGTCGATCGCCTGGCAAAGGTCGGGCGGGGTCTGCGACGGCAACAACATCGCCGCCTGCGGCGTGCCCGTGGTCGACACCATGGGCGTGTGCGGCGGCGCGATCCATTCACCCGACGAGTTTCTGATCGTGCCCTCGCTGCCTGAGCGGGCGGCGCTGTCCGCGCTCGTCCTCCACCGTCTGGCCGATCATTCCCTTGGGGGGACCTCATGACCTTCCGCATCCGCGCCGCAACCGGCGGCGACCTCCAGCACCTCTACGAAATGGCCAAGCTGACAGGCGGCGGTTTCACCAACCTGCCGCCGGACCGCAAGGCGCTGACTGCCAAGCTCGACCGCTCGGCCGAAGCCTATGCGCGGACCGAGCCCGGACACGACGAGCTGTTCGTGCTGGTGCTGGAAAACCTCGAAACCGGCGAGGTGCGCGGCACCTCGCAGCTGTTCACCCGGGTCGGGCAGGCCTGGCCGTTCTATTCGTACCGCCTCGCCACGCTGACCCAGCACTCCAAGGAACTGGGCCGGACTTTCCGCGCCGAGATGCTCAACCTCGTCACCGATCTCGAAGGGTCGAGCGAAGTCGGCGGGCTGTTCCTTCATCCTTCGGAGCGCGCCGGGGGACTTGGCATGCTGCTCGCCCGCAGCCGTTACCTGTTCATCGCCATGCACCGCGCCCGCTTCGGCGACCGCATCCTCGCCGAACTGCGCGGGGTGATCGACGAGCGCGGCGGCTCGCCGTTCTGGGACGGGGTCGCCGGGCGCTTCTTCGGGATGAGCTTCCAGGAAGCCGACTATTTCAACGCGATCAACGGCAACCAGTTCATCGCCGACCTGATGCCCAAGCATCCGGTCTATATCGCCATGCTCCCCGAAACCGCGCGCTCGGCGATCGGCCTGCCGCACCCGTCGGGCCGGGCGGCGATGCGGATGCTCGAGGCGGAGGGCTTCGCCTATGAAGGCTACGTCGACATCTTCGACGGCGGCCCGACGATGACCGCGCGGACCGACAAGGTCGAATCGATTTCGCAGGCCAAGTCGCGCACGGTGATGCGCACCGGCGATCCCGGGGCGGGCAAGCGGCGCGTGCTGGCCGCGACCGGATCGCTCGCGGAGTTCCGCTGCACCTTCGCCGAACTGTGCGAGGAGGGCCACGGCGTCGCGCTCGACGGGGTGGCGGCGGCGGCACTGGATGTCGGGGCGGGTGATACGGTGTGGTTCGTGGATCGGTGAGGGCGTGTGTCCCCACCCCTAACCCCTCCCGCAGGCGGGAGGGGGACTGAAGCGCTGCCCTGCCCCCCCTCCCGCAAGCGGGAGGGGTCGGAGGTGGGCAAGCAGCACGGCCTCGCAGTAAAGGTGACCAATGCTCGCTGAAATCAACTTCGACGGCCTCGTCGGCCCCAGCCACAACTACGCCGGGCTGAGCCTCGGCAACCTTGCCGCGACGGCCAATGCGGGGCGGGCCTCGCACCCGCGCGCGGCGGCGCTGCAGGGGCTGGCGAAGATGCGCAGCAACATGGCGCTGGGGCTGATCCAGGGCTGGTTCGCGCCGCTGCCCCGGCCCAACCCGGCGTTCCTCGGCGCACTTGGCCTCGACCAGGGCGAGGCCGACCCGGCGCTGGTCGCGGCAGCGTGGAGCGCCTCGTCGATGTGGACCGCCAACGCCGCAACCGTCTCCCCCGCGCCCGATACCGCGGACGGGCGCTGCCACCTGACCGCCGCCAACCTCGTCACCATGCCGCACCGTTCGCAGGAGTGGCCGGACACGCTGCGCCAGCTGCGCCTCGCCTTCGCCGACCCGGCGCACTTCGCGGTCCACCCCGCCGTGCCGCCGTGCTTCGGCGACGAAGGCGCGGCCAACCACATGCGGATGGGGCCGCGCCACGACGCGCCCGGGCTGGAAATCTTCGTCTATGGCAAGAGCGGCGGCGCATTCCCGGCCCGGCAGCACGAGCAGGCCGGACGCGCGGTGGCGCGGCTGCACCGGCTCGACCCCGCCCGCGTCCTCCATGTCGAGCAGAATCCCGCGGCGATCGCGGCGGGGGCTTTCCACAACGACGTGGTGGCGGTCGCCAACGAGACGGTGCTGTTCACCCACGAGCTCGCCTTTGCCGACCCCGAGGGGACATACGCCGCGATTCGCGACAAGATGCCCGAGGCGGAAATCGTCGTCGTGCCGGACAGCGCGGTCAGCCTGGCAGAGGCGATCCGGTCCTATCTCTTCAACGCCCAGCTGCTCACCCTGCCAGCGGGTGGGATGGCGCTGGTGGTGCCGTCTGAATGCGCCGAGAGCGGACCGGTGAGCGCGTATCTCGACAGCCTCGTCGCCAGCAACGGGCCGATCCGCCGGGTCATCCCGGTCGACGTGAAGCAGTCGATGGCCAACGGCGGCGGCCCCGCCTGCCTGCGCCTGCGGGTGGTGGCCGATCCGGCGACGGTCGACCCGCGCTTCCTGCTCGACGAGGCGAAAGCGGCGCGGATCGAGGCGGTGGTCGCGGCGCACTGGCCGGAGAGCATCGACCCCGCCGATCTCGGCAAGCCCGAACTCGCCGGACGGGTCATCGCTGCGCGCAAGGCCCTGCTCGAAGCGATGGCGCTGACGGAACTGCTCTGACCCCTCGCGGGTTTCCTTGACGCGCGTTTACCAGACCCTGTCGGGGTGCCTTACACCCGGTTTGCGGTTAACCTTCGCATCCCGCGATTCTCCGCGGTTGGCACGGAGGTTGCGGTGGATGCCCGGCAAGAGAGGTTAACAATGCTCCAGAAGATCGCGCGCCTGTTCAAGATCAAGACCAAGGTCGAGGCGTACATGATCATCTATGCGCTGGGCCTCGGCGCGGTGGAGCGCGGCTCGCACTACCTCACCCAGTACCCCGGCTTCGGCGGCAAGCTGCTGTTCCTCGCCTGCACGGGTTCGGTATTCCTCGGCGGCGCCAAGATCCTCGACTGCATCGACCACGAAAAGGCCGCCGAGAAGCGGCGCGCCGAGGAAGCGGTGGGGATGCCGCGGGTTTATTAGAGTCGCGCCCTCGCTCGTCATTGCGAGCGAAGCGAAGCAATCCAGGTGCGCGCTGCCCGCTGGATTGCCGCGCGACTTGCGGTCGCTCGCAATGACGATGGCGATGGACAGAGGAAAAGTGGGGCGATTCTGTTGCTCGGCTCGCCCCCAGCCGCCGGTTTCCGATTCTGTTACCCGGTTCGGTCCGAACCGTGCTGTCGCTTTGTAAATTCGGGCCGTTAGGCCGTCACATTACGCCGCGAGAGCAAGTGCTTCGTTGTCGTTGGCACTTGTAGGTTTTGAGCCTTTAACGGGTTACTCAGCCCGGGCAAAAACAGCGCTTTTCAACACACGTCGATCCTGGTTCGGCCCCGTCAACACCGCTGCGACAACAGCGCCCGGACTGGTTACCGGTGGTGATGGTGGAGCCGCCGGGTACTGCCCCCGGGTCCGCTGCGCCTATTGTACGCCGCAGTTTATCGCCATAGCCGGGCGAACCCGGCGAAGGCACATATAGGGGGTCTTGCCTGAAATGAAAGAGCGCGTCCCCGCGAAGGCGGGGACCTCGTGCCGCGAACGGACCGTCTGGCCGATGGAGGCCCCCGCCTTCGCGGGGGCGCATTCTTCTTTTTGCGCTTACTTCTTCCGCAGTTCGTCCCGGATTTCCGCAAGCAGTTCCACCTCGCTCGGCCCGGCGGGCGCGGCCTCAGGCGCGGGCATCATCCTGTTGGCCTGGCGGACGATCAGGAAGATGACGAAGGCCATGATAAGGAAGTTGATGATCGCGGTGACGAACGCGCCATAGCCCAGCATCGCCACGCCCGCGTCCTTGAGCGCGGCATAGGTCATCTCGCCCTTGTAGTCGGCCGGGATGTCACCCAGCAGCACGTACTTTTGCGAAAAGTCGAGCCCGCCGGTTGCCTTGCCGATCAGCGGCATCAGCACGTCGTCGGTCAGCGAAGAGACGATCTTGCCGAACGCCGCGCCGATGATCACGCCGACCGCGAGGTCGAGCACGTTGCCGCGCGCGATGAACGCCTTGAATTCCGAAAGCATGGGTATTCCCCTTCCCGTTTGCGAAGCCCGGCGTGGACACTGCCACGAACCGCCATGGCGTCAAGCGGGCGCACGGTCCGATACGGCGCTTGAATGGGCGCGCCCCTTCGCTACATTCGCGGCCAATGGGGCCGGCCGTCCGGCGAGATTGCAAGGGGTTGCCATGACGATGTCGCTGTTCTCGAAGCTGGGCCGCGCCGCCCTTGTCGCAGCGGCCGCGCTGAGCCTGTCGGCCTGCGGGGTGAACTCGATCCCGACCGCCGAGGAAAACGCCAAGGCCAAGTGGGCCGATGTGCAGAACCAGTACCAGCGCCGCGCCGACCTGATTCCCAACCTCGTCGCCACGGTGAAGGCCTATGCCAAGCAGGAGCAGGGCACGCTGGTCGCGGTGACCGAGGCGCGCGCCAAGGCGACCTCGGTGCAGGTCAGCGCCAACGACCTGACCGACCCGGCCAAGGTTGCGCAGTACGAGCAGGCCCAGGGCGCGCTGTCGCAGAGCCTCGGGCGGTTGCTCGTATCGGTCGAAGCCTACCCCGACCTCAAGTCCAACCAGAACTTCCTCGCCCTGCAGAGCCAGCTCGAAGGGACCGAAAACCGCATCTCGGTCGCCCGCAAGGACTACAACGAGGCCGTGCAGGCCTATAACACCGAGATCCGCACCTTCCCGTCGATCGTCGGGGCCAAGATCATCTATGGCTCCAAGCCGATGACCCCGTTCCAGGCGACGACGCCGGGCGCGGAGACGGCGCCGAAGGTCGACTTCAACTAAGCCCTCGTTTCTGAAAGGCCGGCCCATGCGCCGCGCGCTTCTCCTGCTTCTGGCCGCGCTGGCGTTTCTCGCCGGCCCGGCGTGGGCCCAGGAGTTTCCCAAGCTCACCGGCCGGGTGGTCGACGAGGCGCACCTGCTCTCGCCGCAGCAGGTGGCCGAACTCGACGCCAAGCTCGCCGCGCTGGAGACGCAGTCGCAGCGCCAGCTGGTCGTCGCGACCGTGCCGAGCCTGCAGGGCTACGAGATCGAGGACTACGGCTACCAGCTCGGTCGGACCTGGGCGCTCGGCAACAAGGACCGCGACGACGGGGCGATCCTCCTCGTCGCGCCGAACGAGCGCAAGGTGCGGATCGAGGTCGGCTACGGGCTCGAGGGCATCCTCACCGACGCGCTGTCGAGCGTGATCATCCAGCGCGAGGTGATCCCCCGGTTCAAGGCCAACGACTACCCCGGCGGGATAATGGCCGCGACCGACCAGCTGATCGCCCAGCTCCAGCTTCCCGAGGACGAGGCGCGCAAGGTCGCCGCCAGCGCGGCGCAGCAGCAACAGGCGGACAATGCGCCCGAGTTCGATTTCGGATTCTGGGTCTGGCTGGTGATCTTCTTCTTTTTCTTCGTGCTGCCATTCCTGCGCAGCCTGTTCGGCAAGGGCGGCAAGCGCCATTCGAGCGGGATATGGGTCGTGCCGAGTGGCGGCTGGTCGGGCGGTGGCGGGGGCTTTGGCGGCGGAGGCTTTTCTGGCGGCGGGGGCTTCTCCGGTGGCGGCGGCAGCTTCGGCGGCGGCGGGGCATCGGGGAGCTGGTGACGATGGCGCTACCTGTCATGACCGAAGCCGACCGCGACCGGGTGAGCGTCGCCGTCTCCGCCGCGGAAGGGGCGAGCGCGGGCGAGATAGTCACGATCGTCACCCCGCAGTCCGACGATTACCACGACGTTGCGCTAGCCTGGTCGGCGCTCGTCGCGCTGCTGGCGCTCGCCGCGCTGGAGATCGCGCCGGGGTTCTATCTCGGCCTCGTCGACCGGATGCTCGGCCTGTGGGCGACCGAATGGAGCCCGCGCGCGGTGCTGGGCCTCGCGCTGACCGTCGGCGTGGTCAAGTTCGCCGGCATGTACCTGATCCTGCTGTGGCGGCCGCTGCGGCTGCTGCTGGTACCCGCGCCGGTCAAGACGGGGCGCGTCCATGCCCGCGCCGTGACCTGCTTCAAGGTCGGCGCCGAGCGGCGGACCCACGGCCGCACCGGCATCCTCATCTACCTGTCCCTGGCCGAGCACCGCGCCGAGATCGTCGCCGACGAAGCCATCGCCAGCAAGGTCGACGCCGCGGTGTGGGGCGATGCGATGCAGGCGATGCTCGGTCATATCCGCGACGGCCGCATCGCCGACGGGATGATTGCCGCGGTGGAAAAGGTGGGCGCCGTGCTTGCCGCGCATTTCCCCCGCGCCGAGAACGATACCAACGAACTTCCCGACCGGCTGATCGAGGTCTGATATCCCATGAGCAAGACAGGTGACGCGCCCGAAGAGGTGATGTGGGCGGGGCGCTTCGTCGTCGCCAAGAAGAAGGGCAAGTGGGAGTATGTCAGCCGCGCCCGCAACATCCGCGCCGCGGTGATCCTCGCCCTCACCCCCGATGACGAGGTCGTGCTGGTCGAGCAGTTCCGCGTGCCGTTGAACCGCGTGTGCATCGAGCTTCCCGCCGGCCTGATCGGCGACGACGAAGGCGCGGAAGGCGAAGCCGCCGAGGTCGCCGCCGCGCGCGAGCTGGAGGAAGAAACCGGCTACCGTCCCGGCCGGATGGAAACCATCGGCGAGTTCCATTCCTCGCCCGGCATGGTCACCGAAAGCTTCACCCTCCTGCGGGCCTTCGACCTCGAGAAGGTCAGCGAGGGCGGCGGTCTGCCGGGCGAGGACATCACCGTCCACCACGTGCCCTTGGCGGGGCTCAGTGACTTCCTCGCGAGCCGCCGTGCGCAGGGCGACGCCATCGACGTGCGCTTGCTCACGCTGCTCGGGCCGGGCATCCTCGCGATGAAATAAGATACGCGGCTCCTGAAGCCTCGTCATTGCGAGGCCGAAGGCCGCGGCCATCCATCGCGGCCGCGGTGGATGGCTTCGCCCTTTCAGGGCTCGCAATGACGATAACATAGACGGAGAGACAGGATGAGCCGCAGGGTCGAAGGCAAGAAGGCGCTGGTCACCGGCGCGGCGCAGGGTCTCGGTGCGGCGACGGCGCGGCGGCTGGCGAAGGAGGGGGCGAAGCTGCTCCTCACCGACCTCAACGCCGACGGTGCGGCGGCGCAGGCCGAATGGATCAACCACGAATACGGCGCCGGCACCGCGTTCTCGCTGCGCCACGACGTGACCAGCCCGGACGACTGGAAGCAGGCGGTCGAGCTGGCCGGCGATGCGCTGGGCGGTCTCTCCGTCCTCGTCAACAACGCCGGGATCGGTGTGCGCGGCAACATCGAGACCTGCGAATTCGAGACCTGGAAGCGTGGCTTTGCTGTGAACGTCGATTCGGTGTTCCTCGGCTGCCAGACGGCAATCCCGCTGCTTCGCGACAACCAGCCCGGCTCGATCATCAACATCAGCTCGATCGCCGGGCTGATCGCGTCGGATACCATGCCCGGCTACAACGCCAGCAAGGCGGCGGTGTGGATGCTGTCGAAATCGGTTGCACTGTACTGCGCCAAGCGCGGCTGGGACGTGCGCTGCAATTCGGTCCACCCGACCTTCATCGACACCCCGATCCTCGACGGCATTGCCGCCAATGCCAACCTCGACAAGGGCGTTGTCATGGGCAAGCTCGCCCGCCAGATCCCGCTTGGCCGCGTTGGCGAGCCCGACGACATCGCCAGCGCCGTGCTCTATCTCGCCTCCGACGAAAGCCGCTTCGTGACCGGAGCGGAACTCAAGGTCGATGGCGGCATCTCGGCGATGTAAGGAGGCGGGCATGTCGGTAAAGGGCCTCGATCACGTCAACATCGTCACCGACGATATCGCCGCCGCGACCGCGTTCTATACGGCGCTGCTGGGCCTGACGCTCGACCCGCGGATACCGGCGGCGATGAAGGACGCCGCTGCCTGGCTGTGCGACGAGGAGGGCCGTCCGATCGTCCATCTCAATCACCGCAGCCTCGGGCGTGCCTTCGACCGCGACTTCCCGGCGAGCGCGGAAACCGGTGCGATCCACCACGTTGCGATGGCGTGTGACGATTATGACGCGACCGTCGCGCGGATCGAGGGCATGGCCCTCAGCTATGAAACCGCCGAGGTCCCGATGGCCAGGCTGCGGCAGATCTTCGTCCGCGATCCGCACAACGTTCTGCTGGAACTGAACTTCTACACCGCCTGATCACTGCCGGGCGAAGCGCCGCCCGCGGTGCGGGGTGAGCCGCTCACCCAGCTTGCCCAGCCCGCGCTCGGCGAACTTCTGGTAGATCGCGCGGCTGGCGAGCGGCTGGTCGATGAAGGCGATCTCGCGGCCCATGAACGGGAAACCATCAAGCTTTGCGCCGGCGCAATCTGATTCGTCACTTGGGCTTCGCGATCAGGTTCGCTCCAATGACCAGAAGTTCTTCGCGGCGGTAATGCTTGAAATCCGGATGCACAGCGGTCCGATCGAGTTCGCTCGGCCGACCACCCCATTCCTCGCACTCGCTCACATCGAAATCGGCGTCCTCAATCAGTCGGCGAAAGTCCCTGGTTCGCAGACGGTTCTGGAAGTGGATTCCGGGATTGTGACGCATCCACTGCCGATTGCCGAATTGCAGATAGTTGAAGTCCGTTATTGCCGGATCTGCGTGACTGTAATGGTCGGTAAAATCGATCGTGTGCGTCATCATCCCGTCGGGTCTGATAATCCGCCGGAACTCCTTCAGGATCGCGGCAAGAACCTGTTCGGGGATATGTTCGAACACGCTGGTCGTGCAAATGACATCAATCGAGCCCGCAGGCAGATCGGTCGATGATGCGTCAAGCGGAGCGAGGTAGCGAATGCCGTAAACCTCTTTCAGCGACGTTTCGAAGCTCGCCGCGTCCAGTTTGATCTTCGGCACACGCAAGGCGGCGGGCGGCGGGTCCTTGGCGAGATGCGCGATTGCCGCGTTGACCGTTTCAGCCCGGGCCCAACGGCGGACATCGATCGCGATCTGATTCTCGAACCCATAGCACCAGTAGATCAGGTTGGCGTAAAGGTCCCAGCCGGCACCGATTTCCAGCAGCTGCAATTTGGGCGCATCAGCTCGGCGCTGCATAATGCGTTGGGCCTGCAGGATTTGTATTCGAGCCGACCCGCTCGTCGGCACATAGGGCCGCGGCTGGGTTTTCGTAATAAACTTCTGGAACAGATAGTAGAGCCGCTCGCCTTGGGGAATGCGATCGAACAGGTTGAAGGCCAGTGATTTAGCCTTCCAACTGATGCTTACTCTTCGGTGCGCAGTCATGACCAGACGTCCGTTGCCAGGAACCGGCCTAAGACTCCGCCTCCCCCATGCTGCACCTGCGTAACAAGCAGGCCGGCGGGAGGCCAATGCCAAGTTCCCGCCTGGTCGCGCAATTTGGTTCAAATCGGGGCGAAGTCGGATGCAACGCTGCTGCGCCGCACCCAACCCGGCTCATTTGCGTTCGAGCGCCTTGTCCTCGTTGGCCCGGCTGATCACGTACTGCCTGATCTGCTCGATCTGCTCGGCCGAGTACTGGTCCTTCCACGCGACCATGCCGTTGTCCTTGAGCGCGCCGTCGTGGACGATCTGCTGCCACAGGTCGGCCTTGCCGAGCGCGACCGAGTGGCGGATGTCGGGATTGAGCTTGCCCGCGACCGCGGCGTTGCCGTGGCAGACCGAGCAGCTGTTGGCGTAGAACTTCGCTCCGGCCGCGACCTGCTCGGGCTTGCCGGTGAACGGCGGCGGATCGAGGACCCGCGCGCTCTGTGGCGGCGGGGCCGGCAACGTGACGCCCTTGGCACCGAGCTTGAACACCATCAGGCGGCTGATGTTCGGGGTCATCTTGCCGACCAGTTCGCCGCCCGAGACGTCGAGCACACCGCCCCAGCCGACCAGCACCGCGACGTACTGTTCGCCGTCGATCGCATAGGTCATCGGCGCGGCGAGCACGCCGGACTGGACCGGGAAGCTCCACACCTGCTTGCCGGTGTCGGCCGCATAGGCGTTGAACAGCCCTTCCGCGACTCCCTGGAAGACGAGGTTGCCCGCCGTCGCCAACGTTCCGCCGTTGGTCGCGTGCGGGTGCGGGACGGTCCAGCGGACCTTGCCTGCGACCGGATCGAAGGCCACCAGCGCGCCGGTGAACCCCTTCGCCGTCGCTTCCCGCACGGCCTTGTCGGCGGGGATCGCGCCGCCGGAGAAATCGAGGCCGAGCTGGAACCCGGTCTTGCCCGGCTCCCAGTCGGGATCGGCCATGTAGTACTGCGGCGTGTTGTTGGTCGGGATGTAGACGAGGCCCGTCTTCGGGCTGAAGCTCATCGGCGTCCAGCTATGTGCCCCGACCGCGCCGGGGATCCCGACGAATGGCTTGCCGGTGATCTCGTACTTGGCCTCGGGATTGACCATCGGCGCGCCGGTGACGGGATCGAGGCCCGAGGCCCAGTTGATCCCCTGCACGAACGGCTTGCCCGAGAGGAACTTGCCCGTCCTGGCGTCGAGGACATAGAAGAACCCGTTCTTCGGCGCGTGCATGATCACGTGCTGGACCTGGCCGTTCACGGGCAGGTCGGCGACGATGATCTGCTGGGTCGAATCGAAGTCCCAGCGGTCGTCCGGGGTCTCCTGGAAATGCCACGCGTATTCGCCGGTGTCGGCGTTCACCGCGACGATCGAGGCGGTGTAGAGGCTGTCGCCCTGGCCCTTCGTATTCCGGTGCTGCGGGTTCCACGGCTCGGCATTGGCAGTGCCGAAGAACACCAGGTTGGTGGCGGGATCATAGGTGATCGAATCCCACACCGTGCCCCCGCCGCCGAGCTTCCACCACTCGCCGGTCCAGGTCTTGGCTGCAGCCTCGAGGTGCTTGCCCTCGAACGGCTTCGACGGGTCGCCGGGGACGGTGTAGAACTTCCACGCCTCGTTCCCGGTCTCGGGATCATAGGCGGCGAGGTAGCCGCGCGTGAAGTATTCCGCGCCCGCCGCGCCGAGCAGGATCCGCCCCTTGACCACCCGCGGCGCGCCGGTGATCGACATGTGCGAGCCCTCGGGGATGACCAGCTTGCTCCAAAGGGCCTTGCCGCTCTTCTGGTCGAGCGCGATCAGCCGGCCGTCGAGCGTGCCGACAAACACCTTGTCGCCATAGAGCGCGACGCCGCGGTTGACCGCGTCGCAGCACACGTCGACCAGCTTCGACCGGGGCACTTCGGGGTCGTACGTCCACAGCGGCTTGCCGGTCTTCGCGTCGTAGGCGGCGACCTTGCTCCACGCGGTGGTGATGTAGAGCACCCCGTCGTGCATCAGCGGGGTCGCTTCCTGTCCGCGCGCGGTATCGAGGTCCGCGAACCAGGCGAGGCCCAACTGGCTCACGTTCTGGTCGGTCACCTGGGCGAGCGTGGAGAAACGCTGCTCGTTGTGGTCGCGGCCATAGCTCAGCCACTCGCCCTCCGGCTGCGCGGCGAGCAGGGCATCGGTCACCCCGCTGGCTGCCGGGGCCGATCCCGTGGGCGCATTGGAGCCCGTGCAGGCGGCAAGCGAGAACAGCGCGGCCAGCGCGAACGACCTCAGAGCCATCGATTCCTCTCCGTCCCGTCTCGATGCGGGTACCGGACGGTATATGCCAGCCCCAGCGCAAGGCAAGAGGCTCGTCGCTTGCGGGCCGGCAAAGCGATGATAAGCTGGCTGCGGGAGGGCGCGAGAAAGGACCGCCTGCGCCATGTGCGACGACTTTACCGAACATGACAATGCCCGCTGGCTTGCCGCCAAGAGCCTGAGCCGCCGTGACTTCGGCCGCGCCAGTGCGAGTGCGGCAGCGATCGCCGCGCTCCCCGGCTGCATGACCGGAGGCAGCGACAAGGCCGCTGCGGCCGGGCGCGAGACCATGGCGCGATCGGTCATGGTGCCGACGAGCGACGGACAGGCCGACGCCTTCTTCGTTGCGCCGAAGTCCGGCCGTC
This sequence comes from Novosphingobium sp. FW305-C-111, assembly GCF_058783565.1. Classification (NCBI taxonomy): domain Bacteria; kingdom Pseudomonadati; phylum Pseudomonadota; class Alphaproteobacteria; order Sphingomonadales; family Sphingomonadaceae; genus Novosphingobium; species Novosphingobium sp. FW305-C-111. The sequence goes on from NZ_JBYSYP010000001.1 coordinate 69,452, forward strand.
ACCCCGGCGTGATCCTGTGGCCCGACATCGCGGGCCTGCGCGATGCCTACAAGACCATGGCCACGCGGCTGGCTGGCGAAGGTTACGCGGTGCTGGTGGTGAACCACTATTACCGCTCCTCCCGCGCACCTATCGTCGCGACGATGGCCGAATGGCGGACGCCGGAGGGACAGGCCAGGATCAAGCCGATGATCGCCGCGATCACGCTTCCGGGCATCGCTTCGGACGCGCGTGCGTTCGTCACCTGGCTCGACGCGCAGCGCGAGGTGGATGCCGGCAAGCAGATCGCCGCGCTCGGCTATTGCATGACCGGCCCTTACACCTTGCGGACCGCCGCCGCGGTGCCGGCGCGGATCGGCGCGGCGTGCTCGTTCCACGGCGCAGGGCTGGTCGACGACACGCCGGACAGCCCGCACCTGCTGATCCCGAAGCTCGACGCCGCGCTGCTTCTCGCAATCGCCCAGAACGACGACGAGCGGCAACCGGACGCCAAAGACGTGCTGCGCAAGACGGCCGCCGATGCCGGGCGCAAGGCGGAGGTCGAGGTCTATCCGGCCCAGCACGGCTGGTGCACCATCGACAGCCCGGTCTACGACGAACCCCAGGCCGAGCACGCCTGGGCGCGGATGCTGGCGACGCTTTCGGCGAACCTCTAGTCAGGCGGGTGCGAGCAGCGCCTCGCGGTCGGCGGGCGCGATGAACGCCAGCGCGTGCGCCCGCTTGAGCGGCAGGTGGGCGTCGCACTCGTCGGTCATGCCCATCCCACCATGGACCTGGATGCAGGTGCGGGCATTGTCGATCGCCGCCTGCCCGGCGAGCCGCCGCACCGCCGCGACATGGAAAGCGGCGTCCGGCTCTCCCCCCTCAAGCGCCAGCGCGGCGAAGGTGAGCTGGGCGCGGATCATGATGCAGCGGACCGCCATGTCGGCGACCGGGTGTTTGACCCCCTGGAACGCCCCGATGGGGCGGCCGAACTGCTCGCGGGTGCGGGCATGCCCCGCCGCAAGGTCCCGCGCCGCTTCCGCAGCACCTAGGGCATAGGCAGAAACGAGCAGAGAGAGGTGATACGCGCCGGCCGCATCGGAATGGACGGCCTGGGTATCGGGCCGGTCGGCATGCATCGTCCCGACGTCGAAGCCGGAGCGAAGCTCCACGCCGTCCAGCGGATGGAGCGCCGCAAGGCCGTTATCGAGCGACACGAACCACCGCGCATCGGCGGCATCGAGCAGGCGCCCGCCCGCCACGGCCAGAGCTACCCGCTCGCCCTCGGCAAGCCGCCCGGCGAGCGCGCCATCCCCTGCGCGCGCGGCAAGTCCGGCCCCCACGGCCCCCGCGAGCGCGGCGAGCGGAGCGAGCTGGCGGCCAAGCTCGGCGAACACCAGCGCCTCACCCGCATGACCGAGCCCCGAGCCTCCCGCGTCCTCGGGCAGGCCCGCGCCGATCAGGCCCATCTCGGCGAGGGCACGCCATTGTTCGGGCGTACGTTTGCGCACCGAGGACAGCGGCATCGCCTCCGCCATGAAACTCGCGGCGGCTTCGCGGATCGCTTCGATCTCGCCGGTGGGGGTCAGGTCCATGCGTATTCTCCCCTCAGCGCGAGCGCGGCAGGCCGAGGATACGCTCGGCGATGATGTCGCGCTGGATCTGCGCCGAGCCGCCGGCGATCGTCGAAGCAAAGCCGCGGAAGTAATCGTGGACCTCGTTCTGGTCGCCGTACCGGAAGTCCAGCATGTCTGCCCCCAGCATTTCGAGGTCGAGGTGCGCGATCCGCTGGCTCAGCTCTGCCGTGAACAGGCGGACGACCGAGGCTTCCGGGCCAGGTTGTCCCGTACGCGCGGTCGTTGAAACTGTGGTGTAGGTTACCGCCTTGAGAGCGGCGACCTCGGCGCGCAACGTCGCCAGCCGTTCGGCCATGTCCTCGCGGCGAATGAGCGCCCGGCCGTCCGGCCCGATCGTCGACTGCGCCTTGGCGAGCAGGTGCTCGACCCGCTCGGCCAGCTTGACCTGCTCGGCGATGAAGCCGGTGCCGCGCTCGAACGCGAGGGTCGACATCGCCACCGACCAGCCGTTGCCGACGCCGCCGACGACGTTCTCCAGCGGAATCTTCACCTCGTCGTAGAACACCTGGCAGAAGTCCCACTCGCCGCTCATCATCCGGATCGGGCGAATCTCGATGCCCGGCGCGTGCATGTCGCAGATCACCCAGGACAGGCCATGATGGCGCTGCGCCTCGCGGTCGGTACGCAGGAGCAGTTCCTGCCAGTCGGCCTGCCCGGCGAAGCTGGTCCAGATCTTGGACCCGTTGATGACCAGCTGATCGCCCTCGATCCGGGCGTGGGTGCGCAAGGACGCGAGGTCCGAACCCGCACCGGGCTCCGAAAAGCCCTGGCACCAGACAGTCTCCCCCTTGAGGATTCGCGGGAGATGGTAGGCTTTCTGCGCCTCGCTGCCGCGCATGATCAGGGTCGGACCGCCGTGGTTCACCCCGACGAAGCACACGCCGATCCACGGCGCGCCGGCGCGGGCGTACTCCTCGAACCAGATGATCTGCTCCATCAGCGAGAGCCCGCGCCCGCCGTATTCGACCGGCCAGTTGATCCCGGCCCAGCCGCCCTCGAACTGCCGCCGTTGCCAGGCGAGGTCGAACGGCTTGGCCTCCGCCGGCTGGAGCGGGCGCTGCTCCTTCGGCACGTTGTCGGCCAGCCAGCCGCGAACCTCGTCGCGGAACCGCTGCTCGGCGGGGGAAAAGGCGATGTCCACGGGCGCATCCTCTCACCCCGCCATGCTGCGGGTTGCGCGCATGATTGACGATACGTCATCTTTTGGCAAGTGGTGGTTATGCGCCAGGGAGCCTGTAAGCCGGGTTCTGTCCGGCCGACGGTATGCGATTGTCGCACCGTATCGGCCGGGGCAGCCATTCCTCTGGGCGGCGCATTGCTGCGACGCTCTAGCGACCAACCCGGGCGACTGGCGTGAAACCCGCCTGCTCTTGAGTTCGAAAACCCAAGGGCCCGCCGCCCCTATTCGGTCTTGCTCCGGGTGGGGTTTGCCGTGCGGCCGCCGTTGCCGGAAGCCCGGTGCGCTCTTACCGCACCCTTTCACCCTTGCCCCTCAAACCCGCTCATCCTGAGCTTGCCGAAGGGGCGGTCTGCTCTCTGTGGCACTGTCCCTTGGCCTGGGCCGAAGCCCCTGCCCGGCGGGCGTTACCCGCCACCCTTGTTTCGTGGAGCCCGGACTTTCCTCGACACTCATGCCGCGGCTGCCCGGCCCCCTGGCGCGCTGATTGTCTAGCACGCTTCGCGCGGGGCGAACACCTCCGTGTTCGCGTTGCGGCACCGCGCAAGGCGCAAGCGTCAGCTTGCGCCGGTCCATGCATCAACGCGCACGTCCGAGGTCGCGGTCCAGCAAAAGCTCAAACAGCATCGCCCCGATCTGGCCGTCGAGCTCCCCGTCGATCAGGCTCGGCCGCCAGCGCCGCTGGAAGGCTCGCACCGCGGCGTGGCCGTCGGCGATGTCGTACCCGAACCGCTCCAGCGCGAGATAGAACGCGCCGGGATTGTCGTAGACCAGCCGCATCGACGGCTTGGGCACCGGCAGCGCGAGGTTGTAGCGGGCGAGCAGGTGCCAGGGGAACAGCTCGCCCGGATCGTCCTTGCGCGCCGGGGCGACGTCGGAGTGGCCGACGACGTTGGCGCGGGGGATGTCGTGGGCCTCGACGATCTCGAAAAGCAGGGGGATCAGCGCCTCGATCTGCGCCTCGGGAAATTCGCGATAGCCCCATTCGTGCCCCGGATTGACCAGCTCGATGCCGATGCTGGCCGAGTTCACGTCGGAGATTCCGCGCCAGTAACTGCGCCCGGCGTGCCAGGCGCGCTTGTCCTCCGGCACCAGGCGCACGACCTCGCCGTCCTCGTGGATCAGGTAATGGGCGCTGACCTTGGCGTCCGGGTCGACGAGCCGCGCCTCGGCCTCCGCGCCGGTCGGCATCCCGGTATAGTGGAGCACGACCATCGAGACCGGCAGCGCGCGCTCGTCCCAGTTGGGGGAGAGGTTCTCGCGGTGGACCAGCTCATCCATCGCGGGTCAGCCTACCGGAAGCACCGCCCCCAGCACCAGCGTTTCGTCACCGACATGGTACTGCACCCCGCCGCCGACGCTCGCCGCGAGCTTCTGCAGCATCGCCGCGGGCGCGGTGCGGCTGGAGAGTTCGGCCACAGGGAGCGAGCCATCCAGCGCCGCGCCGATCGCGGGATCAAAGGCGATCCGCTGGCCGGTGGCGCGGACCACGATCTCGCTGGCATTCCCGCGCATCTCCGCCGCGATGTCGAGCGTGCCCCCACGGACCAGCGCCTCCATCCCGATCTGGGCGAGATTGAGCAGGGTCTTGACCGCCGGCTTGGGGAGCGCGTCCCCGGCCAGCGCCCAGTTGACGCTGATCCGCGCGTTGGCGGAAACCAGCGCGTCGATCAACGCGCGCGGCTCGGCCACGGGGACCATCTCGCCGAAGCCGCCGGCCGCCCCGAAAGCTAGGCGAAAGAACTTCAACTTATCGGCGCTGGTTTTGGCGCTTTGTTCGAGCAGCTCGAAGCAGCGCTGGCGCATCTCCGGGTCCTTCTCGTCACTGAGGAGTTCGAGCCCGTTGGTCAGCGCGCCGACCGGCGAGAGCAGGTCGTGGCACAGGCGCGAGCAGAGCAGGGCGGCGAGATCGATATCGGTAACGCTGGTCATCGCGCGCTGCCTTACCCGGCTTCGATTCCATAGGGAAGCGCGACGAACCCGGACGGCGTATCGCGCCACAAAGTGACCTCGCCCGACGCGACGATCGCCCAGAGCTTGCCGTCGCCGCTCGCCATCGCGGCGTCGGTGGTCGACGGGCGGGCAAGGCCGTTGGGGTGCGAGTGCCAGTAGCCGAGCACCTCCGGCCCGCCCTCCCGCGCGGCGCGATGCGCGGCGATGAGGGCCGCTGGGTCGATCTCGAAGTGCGTTTCGGGCGTTGGGTGGACGTTGGCGGTGACGGTGGCCGTGTGAATCTGCGCGCCGGTGCCGAGGAGCAGGCCGCAGGCTTCGCGGGAGGCGGAGCGCATCGCTTCTTCGCACAGTGTGGCAAGCACGCCACTTGTCAGCCGCAGCAGGGTTCCCATCTCGGGCAGCATGGGGGGAAGCGACACCATCTTGCAAGGCACCATCGCCGCGTCCGGCCAGCGGCTCGACAAGGCGCTCGCGGAAGCCAGCGGGCTGTCGCGCGAGCGGGTCAAGGCGCTGATGGACGAGGGCCGGGTGACCCTCGCCGGACAGCCGGCGCGGACCGCCTCGATGAAGCCGGCGGCGGGCTCCTCGTGGGAAATCCGCGTGCCCGAAGCCGCGCCCGCCGAAGCCCAACCGCAGGACATTCCGCTGACCGTCGCCTTCGAGGACGAGCACCTGATCGTGGTCGACAAGCCCGCGGGCCTCGTCGTCCATCCCGCGGCCGGCAACCTCGACGGGACGCTGGTCAACGCCCTGCTCCACCACTGCCGCGGGCAGCTGTCGGGCATCGGCGGCGTGGCGAGGCCCGGCATCGTCCACCGCATCGACAAGGATACCTCGGGCCTGCTGGTCGTCGCCAAGAGCGACGCCGCGCACGAAGGGCTGGCGAAGCAGTTCGCCGACCATTCGATCCACCGCGCCTACCTGGCGGTCACCGGCGGGGTGCCCGTCCCGGCGGCGGGTACGGTGCGCGGCCACATCGCCCGCTCGTCGTCCGACCGGAAGAAAATGGCCTTGGTCGATGAAGGCCGCGGCAAGCATGCGGTGACGCACTACAAGACGCTGACGGCGCTCGACTCGGCGGCGCTCGTCGAGTGCCGGCTCGAGACCGGGAGGACCCACCAGGTGCGCGTTCACCTTGCATCAATTGGCCATGCGCTATTGGGCGACCCTGTCTATGGACGACCGAACACGCGCCTGCGCCCGATTCTCAGCCAGCTCGGCTTCCGCCGCCAGGCGCTGCATGCCGCCGAACTCGGCTTCATCCACCCCATACGCGCCGAACCGGTGCAATTTAACAGTCCGTTACCCCGCGACATGACGGAACTGATCGTCGAGCTTGGCGGTTCGATAGAGGAATTGCGGGCAAAAAAGCGAATACTGTGATACAAGCAATCACGTGGTCCCGCCGTGCGATGCCCATTAGGGGTCGAACCTCAGGGATCGACGAGAAAGGAAAGTTCAGGTGAGTGAGACCAAGACCGCTCTGACCGTTCCCGCCCTCGGCGGAGAGGCGAGCCTCAACCGCTATCTCTCGGAAATCAGGAAGTTTCCCATACTCACGCCCGAGCAGGAATACATGCTCGCCAAGCGTTATGCGGAACACCAGGATCCCGAAGCCGCCGCCCAGCTGGTGACCAGCCACCTGCGACTCGTGGCGAAGATCGCCATGGGCTACCGCGGCTATGGCCTGCCGGTCAGCGAGCTGATCAGCGAAGGCAACATCGGCCTGATGCAGGGCGTCAAGAAGTTCGAACCCGATCGCGGCTTCCGCCTCGCGACCTACGCGATGTGGTGGATCAAGGCCTCGATGCAGGAGTTCATCCTGCGCTCGTGGTCCCTCGTGAAGATGGGCACCACCGCGGCGCAAAAGAAGCTGTTCTTCAACCTCCGCCGGATGAAGAAGAACCTCGAGGCGTTCGAGGACAGCGACCTTCACCCCGACGATGTCCGCAAGATCGCCACCGACCTCGGCGTGCCCGAGCAGGAGGTGGTCAACATGAACCGCCGGATGATGATGGGCGGCGACGCGTCGCTCAACGTCCCCATGCGCGAGGACGGCGAGGGCACCTGGCAGGACTGGCTGACCGACGACCGCCCGCTGCAGGACGAAACCGTCGCCGACGCCGAGGAAGCGAGCATGCGCCACGCCATGTTGGTCGAGGCGATGGACAGCCTCAACGAGCGCGAGCGCCACATCCTCACCGACCGCCGCCTGGTCGATGATCCGAAGACGCTCGAGGAGTTGAGCCAGGTCTACAACGTCAGCCGCGAACGCGTCCGCCAGATCGAGGTGCGGGCCTTCGAAAAGCTGCAGAAGGCAATGCAGCGGATCGCGGGCGAGCGACGGATTTTGATTCCGGCGCACTGACCGGGTCATCGCAGAAACAGGAAAACCCCGCGCCGGACGGACTGGCGCGGGGTTTTCTTTTGGCGCTTCCCGAAGAGATCAGACGCTTTTGTAGCAAATCTGGACGCCCAGATAGTAATAGCACTTGATCCCGTGGCCGACCGACTGCGCGCCCTCGCGGGCCTGCGCGGCGGGCGCAAGGGCGGCAACGCCGCCGGCCAGCATCGCGGCCGCCGCAGCGGCGGTGGTGATCTTCTTGAACATGGTATTCTCCCGTGTTGGCGTGCCCCGGCGGCCAACCCTGCCCCCCTTGCACGGGGGGATAACGGCGCTGCCCGCCGATTATTCCACGGACAATGATTCCGGCGCTGCTTGCGCTCGCCCGGGTCTCGGTCATGATGCGCGGCGGGAGGACGACGACGATGACAGCTGATCCGGGCAGGCAGCCATCGGGGGGCACTTGGGCACGGGCGCGGGCGATGGCAGAGCTGGCCCCACCAGAGCGCAATCGCTGGGTCGACTTCCTGCGCGCCTTCTCGATCTTTGCGGTGGTCGTCGGCCACTGGCTGGTCGCCGCGCCCTATATCTCAAACGGCGAGGTCCACGGCGGACACCTTCTCGGCATTCTGCCCTGGACACAGTGGCTGACCTGGGGATTCCAGGTCATGCCGGTCTTTTTCCTCGTGGGCGGCTTCTCCAACGGCGTTTCGTGGGCTGCGACGCGGCGCAAGGGCGGGGACTGGAACGGCTGGTTCGCCAGCCGGCTCCACCGCCTCGTCTACCCGCTGCTACCGCTGTTCGCGCTGTGGAGCGGCTTTGCGCTTCTCGGCACTGCGGTGGGGGTGGAGCGCGACGTGGTGCGGCTGGCGGCGCAGCTGGCATTGGTGCCGGTGTGGTTTCTCTCGGTTTACCTGATGGTCTCGGCCGTCGTGCCGTGGAGCCATGCGGCGTGGCGGCGGTGGGGCTTCGCCTCGCTCGCGGTGCTGGTTCTTGGCGCGGTGGCCATCGACCTGCTTGCGATTCGCCAGGGCGTGCCGTTCGTCAATTTCGCCAATTTCGGCTTTGTCTGGCTCGCTGTTCACCAGCTGGGCTACGCCTGGGCCGACGGGCGCATGGCCGGGCGCTGGCGTCCGTTCGCGCTGTTCGCCGCAGGGCTGGCCGCGCTGCTCGCGCTGGTCCGCTTCGGCCCCTACCCCGTGGCGATGATCGGAGTGCCGGGCACGGAGCTGTCGAACTCGATGCCGCCGACGCTGGCGCTGCTCGCGCTTGGTCTCGCGCAGGCGGGCCTGGTCCTGCTGCTGGAACCGGTGGGACGGCGGATGCTGGAGAACCTGACGCTGTGGACCGCGACCGTGCTGGTCAATGCGATGATCATGACCATTTACCTGTGGCACCTCACCGCGTTCGTGCTGGTGGTGGTCGGCGCGTGGCTGCTCGGCGGCGTCGGACTCGGGGCTCTGCCGGGGAGCGAGGCGTGGTGGCTGGCGCGGCCCCTCTGGTTCGCGCTCTACATCGCCGCGCTGCTCCCGCTGGTACTGCTGTTCGCCCGGTTCGAGCGCGACGGCAGCAGCCGCAGCCGCGGCGGGATCGCGGCGGTGTCGCACGGAAGGCTGATTGCCGGCCTGCTGCTCGTTTGCGCCGGGCTCGGACTGACGGCGGCGATCAGCATCGCGAGCCCCGAAGGAGTGACCGGCCTGCGCCTCTGGGTCGTGGCGATGCCGCTGCTGGGCGCGGCACTAATCGGGATCCACCCACGCGGTGCGAAAGCGGCGAGCGCGCACTGATCTGGACCCGGGACGCAAGGCTGGCTAACCTCTCGCCCAATGCCCTTCCGCTTCCTCAAGCCCTCCCGCCCGGCAAAGTCGCATGGGCCAGCCTACCGCTTCGGCTGGTTCGTCGGCCGGGCGATCGTGTACTTCCTTGTCATTACGGTCGGCCTGGTGGTGCTCTATCGGTTCGTGCCGCCGCCGGTGACGGCGACCATGCTGATGGACCCCAACGGCTTCACCAAGGACTGGACGAGCCTGAACGACATCGACCGGACCATGGTGGATGCCGCGATCGCCGGGGAAGACGGCAAGTTCTGCTCGCACAATGGCTTCGACACCGAGGCGATCCAGAAGGCCTATGAACGCAACCAGCGCGGCGGGCGGATCCGCGGCGGCTCGACGATCAGCCAGCAGACCGCCAAGAACGTGTTCCTGTGGCAGGGCGGTGGGTATTTCCGGAAAGCGCTGGAGGCCTATTTCACCGTGCTGATCGAGACCATCTGGGGCAAGCGGCGGATCATGGAGGTCTACCTCAACGTCGCCGAGACCGGGATCGGCACCTACGGGGTCGAGGCCGGGGCGCAGCGCTATTACCGGAAGTCCGCGCGGCGGCTCTCGCCGGTCGAGGCGGCCCGGATCGCCGCCGTGTTCCCGCTGCCCAAGGAGCGCGAAGTCAACGGCGCGGGCGGCTTCACCCGCCGCCACGGCAACCGCATCGCCGCCCAGGTGAGGATCGTGCGCGGCGATGGGCTGGATGCCTGCGTGTACTGATTCCCCTCCCGCAAGCAGGAGGGGAGATCATTGGCTACATCCCGGCGTCGACCGCCTTCAGCGTGTAGCCGCCGTCGCTTTCGCCGAGACCATAGGCGCGAACCTGGACGAGCACGCGGCCGGTCGAGCGCGCGGTGAAGTTCAGCTTCTCGGTCCCGGTCAGGTTGCGGTCGGTGGAGCGAACCGAGGAAAATCCGTTGCCGGTCCCGTCATCGTCCTCGGGCACCAGCGGATCGTCGAGCCCGACCTCGATCACCGAGTCGTAAGGCGCGGTCAGTTCGAGGCGGTAGCTGTGCCCGGCGGTCACCGGCAGCGCATAGAGCACCTTCTGCCCGCCGTCCTCGAGCTTGCCGGTCACCGCCGCGCCGCTCTTCAGCGCGAGCGGGGCCGTCGGAGGCGGCGGGGCGTCGACGGTCTCGACCAGCAGGCTGGCGTCCGCCTCGCTAGCCGAAAGCGACTCGAGCTGGACATAATAGGTCCCGCTTACCGGCAGGCGGCGGCGGATCGCCGGGTTGAGCCCGTCGGCGTCGTCGTTGTCGGCAATGCTCTCATAGCCGTCCGCCCCCGGCCCGGCGAGATGCAGCACGGTGTCGTTGTCGGAGGTGGCGGTGATCCTGACCCACTGCCCGGCCTTGCCGGCGAACTGGTAGGTCAGCGGCTTGTCGCGGCTGACCTTGGCGAAGTCGCTGCCGCCAAGCTCGAGCTCCGTCGGGGTGCGGTCCTGCGCGGGCACAGCGCGGCGGCGGAGCAGCAGTTCGCGCCCGTCGGCGCCGGCCGCGACCGCGATGCGGTAGGCCCCGGTGGTCGGCGCGGCAAAGCGCAGGCGGACGCCGTCCTCGATCCGGCTCATGCTGCCGCCGCTGGCGAACACTTCGCTGGGCAGCGGTGCGAGGACCTTGCCGGATGCGTCGCAGACCATCAGCCCGGTCGGCGCGGCATTGCCGCTGCTCTCGCCTTCGTGTTCGTCGCCATCGCCGCCCTCGCTCGTCCCGGCGATCGTGGTGAGGTCGGCCTGGATGCCGTCACCGGCGGCGAGGGTCACGGTGAAGGTGCGGGCCTGCGCGCCGACGCTCTGCAGCTGGCCGACGGCGATCGGTCCCGCGCCGCCCGAGGGGCAGCCCGCAGCAAATGCGGGGCCACCCGAGACAAGCGCGGCAATGGTGGCGGAGGCGAGGAGAAGGTGCCTTTTCATGGGTCTTCGATGTCCGTGGGGCTCACCGTTCGATTGCACGAGGCGTGAGTCCCGCCGCCTCGACTGATCGACGGTATGGCACGTTTCGTCGCAGCAAAAAGTGGCAAACCGCACAGGTCCGGATGTCGGAAACGAAAAAGCGCGGGGGAAGCAATATGCCTCCCCCGCGCCTTTCGCGGTTCTGCCGTCAGGCGAAGATCAGAACTTCAGGCGGGCACCGATGCGCACGCCGTAGAGCGACTGGCGGGTCTGCAGCACCTGGTTCGGGGCGAGCACGCCGCTGTACTTGTACTGGGTGCAGTTGTTGCCCGAAGTCGCGTTGCAAGCGACGCGGACAATCGCCGCGTTATACGGGAACTGCACCTGGCGCAGCGCGCCCCAGTCCTTGTCGATCAGGTTCAGAACGTTCTCGATGTCGGCGAAGAATTCGAGCTTGGCGCCATCGACGACCGGCAGCGGCACTTCCTGGCCGAAGTGGAGGTCGACCTTGAAGAAGTTCGGCGAGGTCTGGCTGTTCTTCGGGACGATCTTGCCGCGGTACTTGCCGAGCCCGAGCTGGTCGACGAGCGCATTGAAGGCGGTCTCGCTGGCGGTCGTGTCGAACACCACCTTCGGATCGCTTCCAGCGGTCGGCACGTAGAGCAGCATGTTGCCGAGGTTCCCGACGGTCCCGAAGACGTTGCCACGGGTGCCATTGTTGTCGAGCATCGTCACGCTGTACGGACGGCCCGAGCGCAGTTCGCCGAAGATGCCGATGGTGGTCTTGGCATCGCCGAAGAAGGCGTGCTTGTAGTCCACTCCGAACTTCCACTGGTTGCGGTACTCATAGATCGAGCGGCCGTACGCGGGGTAGTTCGGATCCTCGAAGGCGTTGTTGCTGTAGTTCGACGACGAGGTCGACGAGGTCAGCGATGAGCGATCCTTGACGTCCGAGCGGGTGTAGCTGCCCGAGATGCCAAGGCCCATGTCCCAGTTCTTTTCGAACCGGACGGTCGCGAAGATGCCGCGGCCATCGCTGGTGTTGGTCAGGATCAGGTCGCGGTTGGTGGTCGCCACGCCGCCGATCGGACCATAGCGCGTGCGCCCGTCCGGCAGGGTACCGATCGGCACCGAACGCAGGTCGGTCCACAAGTAGCCGTCGATCGTCTTGTCGTAGAGGAACTGGACGCCAAACATCCAGTCGTCGCCGAGCGGGCCGAGGTCGGCCTTGTAGTCGGCCGAGAAGGTCGCCTTGAACTTGCTGGCCAGATCAAGGTCCGGATCGATCGAGTCGGTCGGAGCGCCGGCAAGGCTCGCGGTGTTAGTGGTCAGGAAGTTGACCACATTCGCCGGAATGGTGCCGCCAGTGATGCCGTTGAGCGCGTTGCAGGTGCCCGAAGCGGCACAGTTGGCGCGGGTGATATCAACCGAGTTGGTCAGCAGGCCAGTGTTCGAGAACACGTTCGACAGGAACACGTCCGGAGTACCGCCACCGAACACGCCCGCCCCCGCGCGCAAGATCAGGCGCGGGGTTGCTTCCCAGGTCGCGGCGAAGCGCGGCTGGAGAAGACCACGGCCCTTGAAGGTCGAGCGGTTGTTGAAGCCGTACCGCGCAAGGAAGTTCGGGTTGAGCGGCGGGGCAATGTTGTTATCGAACAGGTCATAACGCACGCCGGCAGTCAGGCTCAGCGTGTCGGTGGCCTGCAGGTCGCCCTGGATGCCGAAGGTCCAGTTCGTGGTGTTGAACCGGGCTGCGGCGTCGTTCGGATCGTTCGATGGCACCGCGTTGCCGTAGCGCAGGCGGTTGGCGTTGCCGGCGGCAAAGTCGGCAAGGCTGTCGAAGTAGAAATCGCCCAGCGAGCGCTGGAGGAACAGGTTATAGACGTCGACCTTGGTGTAGCCGCCCATCATGCGCAGCGAGAAGTCGCCCATATCGTAACGCGCCGTGACGTCGATCGACAGGTTGTCGGTGTTGAGGTCATTCGACTGGCGCGACACGTCCGGACCGAAAAACAGGCGAGTGGTGCCGCAGGTCGTCGCGCTGTTCGACGCCGGGGTCAGCGGCGAAGCACCATCAAGGCAGACTTCCATTTGCGGGAAGCTGCGGCCACCGAACGGTGCCTGGTCGCGATTATAGTCGCGATACGACGCGCGAACGGTTGTCGAGAACTGGTCGGACCAGGTCGAGTTCAGCTCGACGGTGCCGGTATTGATTTCCTCGCGTAGCTCATACCCGTTCGACTGGTAGCCGAGGCCGTAGGCAGGGGTGAGGAAGTTGTTCTGCTGGAACTGATTGGTGCCGACGTTGCGGATGTAGGTCAGCGAAAGGCGCTGGTCGTCGCTGATGTTCCAGTCGAGCTTGCCGACGATTTTCTCGTCTTCTTCCTGCGTGGTCGCGATCAGGCCCAGCGTGTCATAGCCATAGCGGCTCTTGGCGATCGAGGTGACCTGGTCGATGATCGACTGGGTCAGTCCGGGAACCTGGTTGGCGAAGCCGGGGCCGAAGCCGTCGTTGAGCGGCTGGCCTTCCTTGGTGCGCTCATAGGCGGCCATGAAGAACAGCTTGTCCTTGACCAGCGGGCCCGAGAGCCAACCGCCGTACTGCTTCGAATCGAAGTTCAGCTTGACGACCGCGTTCTTGGACTTGTGACCGGTCAGGTTGTCGTCGGTGTAGCTGTAGAACGCGCCGCCATGGAACTTGTTGCCACCCGACTTGAGCACGACGTTGATCGCGCCGCCCTGCATGTCGCCCTCGGCGATATCGAACGGGGCGACCTTGACGGTGAACTGCTCGATCGCGTCGAACGGCACCGGACCGCGGCTGGTCGGCAGGCCGCCGTTGTTGAGGCCGAAGTCGTCCGACAGCTGCATGCCGTCGACCGAGAAGCGGTTTAGGCGGCCGTTGTTGCCGGCGATTTCGATGGTGCGGGCGTTGGTCAGGTCGATGGTGACCAGCGGATCGCGGCGGGCGAGGTCGCGGATGTCGCGGTTGATCGACGCGGCGGCTGCGATCTGCTCTGCGCCCAGCGAGGTCGTCGGACCGTCCGAAGTGGCGATCGCCGGCCCGAGCGAGGCGGCGGTGACGACGATCTGGGTCGCGGCCTGGAGATCGACCGGCAGGCGGACCGGCTGGCCGGCCTGGAGGTAGAGGTCGCTGACGATGCCGGCTTCATAGCCGTCGGCATTGACGGTCACGGTGAACGGACCGCCGACGCGCAGGCCGTTGGCCGAGAAGTTGCCGTTCCCGTCGGTCGTGGTGGTCGCGGTGGTGCCCGAGGGTTCGTGGACGATGGTCACCGTCGCGCCGCCGACCGGGGCACCGTTGCTCATGACCTCGCCGCGCACGGCCGAGGAGGTTTCCTGCGCCATCGCGGGCGACGAGAGGCCGGCGGCGAGCGAAAGCGACGCGACGCTGGCGGCAAGGAAATATCTGATCTGCATCGTATGACCCCGAATTGTCCGGTCGACCGGCACTGGCGAAGACGAAAAGTCGTTTCGTTTCAAATTTTTGGCTGGCCGGATCACGGCGCGTGCGCACGCGTCGCACGAATCGCCCCCTAGCCCGCGATGGCCGGGATTTACCGGCCTCCGCCCCGCCCCAAAACCGTCCGCGTGTGACCAGCTGGTGACAATGCGACGGTTCCGGGACGTTCCGTCCAGCGCCGTGAAACCAAATTACTGACAGGAGTGTAGTTTCATATGAAAGTTGCTAGGGCGAATGTGCTATTGCACGATCGTTGCGCAGGCCGGTTGCCCGGCATTTCATTTTCCTGCTGCAGTGCGGCATAAATGCCACGGTAGGCGGTCGCGCCCGATCGGGCTAAGGCGCAGGCCATGGGCAGCGGTCACGGACATCACCACCATCACGGGCACAGGCACGGCCACGACCATGCGCCGCCGGCCGGATACGGCCGTGCCTTTGCCGTCGGCATTGCCCTCAATGCCGGGTTCGTCGCGGTCGAGGCGGCGGCCGGGATCATCTCGGGGTCGATGGCGCTGGTCGCCGACGCGGGACACAACCTCTCTGACGTGCTCGGGCTGGTGATCGCGTTGGCGGCGACCCGCCTCGCCGCGCGCCCGCCTTCCGCGCGGTTCACCTATGGCTTCAAGTCGAGCTCGATCCTTGCCGCGCTGGCCAATGCGTCGCTGCTGCTGATCGCAATCGGTGCGATCGCGGTGGAGACGGTGCGCCGCCTGTTCGAGCCCGCGCCGGTCGAACCCGGCCCGGTGATGATCGTCGCGGCGATCGGCATCCTGATCAACACCGCCACCGCGCTGATGTTCATGCGCGGCCGCAAGACCGACCTCAACATCCGCGGTGCCTACCTCCACATGGCGGCGGACGCGGCGGTTTCCGCCGGGGTGGTGATCGCCGGCCTGCTGATCGCGCTGACCGGGCAGGCGTGGATCGACCCGGTGACGAGCCTGCTGATCGTCGCGGTGATCGCGCATGGCACCTGGGGGCTGCTCAAGGATTCGGTGAAGCTCGGCCTGCTCGGCGTGCCCGAGGGGATCGACGAGGCAAAGGTCCGCGCGTTCCTGTCGGGCCAGCCGGGGGTGAACGCGGTCCACGACCTCCATATCTGGCCGATGAGCACCACCGAAACGGCGCTCACCGCGCACCTCGTCATGCCCGCAGGTCACCCTGGCGACCGCTTCCTCCACGACCTGTGTCACGAGCTGGAACACGACTTCGGGATCGGCCACGCGACGCTGCAGGTCGAAACCGGGCAGGTGGACTGCCACCTGCATCCGGAGAGCGTAGTCTAGGAGCTACGGCGATTGGGCGGCCGCCCGAAGATCAGGCCGCTTCCTTGCCTTTCAGCACCTGCATCGGTTCCTTGCGGCCCTCGACGACGTCCTTGTCGACGACCACCTCGGTGACGTCTTCCAGAGTCGGCAGGTCGAACATCGTGTCGAGCAGCAGCCCTTCGACGATCGAGCGCAGGCCGCGCGCGCCGGTCTTGCGTTCGATGGCGCGCTTGGCGATCGCCTCGAGCGCGTCGTCGGTGAAGGTCAGCGCGACGTCTTCCAGCTCGAACAGCTTGGCGTACTGCTTGACCAGCGCGTTCTTCGGCTCCTTGAGGATCTTGACCAGCGCCTCGATGTCGAGGTCGTTGAGCGTCGCGATCACCGGCAGGCGGCCGACGAATTCGGGGATCAGGCCGAACTTGAGCAGGTCTTCCGGCTCCGCCTTCTGGAGCAGTTCGCCGACCTTGCGCTTGTCGGGATCGGCGACGTGCGCGCCGAAACCGATCGAGCGCTTCTGCAGGCGGTCGGCGATGATCTTTTCAAGGCCCGCAAACGCGCCGCCGCAGATGAACAGGATGTTGGTCGTGTCGACCTGGAGGAACTCCTGCTGCGGATGCTTGCGCCCGCCCTGCGGCGGAACCGAGGCGGTGGTCCCTTCCATCAGCTTGAGCAGCGCCTGCTGGACGCCCTCGCCCGACACGTCGCGGGTGATCGAGGGGTTCTCCGCCTTGCGACTGATCTTGTCGATCTCGTCGATGTAAACGATCCCGTGCTGGGCCTTCTCGACGTTGTAGTCGCTGGCCTGGAGCAGCTTGAGGATGATGTTCTCGACGTCCTCGCCCACGTAACCGGCCTCGGTCAGCGTGGTCGCGTCGGCCATGGTGAAGGGCACGTCGAAGGTCTTGGCGAGCGTCTGGGCCAGCAGGGTCTTGCCCGAACCGGTCGGCCCGACCAGCAGGATGTTCGACTTCGACAGCTCGACGTCGCCGCCCTTGCCGCTGTGCTTGAGGCGCTTGTAGTGGTTGTGCACCGCGACCGAGAGCACGCGCTTGGCGCGGTCCTGACCGATCACATAGTCGTTCAGCGTCTCGAAGATGTCGCGCGGGCTCGGCACCCCGCCATCCTTCTTGCCGGCGATGCCGGCCTTCGTTTCCTCGCGGATGATGTCGTTGCACAGCTCGACGCATTCATCGCAGATGAACACGGTCGGCCCGGCAATGAGCTTGCGCACCTCGTGCTGCGACTTCCCGCAGAAGCTGCAGTAAAGGGTGCTCTTGGTATCGGATCCGCTGAGTTTGGTCATATTCTCTTCCGTGCGCCTCCCGGAGAAGGCGAGTCCGGCTATCCTAATGCCGCAAGGGCATTAATCAACCGGACACGATCATCGCGAACAAAGCCCTACCAGCGCGATGCTTTCGCTGCGCTGAAAGGGCCCGTCCGTCATTTACGGCGCGCCGCCGCTGCCTTCGTCGGCCGGGCGATCGGAGTCGGGCCGGGTTTCGAATACCTTGTCGACCAGGCCGAAGGCGAGCGCCTCGTCCGCATCGAGCCAGGTATCGCGATCGACCGCGGACTCGATCTCCTTCAGCGTCTTGCCGGTATACTTCACATAGTATTCGTTCAGCCGCTTGCGCAGGCGCAGGATCTCGCGGGCCTGGATCTCGATGTCGGTCGCCATGCCGCGCGCGCCGCCCGAAGGCTGGTGGATCATGATCCGCGAGTTCGGCAGCGCGATGCGCATCCCCGGCTCGCCCGCGGCGAGGAGGAACGAACCCATCGAGCATGCCTGGCCGATGCAGACGGTCGAAACGCGCGGCTTGATGTACTGCATGGTGTCGTGGATCGCGAGACCCGCGGTCACCACCCCGCCCGGCGAGTTGATGTACATCGAGATGTCCTTCGACGGATTCTCGCTTTCGAGGAACAGCAGCTGCGCCACGATCAGCGAGGCCATGTGGTCCTCGACCTCGCCGGTGACGAAGACGATGCGTTCGCGCAGCAGGCGCGAAAAGATGTCGAAGCTGCGTTCGCCGCGGCTGGTCTGCTCGACCACCACCGGCACGAGCGCCCCGGTGATCGGGTCGACAGAAAACTTTCCTTGCGCCGAGGAGGCGCCGAACAGGTCGAGCATGGAATCCCTCGCTTGATTAGAAGCCCTATGTCGCGTGCCCTTGGCGGATGTTCAAGGGCGTTAACCCAGATGGGGGTGGAGCGCGTAGGGCTGCGCGAAGTTGACGCTGGATGCGGCAGTTTCGCAGGGCCGGCGGGATCGCACCAAGGGCTTGGCAAAAATACGAAAAGTGACCGACTTTGGGGCCTGATCGGGGCAGATTGTGTGACTTTCCGTTTTGCAGGGTCCTGGCCGCCGCGTGGCGGGGTTGAGCGCGGTGCAATGAAGATGGAAACGCGGCCATAGCCTGCTCGTGCCACAGCCGGCGCGTGTAGGACAGGCGGCGCGTCGATGAGGCCTCACATCCGCCCGGCGAGACCTATCCGAGTCTTCGTGCGCAAATCCTGCCCACCCACCCCCTTGCCAACCGCCCTTCGCTCCACCAGCATCTCCGCCACACAGGGGAGCTCACCGATGAAACCAGCCATCCTCGCCGCCGCCGCTTTCATCGCCGGGTGCGCGGCGGTGCCGCAGCCGCATTTGTCGTCGGCCGAGGCAGAGACGGCGCGGTATCTGCAGCGGATCGATGCGATCGACGACCATGGGCCGCAGCTGAACGCCGTCATCGCGGTCAATCCCGAGGCGATGAAGCAGGCGAAGGCGGCGGCCGCGATGTCGGGGCCGCTTGCGGGCAAGGCGATCCTCGTCAAGGACAACATCGAGACCGCCGATCCGATGCCGACCACCGCCGGCAGCCTCGCGCTGAAGGACAACGTGACGGGCCGCGACGCGCCGGTCATCGCGAAGCTGCGCGCGGCCGGCGTGGTGATCCTCGGCAAGACCAACCTGTCCGAATGGGCCAACTTCCGTTCGTCGGATTCGTCCAGCGGATGGAGCGGCGCGGGCGGGCAGACGAAGAACCCGCACGCGATCGACCGCTCGCCCTGCGGCTCGTCGAGCGGCAGCGGCGCAGCGGTCGCGGCGGGGCTCGCGTGGGCGGCGATCGGGACCGAGACCGACGGTTCGGTCACCTGCCCGGCCAGCGTCAACGGCATCGTTGGCCTCAAGCCAACGGTCGGCCTCGTCAGCCGCAGCCTCATCGTCCCGATCAGCCACAGCCAGGATACCGCAGGGCCGATGGCGACGAGCGTCCACGATGTCGCCCTGCTGCTCGATGCGATGGCGGGGCCAGACCCGACCGACAAGGCGACCGCGCGCAGCGAGATCCACATCGAGGCCTATGCCGAGGGGCTCGAGAACGCGAGCCTCTCCGGCGTGCGGATCGGCGTGCTGCGCGGGCAGGCGGGCAACCATTCCGGCGTGAATCGGCTGTTCGAGACCGCGCTTGCCGACCTCAGGCGCGGCGGCGCGGAGCTGGTCGAGATCACCTGGGATCCTTCATCGGAGATCGGCCGCGACGAGTTCCAGGTGCTGCTCTATGAACAGCAGGCCGATCTCACCGCCTATCTCGCCGCGCTTCCCGGCAACCCGCCGGTTCGCAGCCTTGCCGACGTGATCGCGTTCAACAAGGCGCACGCGGAACGCGAACTGCGCTGGTTCGGGCAGGACCTGTTCGAGCTTTCTGCGAAGACCACCGACCAGGCAGCCTATGAAAAGGCCCGCGCCAATTCGCTGCGCCTCGCCGGCAAGGACGGGATCGACATGCTGCTGGCGAAGTACAAGGTCACCGTGCTGGTCGCCCCGACGTCCGGCCCGGCGTGGCCGATCGACCTCGTCACCGGCGACCACTACCTCGGCGCGATCGGCGCGGGGACGCTGCCGGCGGTGGCCGGCTACCCCCACCTCTCGGTCCCGATGGGCGCGGTCGAGGGCCTGCCGGTGGGTTTGAGCTTCATCGGCCCGGCGTGGAGCGAACGGCGGCTGCTGGAAGCCGGAGCGGCCTATGAGAAGGTGCGCAGCGCGGCGGTGCCGGTGGCTGGGCTGAAGCGGTGGGGGGAGTAGGTGCTACCGGGGCAAGCTTGCAGTGACCACTTCGGTCACTTCGAACACTGGGCCTCCAAGCCGCCCAGGCCGTGAAGACGAGTTGCCGACGAGTTCAACCTCGATGTAGCGCAGCCCCCGCCTGTTGGCCTCTCGGACTGCCGCATTAAACTTGGCCATGTCGACTGTGTCGGCGCTCATCCTGATCCGGAACCGGTCGCCGCAAGCGCTCCGCTCGAAGTACGCGTTCTCGTCGACGTAGTAGCGGCCGGACATGCGGGTCGATGGGCGGCAGGCCTCTGATTTGCTTGACGCATCGACTTTGACTGCAGGCAATCCAGGCAGCTCAGGCGCAGCGACCAGAAAGAGAAGCGGCAAATGGAGCACGCTTGGATGTTAGTCTCTTGCTAGGCGGTCCGAAAGAGGCCGCTGTTTGATACGACAACCAACCTCGTCACCCTGAACTTGTTTCAGGGTCTCCCCTGCCGGCGTACAGGTGCCCGAGAGCAAGCGCGACCGAGCGGCGCGGTGGTGCGCTATTCCGGAGATCAGGGGTGCTACTGGTGGGACCCTGAAACGAGTTCAGGGTGACGGAGCGTAAAGAACAAGCGCCCTCCCCCAAAGCAAAAGGCCCCGGGTCACCCCGAGGCCTTTCGTGTTTTCGGCCGGGAGGCCTGAAACTCAGCCTTCGGCCTTCTTCTTGGCCGGGGCCTTCTTCTTCGGCGCGGGCGCAGCCTCGTCGGCGGCGGCTTCGGCCTTCGGAGCGGTCGCCTTCTTCGCGGGAGCCTTCTTGGCCGGCTTTTCGGCAGCGGCCTCAGGGGCAGCGGCGTCCTCGGCGGGCGCCTCTTCCTTGGCGGCCTTCTTGGCCGGGGCCTTTTTCGCGGCGGGCTTCTTGGCCGGGGCCGGCGCGGCGCCATCCTCGGCTTCGATCGCGGCCTGGAGTTCGTCCTTGGTCACTTCGCGCTCGCTGACTTCGGCCTTGTCGAACAGGAAGTCGACGACCTTGTCCTCATAGAGCGGCGCGCGCAGCTGGGCGGCGACGAGGGGTTCCGAGCGGACGTAGTCGACGAAGCGCTGGCGGTCTTCCTCGCGGTACTGCTGCGCCGCCTGGCGGATCAGCATTTCCATTTCCTGCGCGGAGACCTGGACGCCGTTGGCCTGGCCGATTTCCGAAAGGAGCAGGCCGAGGCGGACGCGGCGTTCGGCGATCTTGCGGTAGTCGTCCTTCTCCGCCTCGATCTCCTTCAGCGCCTCTTCCGGATTTTCCTCGTTCTGGGCTTCCTGCTGGAGCTGGTTCCAGATCTGATCGAACTCGGCGTCGACCATCGACGGCGGCACCGCGAAGTCGTGGCCGGCGGCGAGGATGTCGAGCAGCTGGCGCTTCATCTGGGTGCGGGTGAGACCGGCGGTCTCCTGCTCGAGCTGGCCGCGCAGCAGGCCCTGGAGCTGCTCGAGGCTTTCGAGGCCGAGCATCTTGGCGAACTCGTCGTTCGCCTCGAATTCGCCGGGGTTCTTGACCGCCTTGACAACGATGTCGAAGGTCGCTTCCTGGCCCTTGAGGTTGTCGGCCGGGTAGTCTTCGGGGAAGGTCACGGTGATGGTCTTCTCATCGCCCGCCTTCACGCCGACGAGCTGTTCCTCGAAGCCCGGGATGAAGCGGCCCGCGCCGATTTCCAGCGCAGCGTCCTCGGCCTTGCCGCCTTCGAATTCCTCGCCGTTCAGCTTGCCGGTGAAGTCGATGGTCAGCTGGTCGCCGTCCTTGGCCTTGGCGCCCTTCTTGGCGTCCTTGAAGCTCTTCGAGCCAGCGCCGATGCGGGCCACGGCCTCTGCGACTTCGGCGTCGGTGACCGGCACGACCAGCTTTTCGAGCTTGAGCCCGTCGAGCGTCGGCGCGGTGATTTCGGGCAGCACTTCGAGGCTGACGGTGAGCTGGGCGTCCTTGCCCTCCTCATAGCCTTCGCCGAGGTCGACCTGCGGCTGCATCGCCGGGCGCAGCTGGTGATCGCGCACCAGCTTGTCCATCGCCTCGCGGATCGAGGTGTTGAGCGCATCGCCGTGGAGCGCCGCGCCGTGCATCTTGCGTACGAGGTTGGCCGGGACCTTGCCGGGACGGAAGCCAGGCATCCGCACCTGCGGGGCGATCTTCTTGACCTCGCCCTCGATCCGCGCGGCGATGTCGGTCGCGGGAATGGTGACGGTGTAGGAGCGCTTCAGGCCCTCGTTGGTCGTTTCGACGATCTGCATTGGCAAAGTCTTCCAGTTTGATCCTGTCCGGAGTGCTCCACGCATCGCGCGGCGGCTGGTGCGGGCGAAGGGACTCGAACCCCCACATCTTGCGATACCAGAACCTAAATCTGGCGCGTCTACCAGTTCCGCCACGCCCGCGTTCCGGGAAAAGCAGGCGGTGCCTCTATCGAAAGGGGGTGCAAAGGGCAAGCCTTGGCAAAAATGGCGGAGTTCCGCCGGAACAAG
Organism: Novosphingobium sp. FW305-C-111; assembly: GCF_058783565.1. Taxonomy (NCBI): domain Bacteria; kingdom Pseudomonadati; phylum Pseudomonadota; class Alphaproteobacteria; order Sphingomonadales; family Sphingomonadaceae; genus Novosphingobium; species Novosphingobium sp. FW305-C-111. The sequence continues at coordinate 91,534 of NZ_JBYSYP010000001.1, forward strand.
GGTGCGGCGAGCCGTGTTGAGTCGGAATAATCCACGGAGTTATCCACATGGCGAGCCGTCCCGACGACCCGAATCCGAACCGCATCGATCCCCAGGCCCCGCCGGAGCGGCCTGCCGACCCGACTCCGCAGGAAGCCCCGCCGGGCCAGCCGGACGAAGTGGACCCGGTCGGACCGGACATTGCTGACCCGGGTTCGATCCCGGATGAGGTGCCAACGGCTTAGGTCTCGCCCACCCCTCGGCCCCCTCCCGCCAGCGGGAGGGGGAGAATAGGCGCGACCGGTTCCCCTCCCGCTCGCGGGAGGGGCTAGGGTGGGCCTGTCTTTCCCTACCTCAGCAAGCCGCCCAGCACCGCGAGCCACCCACGCGCGTCTGCCTTCACAGGCGCGGCATCTACCAACCCCGCGCACTCGAGGCACGCCGCCTGCGCGCCCTCGCCCGACAGCAGCCGCGAGAGATCCGCGCCGAGCCGCGCCATCGTCTGCTGCTGGCCGAGTGCGGCGAACGAGACGAAGTCCTTCGGCTGCGCCGCCCGCGCCTCGCCCCCGCCGAACAGGCCGGCCAGCGTGGTGCTGAACGCGTCGATCCCGCCGCCAAGGTAATCGGCATGCCACTCGCCGTCCTTGAGCTTGGCCTGCCCGGCCGCCCAGGCGAGCGCGTCCTCAATCCCGCCGAACTGGTCGACGAGCCCGAGCTGGCGGGCGGTGCCGCCGTCCCACACCCGCCCTTGCGCGATCCTGTCGATGTCCTGCGGCGACTTGCCGCGCGACGCCGCGACGAGGCCGAGGAACCGGCCATAGGTCTGCTCGATCTGCTGCTGGATGATCGCCTTGGACTCCGGCGTCAGGCCCGCGAACACGTCCGGCTGGCCCGACAGCGGCGTAGTCCGCACCCCGTCGCTGGTCACGCCGTAGTCGGCGAGGGTCTTCTCGAAGGTCGGGATCACCCCGAACACGCCGATCGAGCCGGTGATCGTGCTCGGTTCGGCGAAGATCCGCTGAGCGGGGGTCGAGACCCAGTACCCGCCGCTCGCCGCCATGTTGCCCATCGAGGCCACGACCGGCCGCCCGGTGGCGCGGAAGCGTTCGACCGCGGCGCGGATCCGCTCGCTGGCGGTGACCGACCCGCCCGGGGAATCGACCCGCAGGACGAGCGCGGCGTAGTCCTTGTCGGCCACGGCGCCGTCGATCAGGTCGGCAATGCGGTCGCCGCCCGCCGAGCCCGGGCCGGCATCGCCATCGACGATGTCGCCCGCGACCGTGACCACGGCGATCGCCTTGCCGTCGGTGCTCTCCGGGTTGGCGGCGAGCCAAGGGCCGAGCTCGGTGTGCGCGAAGCTGCCCGGCGCGCCCCCATCATTTCCAGCGTCCTCGTCGCCCGCCAGTTCGGCGACGCGCTTGCCGAAGGCGACCCTGTCGCCGATCCGGTCGGCAAGGCCGGCGGCGACCGCCGCCTTCGCCGCATCACCACCCGACGCCGCGAGCCACGCCTGCGGGTCGCTGGTCACCAGCGCGAGGTTCGCCTTGGGCCGCGCCTTCTTCACCTCGTCGAGGTACTGCTGCCAGATCGCGCCATAGACCTGGGCCAGCGATTCCTTCGCCGGGGCGGAGGCATCGGCGCGCTCGAACGGTTCGACCGCGCTCTTGTAGGTGCCGACGCGGAAGACGTGCGCCTCCACCTTCAGCCGGTCGAGCAGGCCCTTGTAGTAGAGCTGGTAGCCGCCCGGCCCGGTGATCATCGCCCCGCCGAGTGGATCGACCCAGACCTCGCTGGCATGCGCGGCGAGCAGCATCCGTCCGTCGGTGTAGATCGGCGCGCGGACCAGCACCGGCTTCTTCGCGGCGCGGACCTTGTCCATCGCCGCGCCGATCCGCTGGAGGCTGACCCGCCCCCCGCCGCCGAAATTCTCGAGGTCGATGGCGACCGCCTTGATCCGCTCGTCGCCCGCCGCCGCCTCGATCGCGCGGACCAGGTCGCGGGTGAGGAACTCACCGTCCGGGGCCTGGCCCGAAAGCAGCATCGCGGTGAACTCGACCTTGCTCTTCTCCTCGACGATGCGCCCGTCGAGCGGCAGGTACAGCGCGCCCTCGCGCACCTCGGCCGGCGAGGGCCGCGACGACAGCACCGCGAACAGCGCCCAGAAGAACAGGAGCAGCAACGCGAGCGTCAGCCCGTCCTTGATCCCGACGAGGAGTTTCCAGACTTTGCCTGCGAACGTCATGTGGGTGCGTGCTCCGGGACCAATGCCCCGCCATCTAGGCATCACCGTCCACAGGTTCCAGCCGAAACGACTTGAGGGGCGGCCCTACCCGCTCTAGGGGGCTGGTTTCGATGCAGGCATCGACACCCCCCGGACGCTATCCCGAAGGCGCGCTCGCCTTTCCCCACCGTGACCTGACCGGTATCGGCCAGCTTGCGCGGCACGAGATCCTGTATCTGCTCGACGAAGCGGCGCAGTGGGTCGAGCTCAACCGCCAGCCGAAGAAGCGGGCGAACCTGCTCTCGGGCCTCACCATCATCAACGCGTTCTTCGAAAACTCGACCCGCACGCTGCTGAGCTTCGAGATCGCCGGCAAGCGGCTGGGTGCGGACGTGGTCAACATGCACGCGGCCACCAGCAGCGTGAAGAAGGGCGAAACGCTGATCGACACGGCGATGACGCTCAACGCCATGCGCGCCGACGCCATCGTCATCCGCCACGCCAGTTCCGGCGCGGTGCGGCTGATCGCGGAGAAGGTCGACTGCCCGGTGCTCAACGCCGGCGACGGCCAGCACGAACACCCGACCCAGGCCCTGCTCGATGCCCTGACCTTGCGCCAGGCGCTGGGCTGCGAGGACTTCACCGGGCTCAAGGTCACCATCTGCGGCGACATCCTCCACAGCCGGGTGGCGCGCTCGAACATCCTTTCGCTGACCGCGCTGGGGGCAGAGGTGCGGGTCTGCGCCCCGCCCGCGCTGATGCCGGAAGGGATCGAGGCGATGGGGGTGATCCCGTTCCACGATTTCGACGCGGCACTGCACGGCGCGGAAGTGGTGATGATGTTGCGGCTCCAGCAGGAGCGGATGCAGGGCCAGTTCATCCCTTCACCGCGCGAATACCGCCACCTCTACGGCCTCACCCCGGAACGGCTGGCGCGGGCCGCGCCGGGGGCGCTGGTCATGCACCCCGGGCCGATGAACCGCGGGGTGGAGATTGACAGCACCGTCGCCGACGATCCGGAGCGCAGCCTGATCACCCGCCAGGTCGAAATGGGCGTCGCGATCCGCATGGCCTGCCTCGACGTGCTGACCCGCCGGGCGCGGGGTGTGCCCGGTTGGGGCGATCACGAAGGAGCCGTGGCATGAAGGCGCGGCCGCTGACCATCACCGGAGGTCGGCTGGTCCTGGCCGGCGAAGTCCGCGAAGGCGGCCTGCGCTGTGAGGACGGGCGCATCGTCGCGCTGGGCGACATCGCCGCGCGGGACGGCGACGAGGTCGTGGCGGCCCGGGGCCAGCTGATCGCGCCGGGCCTCGTCGACATGGGCGTGTTCGCGATCGACAAGCCGGCGTTCCACTTCGGCGGGATCACCCGCGCCGCACTGATGCCCGACCAGGGCCCGCCGCTCGACCACCCGGCGCGCGTCCGCTTTGCCGCCGCTTCGGGCAAGCCCGACCTGTGGGTCCACCCCCTTGCCGCCGCGACACGCGCCCTGGAGGGCGAGGAACTCGCCGAACTCGCGCTGATGCGCGACGCGGGCGCGAAGGCGGTCGCCACCGGGCGGCAGTGGATCGGCGATTCCGGGACGATGCTGCGGCTGCTGCGCTATGCGGCGATGCTCGGGCTGGTGGTGGTAAGCCACGCCGAGGATGCCGGCCTCGCCGGCAGCGCGGTGGCGACCGCGGGAGAAATGGCGACCCGGCTCGGCCTGCCCAGCGCGCCCGCGGAGGCCGAGGCGCTCGCGGTGGCGCGCGACATCGCGCTCGCCGAAATCAGCGGGGCGCGGCTCCACTTGCGGCAGGTGACGACGCGCGCGGCGCTCGATCTGGTGCGGGCGGCGAAGAAGCGCGGCGTGGCGGTGACGGCGGGGGTGACCCCGGCGCACTTCATGCTCTCCGACCTGGAACTTGCCAACTTCCGCACGTTCTGCCGCCTGTCCCCGCCGCTGCGCAGTGACGCCGACCGCAAGGCGGTGGTCGAGGCCATCGGCGACGGGACCATCGACGTCATCGCCAGCGGCCACGACCCGCGCGGGCCGGAGGATAAGCGCCTGCCTTTTGCCGATGCCGAACCAGGCATGGCGGGCGCGGAAACGCTGCTACCCTTGACGCTGACGCTGGTGCGCGACGGGGTGATCGACCTGCCCCGTGCGTTCGCCCTGCTCGCGGCGAACCCGGCGAAGCTGCTGGGGGTGGACGCGGGAACTCTCGCGGAGGGGGCCGAGGCCGACATCGCCCTCATCGATCCGCTGCGCCCGTGGATCGTCGATTCTGACAAGATGGCGGCGAGCGCGGGCAACACCCCGTTCGACCGGCGGCCGGTCGAAGGGCGCTGCACCGCGCTGTTCAAGGGCGGGATGAAGGTCGCGTAACCCCAGTGTCGTCCCGGGCTCGACGCGGGACCGCTGGCAGCCTTGCGCCCAGCTTCACAGCGGTCCCGGATCCCCCGCTTTCGCGAGGGCAGGCAAGTCCGGGACGACGCCGATTCCAATCAGCGCCGGCGCGCCATCCGCGTGTCGACCACGCGCGAACCCGGCACCGGGGCCTTGGTCGAAGCCATCACCAGGCAGGCTCCGCCGCGGGCCTTGACCGAGCCGCACATGCTGCTCGCAGGCGCGTAGCCGGCAAAGCCTTCGGCGCGGACGCGCCAGAACTGGCGGCCATTCACGGTGACCTGCGTGGTCACGTTGCGGTAGCTCTTGAGCTGCGGCATCAGCGACAGGTAATGCCGCCAGGCGCGGCGCGCGCCTTCGGGCGTGGCGAAGCTGCCGAGCTGGACGACATGGGTGCTGCGCTCCGGCGGGGCGACCCAGCTCGCGGTCTGGCGCGGCGCGGGGCTGGCGGCGGGCTGGGCCGCCTTGGGCGACGGGCTCGCGCCGGGAATGACCGGCGCGGGAGCCGGGGTGTCCGGAATGTAATCACCGACGACGCGGTAGGCCGAGCCGCGCTTGGCCGGGGCCGGCGCAGGCGCGGCTTCGGGGCCGACCGGCGCGGCGGACGAGGCCGGCGCATCCCACGCGGCGAGCTGGACCGGCGGCTGGCTGTCGATCAGCGGCGCACCGAGATCGGTCGGCGGCAGTTCCGCTTGCGCGGCCTGGGCCAGCTCGGGCGCGGCGGCCTGGGCCTCGGCGGCGAGCTGGTCGGTGGTGGGGAAGTTGGCGAGCGCCAGCGCCTGCGGGAAGCCGGCATCGACGACGCCCGCCGGTACGCCGAGCAGCGCGGCGACGCGGCCGCCGGCGTTGTCCGGGTGGGCGGCCATCGCCCAGTCGCTCATCCGCGCATCGAGCTGGTCGGCGGGCACGTCCTGCGAGGCCATGATCCGCGCCTCGCGCCATTGTCCGTCGAGGGCATAGGCATAGGCGAGGTTCTGGCGGACCTTCGGGGTGTTCTCGCCGCCGCGCAGCGCATCGACCAGCACCGCGACCCCGCGGTTGGTGTCGCCGGCCAGCGCATAGGCGAGGCCGAGGTCGCTGGCGGGGATGGCGGCGCGGTACGTGTTGAGCGTATCGAGCGCCTGGGCATTCTGGCCCAGCGCAACGTCGGCCAGGGCGAGGCTGAGCCCGGCCTTGCCGCTGTCCGCGCCGAGGTCGATCGCCTCGTTGTAGGCCTGCTGGGCCGAGGCGAAGCGCCCCGCGCGAAGATATGCGTTGCCGAGCAGCACGCGGTATTCGGCGTTGCGCGGATCACCGGCGACCGCCTGTTCGGCGAGCTCGATGGCGCGGGAGGGGTTGCCCTTCTCCAGCGCCGAGCCGGCCCCGGCCGCGAATTTCGAGGGGTGCGCGCCCGATCCGCCCATGGCGCAGCCGGCGAGAAGGCCCGCCATGACCGCGGCGGAAAGGCCGGTGCGAAGGATGCTGGCAGTGGTGGTCATGATCGTCCCCCGTGCAGTCCGTAAGATCAGTGCCGCTTCACGCGGCGGGAAAGTTCGTCGAGTCCCGGCAGCTCTTCCAGCAGCCGGTCGAGCGCTTCGGTCACCACCGACTGCGCGCTGCGGTTCTGCAAGGTGCAGGCCAGGCGCAGGCGGAGGTGGCGTTCGCCGTCGACGCGCAGGGTGAAGGCGGCCTTGCGCCCTTCCTTGAGCGCCGAGCGCATCTGCCGCGGCGCACGCGGCTTGGGCGCGGCGGCAATGGTCTGGGCGAGTTCCTCGAGCTGGCGCAGCGCGGGCGAGACCGGCGCGACGACCGGGCTGTCCACGGCTTCGCTCCCGGCGATCGGCACGACCTGCGGCGCAGGCTCGGCGACCGGGGCGGGCGCGGGCTCTTCGCCCATGTCGTTCCAGCCGAGGTCGTCCTGGGTCAGCGCGACCGGCTCGGCATCGGTGAAGCCGAATTGCGCACGCAGCTGCGCGCCGTAGGGCGTGTCGTCGTCGAAGTTCAGCGGCTGAAGCTGCGGGCGCATCGCGGGCCGCGCCGCGCCCTTGCGGGCGAGCAGGCCGGGCGAAAGCGAGGCGATGGGCTTGGGTTCGGACATGGCCGGGCCTCCCGCCTTACGAGCCGGCGACGCGGCGGCCGAAGCCACCCATCGGACGCGGACCGGTAGGGATCGCGGAGACCGAATTCGGCGCGGCGAACACGGTGCGGCGGAAGTTCTTTTCGAGCCGTTCGGAGATGTAGTTCCACAGCGCGGTGACCTCGGCCGCAGACTTGCCACCCGGATCGACCTCCATGACCGTCCGGCCGTCGATCATCGAGGCGGCGAAATCGGTGCGGTGATGGATCGTCACCGGGGCCACGGTGCCGTGCTGCGACAGCGCGACCGCGGCCTCGCTGGTGATCTTGGCCTTCGGCGTGGCGGCGTTGACCACGAAGATCAGCGGCTTGCCGGCGCGTTCGCACAGGTCGACCGTGGCGCCCACGGCGCGCAGGTCATGCGGGCTGGGCCGGGTCGGGACGACGATCAGCTCGGCGACCGAGATGACCGACTGGATCGCCATGGTGATCGCGGGGGGGGTATCGATCACCGCCAGCTTGAAGCCCTGCTGGCGCAGCACCGCAAGGTCGCTGGCGAGGCGCGCAACGGTGGTCTGGGCGAAGGCGGGGAATTCCGCCTCACGCTCGTTCCACCAGTCGGCGAGGCTCCCCTGGGGGTCGATGTCGATCAGCACGACCGGCCCGGCGCCACTGCGCTGGGCCTGGACGGCGAGGTGGCCTGACAAGGTTGTCTTGCCGGACCCACCTTTTTGCGATGCACATGCGAGAACGCGCAATTCTTCCCCCTGGCGAAGCGAACTTGCCAGCGGGGATCGCAGATCAGACCTAATTATTGGTTAACGCGCGCCCCGGCGCCCTTGCCGGGGATCACGGCAACGGCCCGGAAATCCGCCGTTTGCGCCCTAAAGACTTTGCTAAGAGGTGATTCACTATAGCGCTTGACCATCTATCGCGCGATGCGGCGTGAGGTGAGTGCCTCACCGCCCCCGCGCCGGGTTTACGGCGACTCCGGTTCCGGCCGGGTCGCAGGAGGGATTTGGAACGATGCGACTTTTCGCAGCCATGCTTCTCGCCGGGATCGCCGTGCCGGCGCTTGCCGGCCCTGCCGCCAGGCCGATCGACACGGCCGTCACGGTCAAGGCGGGAGTCGATGCCTGGACCGCCGGGGACTACACCGGCGCGGTGAAGGCGTGGCAAGGCCCCGCTGCGGCGGGCGACGCCGACGCGCAGTTCAACCTCGCACAGGCCTACAAGCTGGGTCGCGGCGTGCCGGCCGATCTCACGCGGGCCGAAGACCTTTACGGGCGCGCGGCGCAGCAGGGCCACCTCCAGGCGGGCGACAACTATGGCCTGCTGCTGTTCCAGCGCGGCCAGCGCGAACAGGCGCTGCCGTGGATCGAGAAGAGCGCGGCGCGGGGCGAGCCGCGCGCGCAGTACATCCTCGGCATTGCCAGCTTCAACGGCGACATCGTCGGCAAGGACTGGGTCCGCGCCTATGCGCTGATGACCCGCGCCGCCGCTGCCGGGCTGCCGCAGGCGCGCGACGGACTGGCCTCGATGGATCAGCTCGTGCCGATGGAACAGCGCCAGATGGGCGTCAGCCTTGCCGGCGAACTGGAACGCCAGGCGGCCGAGACGCGCGCGCGCGAAACCGCTGCCGTCGACCTCGGCTCAGGCTCGGGCGCGACCGCGCCGATCCGCCGGAGCGATCCGCCGCAGCCGGTGGCGAGCGTTGTCGTCCCGCCGTCGAGCGCCGGGGAAACCACGGCCGGAGCCGATTTCGCCAATCCCGTGGTGCTGGGCGACGCAGCACCGCCGCCGCCCGCCAAGCCAACGAAGCGCGTGGTCGGTTCGTACATTTCCGGCGCACCGCAACCGGCCCCGACGTCCGCACCCGCGCCCGCCGCATCAAGCGCCCCGCCGCCGGTCGCAGTTCATGCCGGGGTCCCGCCGATCCGTCCGGCCGCGCCCAGGCCCGCGCCCGCCGTCGCCGCGAAGCCGGCCAAGACGCCCGCGCCCGCGGCTGCGACTGCGACCACGGGCCGCTATCGCATCCAGTTCGGCGCGTTCGGCAACAAGGGGAATGCGGACGCGTTGTGGAACCGGCTCAAGGGCAAGCCCGAGCTGTCCGGCCGAAGCCGTTTCGATGTTCCCGCAGGAGCGGTCAGCCGCCTGCAGGCCGGGCCTTTCGCCAGCGAGGCAGAGGCGACCCGGGCGTGCCAGGCGCTCGTCGCGACCAGCGGGCAGTGCCTGGTGGTGCGGAACTAGGCTCTACCCCTCGCCCTTCGGGGTCAGCACGAGAACGCCTTCTTCCACCCGCCAGCCCTTGAGGCGCGAGAGGAAGTTCATGCCGAGCACGTTCACCCCGGTCTCGCCGGTCACGATGACGTCGAGGTCGCGGGCGACGACGTTGCCGAAGCGCAGGTCCTCGATCCGGGCGAGGCGCGCGGCGATGTCGCCGCCGGCGGTGCGGACCATCACCGGCAAGCGCAGCGGATCGGGTTTGAGCCGCGCCGCGCTCGCCGCCTCCTCGCTGAGCGCGGAGATGGTCGCGCCGGTATCGACCATGAACCGCTCGGTCTCGCCGTTGATCGTCGCGCTGATCCAGTAGTGCCCGTCGGACGACAGCGGCACCCGCGTCTCCCCGCCCGACACCCGCTCAGCCGGCATCCCGAACGGAGCGAGCAGCGAATCGAACGCCGGGTCCATCCGGGCGAAGCGAACGAACGACAGCAGCACCGCACCGGCCAGGACGAGGTTGCCGACGAGGCGAAGCGCCCCGCCGGTCCGCGGAAGCACGCGGCCGGCCAATCCGCCGATGATCCCGAGCACGATCGCAGCCAGCGCCAGCAGGAGCAGCGGCGGCAGCGTCGTCGGCAGGTAAGGTGTTAAACCTTGCATTGCGAACGGGATAGCAGGGCAAACCTGTCGCTGTGCTGACCCGGACGACGATTCGCGGGAACACCCCTGCCCGCGCCGGGTTCGTCGCGGCATGTCCCTCATAATCGAAACCACCCTGGTCCTAGACCTGCCGCAGCAGGCCGACCTCCTTCTCCAGATCGAAGCGGCGATCCTGCCCGAGCAGGTCATCCGCGATCCGTGGATCGACCTGCCTCCCTGCGACCACTTCGCGCGGGTCGCGGGCCATGGCGGCATCGGCGAGCGAATCTGGCTGCGCCATGAGGGCCGGCTCGAAATCGCCTACCGCGCCGAGGTCACGCCCCAGCGCCATGTCGGCCCTCTGGAAGGCCTGCCCGCGCTTCCGCCCCATCTCCTGCCGGGAGAGGCGGTCGATTACCTGATGGACTCGACGTATTGCCCGGCCACGCGCTTCCAGTCGTTCGTCGCGGGCGAGTTCGACGGCCTTTCGGGCGGGACGCTGGTCGGTGCGATGCGCGACTGGATCACAAGCCATGTCGCCTACGTCGCGGGCAGCAGCACGTCCCGGACCGGTGCGCTCGACACGTTCCTCGACCGGCAGGGGGTGTGCCGCGATTTCGCCCACCTCCTCGTCACCTTCGCCCGTGCCGCGGCGATTCCCGCGCGGTTCTCGAGCGTCTATGCCCCCGATGTGACCCCGCAGGATTTCCATGCGGTCGCCGAGGTGTTCCTCGATTCCGGCGACGGAGTATCGGGCTTCTGGCATCTCGTCGACGCTACGGGAATGGCGGATCCGTCCGAGATCGCCCGGATCGGAGTCGGCCGGGACGCCGCCGATGCCAGCTTCCTCACCGCCTATGGCGCGGCCATACTCCTCGACAAGGCCATTTCCGTTACAAGGACTTAGCGCAGTTATCGCGCCCGTCTGGTAACGCGAACTTTACAATGCGCCGATAGGAACCTGACGAACGGTCAGAGGGATCAGGCGCCGCATGCTCAGGAGGAAAAGCAATCGCGGCGTTGCTGTCGCGCCCGAACTGCGCGACTGGGTCGCAAACCGGGTCGTCACGGCGCACATTCGCAACATTCCCGCGATCACGATGGGCAGCCTGCTAAACCTGGTGGTTGTCACGGTTGCGCTCTGGCACGCGGTATCGCTGCCGCTGCTCGTCGCGATCGACGTGGCCCTGGCCGGCGTGATCGGCATGCGTCTGTGGCTTGCCCGCGGCATCAGCCGCGCCCGGCGGCGCGCCCAGGTCACGCGGATGGCACGGGCCCTCACTATCAACAGTGCGGTCATGGGCGTGACGGTCGGCCTCGGCTCCATCCTGTTCATGCCGCTTGTCGGCCCGGGCAATCGCATGCTCATGGGGCTGGCGGTGGCGACGCAGCTCGCGGCGACGGGCTATACCGTACGCACCCTGCCCAAGGCGGCGCGCGCCTTCATGATCCCCGCAGCCGCGGGGCTGTGTATCGGCCTGGCCCGCGTCGGCGGCCTGCCCGCCTACAGCGCGGTCGTGCTGATGGCCGTGTACACCGGGCTGATGCTGCACATGGTCGAGGTGGGCCACATGCTGTTCGTCACCCGCATCCTGCGCGAGCGCGAGCTCAATTCGGCCAACCACACGGTCAAGCTGCTGCTCAACGAGTTCGAGGAATCGGGGTCCGACTGGCTGTTCGAGCTCGACGGCGAGGGCAGGATGGTTTCGGTGGGGAAGCGTTTCGCCGAAGCCGCGGGCCGCGCAGTCACCGACATGGATGGCCAGCCTTTCGAGCGCCTGTTCGCCGCAGGTGGCGGGCGCGAGCAGTTGGTCGAGCGCCTGGCCGGACGCCACGCATTCCGCCACCTCGAACTGGCGCTGCGGGCCGGCGATGCCTCCAACGTCCGCTGGTGGTCCGTTTCGGGCCGCCCGGTATACGCGACGCTGGCATCGGGCGTCGCTTTTCGCGGGGTGATCTCCGACGTCACCGGGCAGAAGCTGGCCGAGCGCCGCGCCCGGCGCATGGCCTTTTACGACAGCCTCACCGACCTGCCCAACCGCGCCCTGTTCGAAGGGGCCTCGCGGCGGATGATCGCGGCGCTGGGCAACGACGGGCGGCTGGCACTGCTGCTGGTCGATCTCGACCAGTTCAAGCTGGTCAACGACGTCCATGGCCATCCCGTGGGCGACGCGCTGCTGCGCGATGCAGCCGATGCGATGCGGACCGCGATCGACCGCACCCGGCTGGGCGGCGAAGGCCATTTCGTCGCCCGCCTCGGCGGTGACGAGTTCGCGATCATGATTGCCGGGCAGGACGCCTGCGACCACGCGGTCCGCCTTGCCGAGGAACTGCTTGCGGAACTCTCCAGCACCTTCGTTATCGGCGAGTGTACCATCGACATCACCGCCAGCATCGGCATCGCGCTGTGCCCGGACCATGCCGACATGCCCCAGCAGCTGCTGGTCGATGCCGGCATCGCGCTCGATGCGGCCAAGCAGGGCGGGCGCAATCGCTGGGAGATGTTCGAGTCCGGGATGGACCGCAAGCTCCACGACAAGCACATGCTCTCGCGCGACCTGCGCCAGGCGGTCACGCAGGACGAGCTCCGGCTGTTCCTGCAACCGCTGGTCGACCTGCCGAGCGGGGTGACCTCGGGATACGAGGTGCTCTTGCGCTGGCAGCACCCGGAGCGCGGCATGGTTCCGCCCGGCGATTTCATCCGCATCGCCGAGGAAACCGGCCAGATCGTCGGCATCGGCGAATGGGTGATCCGCGAGGCGCTGCTGGAGGCGGCGCGGTGGAGCGGTCAGGAAACGGTCTCCATCAACCTCTCGCCGGTGCAGCTTGGCAGCGCCAACCTCTTGCCGACGGTGATCCGCGCGCTGGGCGAGACGGGCATCGATCCCGCCCGGGTCGAGTTCGAGATCACCGAAAGCGTGCTGCTCGAAAACAGCGCGTCGAACCTGCAGGTGCTGCAACGCCTGCGTGCGCTTGGCCTGCGGATCGCGCTGGACGATTTCGGCACCGGCTATGCCTCGCTCAACTACCTGCTCACTTTCCCGTTCGACAAGATCAAGATCGACCGCAGCTTCGTCGGCGATCTTGCCGGGCGCGAGGATTCGCAGGCGATCGTCCAGGCGGTGATCGGACTTGCCCACCGGCTCGGCATGGTCACCCTGGCCGAAGGCGTCGAGAACAGCGCGCAGCTCGCCGCGCTGAGGGCGATGGGCTGCCAGATGGTCCAGGGCTGGCTGTTCGGCGAAGCCGTCCCGGTCGCGGACTACGAGCCGCGCAAGCGGATGGCGAACGTCATCCCGATCAAGTCCCGCTCCGCCGCGGCGCGCACGCGCCGGACGCGCCACGGCCGTCTCACGGGCTAACCCTTCCGCCGCCAGTCGATCGCGCGAACCGGGCCGTGATCGAGCCGGGCCAGCGCCGCATCGGCCAGTTCGAGCGCCAGCTTTGCCCGCCACTGCCGCCAGCGCGGGGTCTCACCCTGGCCGGCGGGCCGCCCCCGGGCCCGCATCGGTCCGAGCAGCCGCGCCTCGAAATCGGCGACGAGCCCGGCATGGGCGATCACCGCGACAATATCGTTGCTGGTGCGGAAGCTGGCGAAATTGAAATTGCTCGATCCCAGCATCAGGGTGTGTCCGTCCACCAGCACCGCCTTCACGTGAGTCATCTCCGGCACAAGTCGCAGCTCGATTCCTGCCGCAGAGGCCACGCCGGTCAGGTAGTCGCGCACCACCGGCTTGTTGTTGGGGGCAGGGGTGTGGATGGTGACCCTCGCCCCGCGCCGCGCCGCGCTCGCCATCGCCTCGACGAACGGCATCGTCGGATAGGCGCTGACCATCTCCACCGAGTGCCGCGCCCGGGAAACGAGGTCGATCAGCGGCTGTATCAGGGCGAGGTTGGTGCTGCCGTCGAGCGTCGTCAGGTCCATGTCGCCGAAGCGGCGGATCGCGCCTTGCGGCACGCCGCGCCAGTCGCGCTCGAAGTCCGCGGCAAGCCAGTCCGCCACTGCGGCGTCGTCGATCCGCAGCATGAGGTCGTGCCAGGCGAAGTTGTGGTCGGAGAAGTTGATCCCGCCGATCCACGCGACCCCGTCCATCACCAGCAGCTTCTTGTGGTTGCGCAAGGGGTAGCGCAGCGGGTTGCCGAGCACCGGATTGGTGATGCGAACGCCGACACCCCGGCGTACCAGCCGATCGAACATGTCGAGCGTGGCGCCGGCTTCCGCCCGGACCGACGCGGGGCGCAGCGGCAGCGGCAGCATCGTGTCGTTGATCACGTTGCGGCTGTAATCATCGACGAGCACCCGCCGCACGTCGGCCGGCGAAGAGGCGATCGCTTCGGCAACCGAGTGCCCGGCCGAGTCGCCCTCGAAGGTCATCGCCTGGACCAGCACGCGGTGCCTGGCCGCGGCGATGTCCTGCGCCGCGCGCGCCCAGAAATCGGCCGATCCGACAGAGAGTTGGTAGCGGGAGGGGGCAGCGGTCACAGCGCGGGCTCCTTGCCAATGCGGGCGGCGGGTGGCAAGGGCGGCACGTGTCAAATACCCCCGCCGGCACTGCGCGCCCCCGCGTCCTCCTGCTCCTGACCTCGCTCCACGGCGGCGGGGCGGAGCGCGTCGCGGTCCACGTCCTCAACCAGCTGCATGACAGGTTCGAGATGCGGATGGGCCTGCTCCGCGCTGCCGGTCCGTATCTCGATCAGGCGGATATGAGCCGGGTCATGGTCGCGCCCGACGGCGAGACGCACTTCAACTACGACGGGCCCAACTCGGCACAGTACCGGCCCGGCAAGCTGATCGGCAGCGCGGTGCGCGCGCCGCTCGCGTTCCGGCGGATGATCGACGAGTTCCGCCCCGACGTGGTGATGAGCTTCCTCAAGGGCACCAACCTGCTCGTCTGGCTCGCGCTGGTGAACATGGGCGCACGCCGCCCCCGGTGGATCGCCCGCGAGGGCAACAACGTGATGGAGGTGATCCGCGAGGAGGCTCCCAACGGCTTCGTCGCCAAGGTCAGCCGTGACCTCACTGCTAGGGCATACAAGCGGGCCGATGCCGTCCTCGCCAATTCCAGCGACATGGCCACCGGCATCGCCCGCGACCTCGACCTCGATCCCGCGAAGATGCGGATGATCAACAACCCGATCGACATCGACGGCATCCAGCGCCGCGCGCGCGAACCGATCCCCGGCGCGCCCAACCGCCCGTTCATCCTGACCGCCGGGCGGCTCGAGTACCAGAAGGGGCACGAAGTCCTTCTGCGCGCCTTCGCCAAGAGCCAGGCGTGGCGCACGCACGCGCTGGTCATCCTCGGCAAGGGCAGCCGGCTGGGCGAACTCCACCGCCTCGCCGCGCAGCTCGGCATCGGCGAATACGTCCGCTTCATCGGCTTTGTCGCCAATCCCTATGCATGGATGGCCAAGGCCGACCTGTTCGTGCTGCCCAGCCGATGGGAGGGTTTCCCGACCGTCGCCGCCGAGGCGATGGCCTGCGGCGCGCCGCTGCTGCTCACCGACTGCAGCTTCGGCCCGCGCGACGTGCTGGTGCCGGGGACGAGCGGCGAACTCGTGCCGGTAGACGACGAGGCGGCGCTGGCGGTGCAGATCTACCGGATGATCTCCGAACCGGAGCTGCGGGCGAGGTTGACCGCGGAAGGGCTCAGGCGGGTCGAGCTGTTCCGTATCGATCCGATGCTGGCCGCCTATGCGAAGCTGTTCGAGGAACAGGCCGCCGCCGGTTCCCGCGGGTAACCATTGCCAAGGCCCGCGTCCCGGCGCGGGACGTGCTCCAGAACCCCCTGCAAGAACAGCCGAATCGCGCTATCTGTATCCCTTGAGGAGCTTTGGCGATGATCCGCTTCGTGCTGGCAGAGACGTTTCACAACCGCTGGGTTCGCAAGGGCCTCGGCATGGCGGCGATGAGCCTCGCCACGCTGCTGGCGTTCGAGACCGGGCAGGACGTCGCGCAGCAGGTGCTGGGCGGGGCCGAGCCGGCGAAGGCCGCCGAGGCCCCGCGCGCCGCGGCTCCCGCCCCGAAAGCCGCACCGAAGCCGGTCGACAGCCCGTTCGTGGTCAAGTCGATCCTGCCGATCCACGAGCCGATCAAGTTCGGCCAGTTCTTCTGGGACGAGGCGCGGGCCCCGGCGGCCGGCCCGATGGTCATCACCGTGGACCTGACCGCGCGGACCATCTCCGTCTTCCGCGACGGGCACGAAATCGGCGCGGCGGCGATTCTCAAGGGCTATGGCGACAAGCCGACGCCGACAGGCGTGTTCCCGATCACCGAGAAGGACGCTGACCACGTCTCCAACATCTATGACGCGCCGATGCCCTACATGCTGCGCCTGACCAACGACGGGGTTTCGATTCACGGCTCGAAGGTCGAAAAGGGCTATGCCACCAACGGCTGCATCGGCGTGCCGGAAGCGTTCGCGAAGAAAGTGTTCGGCGTGGTCAGCCTGGGCGACAAGGTCATCGTCACCGACGGCAAGCGGATCGGCGTCGGCGACCCGATCATCGCCGGCCAGCTCGCCTCATAACGGCTTTGCCGTCGCCCCCGCCCGCCACGCGGTGAACGCCGCGAGGACCAGTGTGCTCGCCATCGTCACCATCGCATAGCGCAGGCCCATCGCGCCATAGTGCGCGCCGAACCAGTCGCTGAGCGCGCCGACGAGGAAGGTGCCGACGCCGATCCCGCACAGCGTGATGATCGCGTTGACGGTCGCCCCCAGCATCGCCCGCATCGCCACCGGCACCTGCGCAAAGGCCAGCGCGAACATCGGCGGCAGGTGCAGGGTGATGAGGATGTGGAACACGAAGAAGCAGGCGAGCGACAGCGTCGGATCGTCGACCAGCGCCATCGCGATCCCGAACGGATAGCCGGCGAGCGGCCCGAATCCGGCGATCGCCCCGGCAAAGCGCGGGTTGCCCTTGCCGAAGCGGTCGGTGATCCATCCCGCGAGCAGGTTGCCGATGACGAGACCGCCGGTGATCGGCCAGAACAGTCCGTCGCCGCTCTCGCGCACGCTCATGCCGTGAACCGTCTGGTAGAACGAGCCCGACCAGATCAGGAACGGGAAGCCGCACGACGAGACGAGGATGATCGTCGCCGCGATCCAGCGCAGCGAGGGGTTGTGCGCCATGAAGCGCAGCACCTCGCGGATCGGCAGCTGCGGCGGCGGGGCGATCGTGCCCTTCTCGCGGCGGCGCGGCTCGGCGGCGAGCAGCCACACCAGCAGCGCGACCACCAGGCCAGGCAGCCCGACGATGATCATGCTCTCGCGCCAGGTGTAGTGCTGCGACAGCACCCCGCCGATCCAGCCGCCGGCGCCGATGCCCACCGCACTCGCCGCCGCGAGTGAGCCCAGCACCAGCGTGCGTCGCTGCGGCGGGAACAGGTGGAGGACCAGCGACTGCGAGGCCGGACCTGCCCCGCCCTCGCCCGCGGCCAGGCCAACCCGCGCGAGCACGAGCTGCCAGACGTTCTGGGCCAGCCCGCACGCCGCCGTCGCCAGGCTCCACACGCCCACGCACAGCGCCACGATCAGCGGCCGGTCGCCGCGGTCGGCAAGGCGGGCGATGGGGAATGCGCCGAGCAGGTAGAACACCGAGAACGAAAGCCCGGCGATGAGCCCGATCTCCTTGCGGTCGAGCCCGAGGTCGATCCGGATCGGCTCCATCAGGATGCCGAAGATCTGCCGGTCGACATAGCTGAGGATCGCCACGCTCAGCAGCAGCGCGAGGGTCAGCCATGCCCGCCATGCCGGGACCGGCGGGCTGGGGGTATGCGGGGGCGCATTCGTCATTCTGGTCTCTCCCCGCGGCCCGGCCATCGTCGCCGGATCCGCGTCAGTGGCGGCGCCCCCCGGCAGTCCGGATCAGCGCGGTGCCATGCGGATAGCCCCGTCGAGGCGGATCGCCTGTCCGTTGAAATAGCTGTTGCGAACGAGCTCCATGGCGAGGCTCGCGTATTCCTCGGGCTTGCCGAGGCGCTTGGGGAACGGGACGGAGGCGTTGAGGCCGTCGAGCACCTTTTCGGGAAGGCGGCCGAGCAGCGGCGTCCCGAAAATCCCCGGCATGATCGAGTTCACCCGGATGCCGAGGTCCATCAGGTCGCGCGCCATCGGCAGGACGAGGCCGTTCACCCCGGCCTTGGCCGAACCGTACGCAACCTGCCCGATCTGGGCGTCCTGCGCCGCGACCGAGGCGGTGAGGACGATCGAACCGCGCTCGCCGTCCTCGAGCGGCTCGAGCCCGGCCATGCCGAGCGCCGACAGCGAGGCGACGCGGTAGCTCGAGACGAGGATACCCTCGACCGCGAAGGCATAGTCCTCCGTCGAAAGCCGCGTGAATCCGCCGGTCTCGCGATTGCGGCCAACGGTCTTGCCCTTGCGGTTGGCCATCGCGCAGTGGACGAGCACACGCTCCTGCCCGTTGGCGGCGCGCGCGCCTTCGAGACCGGCGACGACCGAATCCTCGCTCATGATGTCGACCTTGCAGAACACCCCGCCGATCGCCTTGGCGACCTCCTCGCCCTGTTCTTCGTTGATGTCGAAGATCGCGACTTTCGCCCCGGCAGACGCCAGCGCTTCGGCCGTCGCGCGACCAAGGCCCGATGCGCCCCCCGTGACGACCGCTGCGGTGTTCGAATCGACTTTCATTTCCTGCCTTTCCCGGTTTAAGTGATCGCTTAAAGCAGCTCTTGCCAAGGTATTGCACCAGGTGCAACAACTGGCTGCAAACTCCGGGAGAACGAGCATGACCCCTACCGCTGCCTGGGGCGCCGCCGCCGCCGACGCGCCGATAACCCCGCTTTCGATCGACCGCCGCGCGCTTCGCGAAGACGATGTCGCGATCGACATCCAGTACTGCGGGGTCTGCCACTCCGACCTCCACACCGCCCGCAACGACTGGGGCCGCACGACCTATCCGGTGGTGCCGGGGCACGAGATCGTCGGCACCGTGCGCGCAGTCGGCAGCGCGGTTGCCGACTTCAGGCCGGGCGACCGGGTCGCGGTGGGCTGCATGGTCGATTCCTGCCTCGATTGCCCGGAGTGCGACGCGGGCGAGGAGCAGTACTGCGCCCACGGCATGACAGGCACCTACAACGGCAAGGACCGCCGCGACGGCTCGCCGACGCAGGGCGGCTATTCCAAAGGCATCGTCGTGCGGCGCGAATTCGTGCTGCGGGTGCCCGATGCGCTCGACATGGCGCAGGCCGCGCCGCTGCTCTGCGCAGGGATCACCAGCTACTCGCCGCTGCGCCACTGGAAGGTCGGCCCCGGCATGAAGGTCGGGGTCGTCGGGCTCGGCGGGCTCGGCCACATGGGGGTCAAGTTCGCTGCGGCGATGGGTGCGGACGTCACCGTCATCACCACCTCGCCCGAAAAGGGCGCGGATGCCGAGCGGCTCGGGGCGAAGGCCGTGCTCGTCTCGACCGACCGCGACGCGATGAAGCAGGAGATGCGCAGCTTCGACTTCATCCTCGACACTGCGCCGGTCAAGCACCCGCTCAACCCCTACCTGCTGCTGCTGAAGCCCGGCGGCGCGCTGGTGCTGGTCGGCGCGATCGAACCGCTGGAGTTCCACGGCGGCATGGTGCTCAACCGCAAGTCAATCTCCGGCTCGGGCATCGGCGGGATCCGCGAGACGCAGGAAATGCTCGATTTCTGCGCCGAGAAGGGCATCCTCCCCGACTGCGAGATGATCCGCATGGACGAGATCAACGAGGCGTATGAGCGGATGGAAAAGGGCGAGGTCAAGTACCGCTTCGTCATCGACATCGCCGGCACGCTGTAGAGGCAAACCGCCCGCCATTGCGATTTCGGGTTGCCGCGCCTAGATAACCGGAACGAATCAGTCCGATTTAATCGGGCACTTCCGGAAGTATCTTGAATCATGCGACTTTCCAGCATGGCCGACTATGCCGTCGTCACGATGAGCGCCGCTGCACGCCACTGCGGCGGCGCGCGGGTTTCGGCCCAGCAGCTCGCCGATGAGACCGGGCTGCCCGCGCCGACGGTGCAGAAGCTGGTCAGCAAGTTGTCGGCCGCCGGCCTGCTCAAGTCCTCGCGCGGTGCGGGCGGCGGGCTGAAGCTCGCCCGCCCGGCCGCGGCGATCACGCTGGCGGACATCGTCGAGGCGGTCGAAGGGCCGATCGCGCTCGCCCCGTGCAGCGATCACGGCAAGCACGACTGCACGCTGGAATCGGCCTGCGGCGTCCGCCCGCACTGGCCGGTGGTCGACGCCGCGCTGCGCGGCGCGCTCGCCGGGGTACCGCTTACCCAGCTGGCCAGCCCCCAGCTTGCCAGTCCGATGGGAGTGCCGGCATGACCGAGGAAACCCAGGTCAAGGACCAGGCCGCCCGCGACGCCGCCGCCAAGGTCGCCGACTACGAGCACGGCTGGTCGTCGGACATCGAGCAGGAGTTCGGGCCCAAGGGCCTGAACGAGGACACCGTCCGCTATATCTCGGCCAAGAAGAACGAGCCGGAGTGGATGCTGGAATGGCGGCTCAAGGCCTATCGCCACTGGCTGACCATGACCCCGCCGGACTGGGCCAAGCTCAACGTGCCGCCGATCGACTACCAGGACGCCTATTACTGGGCCGCGCCCAAGGCCAAGCCCAAGCTCGGCAGCCTCGACGAGGTCGACCCCGAAATCCTGCGTGTCTACGAAAAGCTCGGCATCCCGCTGGAGGAGCAGAAGGTCCTCGCCGGGGTCGAGGGCGCGCGCAAGGTCGCGGTGGACGCGGTGTTCGACTCCGTCTCGGTTGCCACGACCTTCCGCAAGGAGCTGGAAGCGGCGGGCGTGATCTTCCGCTCGATCAGCGAGGCGATCCGCGAATACCCCGAGCTGGTGAAGAAGTGGCTCGGCAAGGTCGTGCCGATGCACGACAACTACTTCGCCACGCTCAATTGCGCGGTCTTTTCCGACGGCACCTTCGTCTACATCCCCGAGGGCGTGCGCTGCCCGATGGAGCTGTCCACCTATTTCCGCATCAACGCCGAAAACACCGGGCAGTTCGAGCGGACCCTGATCGTCGCCGACAAGGGCAGCTACGTCTCCTACCTCGAAGGCTGCACCGCCCCCCAACGCGACGAGAACCAGCTCCATGCCGCCGTGGTCGAACTGGTCGCGCTCGACGATGCCGAGATCAAGTATTCCACCGTGCAGAACTGGTACCCCGGCAATGCCGAGGGCAAGGGCGGGATCTACAACTTCGTGACCAAGCGGGCGCTGTGCCAGGGCGCGCGCAGCAAGGTTTCGTGGACCCAGGTCGAAACCGGCAGCGCGATCACCTGGAAGTATCCCAGTTGCGTGCTCAACGGCGAGGATTCGGTCGGCGAGTTCTACTCGGTCGCGGTCACCAACAACTACCAGCAGGCCGATACCGGCACCAAGATGATTCACAACGGCAAGCGCAGCCGTTCGACCATCGTCTCCAAGGGCATCTCGGCGGGCAAGAGCAACAACACCTACCGCGGGCTGGTGCGCGTCGCGCCGCGTGCGGAAGGGGTGCGCAACTTCACCCAGTGCGACAGCCTGCTCCTCGGCAAGGACTGCGGCGCGCACACCGTGCCCTATATCGAGGTGCGCAATCCCAGCGCCCAGATCGAGCACGAGGCGACCACCTCGAAAATTTCCGACGACCAGCTGTTCTACGCGATGCAGCGCGGGCTCGGCCAGGAAGAGGCGGTGGCGCTGATCGTCAACGGCTTCGCCAAGGAAGTGCTGCAGCAGCTGCCGATGGAGTTCGCGGTCGAGGCGCAGAAGCTGCTGGGGATCAGTTTGGAAGGAAGCGTCGGGTGACCGCCAAGAAAACCCTCTCCCTGCGCGCCCCATCCGAACGCGCCGACGCCCCCGCGCTTCAGAAGAAGGGCCGCGGCTGGGCGATTGCGGAGTCGCGGCTCGACAAGATCCATGACCGCGCGCGCGAGATGCGCCGCCATCCCACGGCCGCGCAGACCGCGCTGGCGGATGAGCTGACGAAACTCGATCTCGGCCGCTTTCGCTTCCGGCGCCAGCAGGTGATCGGCTCGGCGATCGTCGATTTCGCCTGCCCGCCGATGAAGCTGGCGATCGAACTGGTCGAGGACGGCGCCGACACCGCGCTCGAGCAGCGCCGCGACGCCAGCCTCGCCGCCGTGGGCGTCAAGGTGCTGCGCTATCCGGCCGCCGATGCGCTGGCCGATCCGGCGGCGCTCGCCGCGCGGATCATCGAGGAAATGAAAGCGCGCTGGGCGGAACTGCGCCCGGCACGCCCGCCGCGCCGTCCGCAGGGCCGGGCGCAGGGGTATCGGCGGTGAGCAGCGCCGCGCTCTCTTTCAACCGTCATGCTGAACGCGTTTCAGCATCCCTTCTGCCCGTCGCTCTGCCCGGTGCGAGCGCGCAGGAGACCCTGAAACAAGTTCAGGGTGACGATGTGTTTCATGACTTCGGTATCGAAAGACTTGCGACGTGCTGAAAATCGAAAACCTCCACGCCACCGTCGCGGACAAGCCGATCCTCAAGGGCTTGTCGCTCCAGATCAATCCGGGCGAGATCCATGCGATCATGGGGCCGAACGGGGCGGGCAAATCGACGCTCGGCTACACCCTCGGCGGGCGGCCGGGGTACGAAGTGACGGCGGGTTCGGTCGAATTCGCGGGGCAGGACCTGCTCGCGCTCGAACCGCATGAACGGGCCGCCGCAGGCCTGTTCCTCGGCTTCCAGTACCCGGTCGAGATCCCCGGCGTGTCGTTCGTCCAGTTCCTGCGCGAGGCGGCCAATGCCCAGCGCAAGGTCCGCGGCGAGGCACCGCTTTCGGGCGGGGAGTTCCTCAAGCTCGCCAAGGAGAAGGCCGGCCTCTTGCGCATGGACATGGACATGCTCAAGCGCCCGGTGAACGTCGGCTTTTCGGGCGGCGAGAAGAAGCGCGCCGAGATGGTCCAGATGGGCATCCTCGATCCCAAGCTGGCGCTGCTCGACGAAACCGATTCCGGGCTCGACATCGACGCGCTTCGGATCGTCGGCGAGGGCATCAACGCGATCATGCGCCAGCCCGGCAAGGCGGTGCTGCTGATCACCCATTACCAGCGGCTGCTCGACTACGTGAAGCCGGACTTCGTCCACGTGCTCGCCGGCGGGCGGATCGTCCGCACCGGCGGGCCTGAGCTGGCGCTGGAGCTGGAAGAGCACGGCTACGAGGCGGCGGCGTGAATGCGCTGACCCTCCCGACCCGCCGCGACGAGGCGTTTCGCTACGCGGACCTCGACGCGCTGGCCCCGCTGTGGCCGGTGGCCGGCGAGGACATCCGCGTCACCGCCGGCGAAAGCGCGGCCATGTCGCTGGTGCTCGAAAGCGGCGCGCGCGACATCGGGATCGTGCTGGAAGACGGCGCGTCGTTCGACCTGCGCGTGCTCGCGGCAGGCAAGGATTACGGGCGGATCGCGGTGAC
This sequence comes from Novosphingobium sp. FW305-C-111, assembly GCF_058783565.1. Lineage (NCBI taxonomy): Bacteria > Pseudomonadati > Pseudomonadota > Alphaproteobacteria > Sphingomonadales > Sphingomonadaceae > Novosphingobium > Novosphingobium sp. FW305-C-111. The sequence goes on from NZ_JBYSYP010000001.1 coordinate 114,468, forward strand.
GGCGACGCTCGGCAAGGGCAGCACCTTCACTTTCGGCGCGGCACAGGTCGCGGGCGGCGCGCAGACACTCGAAGTCGTCAGCGAAGTCCGCCACGCCGCGCCCGACGCGGTGAGCCGGCAGGTGGTGCGCTCGGTCGCCGGGGGCACCGCCACGGTCAATTACCTCGGCAAGGTCGCGGTCTCGCGCGGGGCCGATGGCACCGACGGCGAGCAGTCGGTCCGCGCGATGCTGCTCGACCGCACCGCCACCGCCAATGCCCGGCCGGAGCTGGAAATCTACGCCGACGACGTGAAGTGCGCCCACGGCTGCGCGGTGGGCGAACTCGACGCCATGGGCCTGTTCTACATGGCCGCGCGCGGACTGCCGCCCGAAGTGGCCAAGCGGCTGATGCTCCAGGCGTTCCTCGCCGAAGCCTTCGTCGGCGCGGCGGACGAGGCGGCGCTGACCGAAGCGGCGATTGCGGCGCTGGAGGCGGTGCTGTGAACAAGATCCTCACCGGAACGGGGAGGGGGACCATGCGGAGCATGGTGGAGGGGCACGCGCTGTGAACACTTCCGCCGATAGCCTGCGTTCACCGCACGTGCCCCTCCACCACCCTGCGGGTGGTCCCCCTCCCCTTGCAGGGGAGGAATGGCCCGGCCTCCTCAATGCCGACGGCAGCCGCTGGCACTATCTCGATACCGCCGCCACCGCGCAGAAGCCGCGCCCGGTGATCGAGGCCGTCACCCGGGCGATCGGCGGCGACTACGCCACCGTCCACCGCGGCGTCTATGCCCGCTCGGCCGAGATGACGCTCGCCTTCGAGGCGGCGCGGCGCAAGGTGGCCTCGCTGGTTGGCGGCGCGGAAGGCGAGATCGTGTTTACCCGCGGTGCGACCGAGGCGATCAACCTCGTCGCGCAGAGCTGGGGCGGCACGCACCTGACAGCCGGCGACCGCATCCTGCTGTCCACGCTGGAGCACCACTCGAACATCGTGCCGTGGCAATTGCTGCGCGACCGGATCGGCATTGCAATCGACGTCTGCCCGCTCACCGAGGACGGCCGGATCGACCTCGACGCAGCGCAGGCGATGCTCACCCCGGCGCACAAGCTGGTCGCCTTCGCGCACGTTTCCAACGTGCTCGGCTCGGTGCTCGACGTCGAGCGCGCCGTCGCGCTGGCGCACGCCGTCGGCGCGAAGATCCTGCTCGACGGCTGCCAGGCGGTGCCGCGGCTGGCTGTGGACGTGGCGGCGATGGGCTGCGATTTCTATGCGTTCAGCGCGCACAAGCTCTACGGCCCGACCGGGATCGGCGCGCTGTGGGCGCGGGCCGAGATCCTCGATGCCATGCCGCCGTGGCAGGGCGGCGGGGCGATGATCGACCGGGTGACGTTCGAGCGCACGACCTATGCCCCCGCCCCCCAGCGGTTCGAGGCGGGCACGCCCGCCATCGTCGAGGCGATCGGGTTCGGTGCGGCGGTCGATTACGTCCAGGGCATCGGCCTCGCCGCGATCGACGCGCACGAGCGCGCGCTGGTCGCCCAGGCGCGTGATGCCCTGCGGTCGATGAACTCGATCCGCCTGTTCGGACCCGACGAGAGCGCCGGCATCGTCAGCTTCGCGCTGGAGGGCGTCCACCCGCACGACCTCGGCACGATCCTCGATGAAGAGGGCGTCGCGATCCGCGCCGGGCACCACTGTGCGCAGCCGCTGATGGACCACCTCGGCGTCCCCGCCACGGCCCGGGCGAGCTTCGGCATCTACAGCGATGAAAGCGATATCGCCGCGCTCGTGCGCGGCATCGAACGAACGAAGAGGATCTTCGGATGAGCGGTTTCGAGGTCGAGGAAGTGGATGGCATCGAGCCGCCGCGCCGCGCCAAGGTGGAGGATGTGGCCGAAACGCCCGTGGAGAAGCTCGAGCGCAAGCGCGACTATCTCGAAGGCTTTCTGGCGCAGAAGCCCGAAGGGCTCTCCCCCGGCCAGCCCGGCGGCGACATCTACGAGGGCGTGATCTCCGCGCTGCGCGAGATCTTCGATCCCGAGATTCCGGTGAACATCTACGACCTCGGGCTGATCTATGGCGTCGAGGTGTCGGACGAAGCGCACGTCAATGTGACGATGACGCTGACCACGCCGCACTGCCCGGTCGCCGAATCGATGCCCGGCGAGGTCGAACTGCGCGTCTCCGCCGTCCCCGGCGTGCGCGATGCCGAGGTCAATCTCGTCTGGGACCCGCCGTGGGACCCGTCGAACATGAGCGACGAGGCCAAGCTGGAACTGGGCATGCTGTAGTTCCCCTCCCGCTGGCGGGAGGAGCTGGGGGTGGGCACGGGCCAGCCGCATCCCTATCTTGATAGAGGCCCACCCCCGACCCCTCCCGCAAGCAGGAGGGGGGAGCAGATGACGATGACCACCGAGACCAAGACCCGCGCCCGCCCTGCCGCCGTGATGCTGACGGCCAATGCCGAAGCGCGCATCGCCAAGCTGATGGCGTCGGCGCCCGAAGGGGCGATCGGGGTCAAGCTTTCGACGCCGCGCCGCGGCTGTTCGGGCCTCGCCTATTCGGTGGATTACGTGAACGAGGCTGTGCCCTTCGACGAGCGGATCGAGACACCCGGCGGCACCTTCTTCATCGACGGCGGCTCGGTGCTGTATCTCGTCGGCAGCACGATGGACTGGGTCGAGGACGATTTCCAGGCCGGGTTCGTGTTCGAGAACCCCAACGCCAAGGGCAGCTGCGGCTGCGGCGAGAGCTTCACGGTCTGAGCCTTGCTACCAAAGGGTAGCATGTTAGGATGGTGTCCCTGAACGAGGACGCCCCCGATGCCGCTGCCGCTCGACCAGTTGCGCGCCAAGATCGCCGCGCAGAAGACCGACAACCCCGCGATGTACGGCGGCATCGACTTCGACTTGCGCCCCGAACGGCTGATCTCCGGGCAACCCGAGCTGTCGGAACTGCGCGGGGCGGGCAAGGCTTCTGCCTTGCGGTTGATGGCTAACAGCGACCTTGTCGGGCGGATGGAAGCCTACACGATGCTCGGCGACAGCGTCGCCGATCCCTACGCCGCGCTGATGCGTGAGCGCGGCTTCCGCCCGCTCGTCGACATGCTGGTCACCGCCTGCGACCGCGGTGTCGAGGCGGTGGAGAACGCGCCGCCCGAGCTCATCGCCTTCGTCCGCGCGATGGAGGCACGCCCCGCCTGGGTCGACATGGCGCTGGTCGAGCGCGGGGCGAGGCTGCAGCGCAACGCCATGGCCAACTTCGCGCCGTGGTCGATCCGCGGGGCGTTCGTCGCGACCTTCATGAACAAGTACGCTGCGCTGCCGATGGCGCTGACCGGCACGCTCTCGCACAAGACCGCGGCGCGGCGGATCAAGGAAACCGCGACCTTCTTCGGCACGACCATGCTGCCCGGCGCACTCGAGCGGTTCGGCCCCGGGTTCAAGGCGGCGGCGATGGTCCGGCTGATGCACTCGATGGTGCGGTTCAACGTGCTTTCGACCGGGCGCTGGGACCAGAAGGTCTTCGGCATCCCGATCCCGCAGGTCGACCAGATGCCGGCCGGGCTGATCTCGGATTTCTTCATCTCGTCGAAGGCGCTGAAGGAAGGGCGGACCAGCTTTACGCCGGACGAGCGCGCGCAGGTGGAACTCAGCCGCTATCGCTGCTTCCTCCTCGGCCTGCCGGAAGACCTGCTGGCCGATACCCCGCAAGGCATAGTCGATGCGTGGAACGCGCGGATGCTTACGCTGCGCAGCGGCTATGACGACGCGACCTGCGGCGAACTGCTGCGCGCGACGATGGCGGCGGACCTCGGCGACACCTCGACTCCGCAGGGCCGGCTGCGCGAGAAGTATGAACGCAGCTTCGCCAAGGTCTATTTCATCGACAACTTCCTCGAAGGGAACACGGCGCGGGCGCGGAGCATGGGCGTTGTCGCCGATCCCGTCGACCGGCTGCGCGCGGCGGCGGTGGGGGCGCGGGTGGTCGGCAAGATGACCGCCTATGGTGCTGCGAGCCGCGTGCCGGTGCTCCGCGAGGTGGCCGACGTGCGGCTGGTCGGCAAGCTCAAGCGCTACCTAGGCAGCCTTGGCCATGCCGAGTTCACGACCGACGCGGCCAAGTACAAGCCGGCCGCCCTCAAGCCCAGTCCAGCAACCTGACCACCGCCATCACGCCGGAAAGGCCGAGCACGAAGCCGACGAACCCACGCCACGCGGCATCGGAGACCTTGCCGAAGGCCATGCTGCCGATGCGGTTGCCGAGCAGGACGGGTACGAACAGCAGCAGCGCGAACAACGCGTCGCGCCACGAAGCGAGCCCCAGCAGCAGCGCCGCCGCGGTGCTCGCTGCCGAGGTCATCAGGAACACCGTCAGCATCGAATTGCGCGCCACCGCCGCCGGAATCGGGCGGCGCAGGTAATAGGGGACGACCGGCGGCCCCGGCATCCCCGCGAACCCGGTGAGCAACCCGGCGGAGAGTCCGGTCAGCCCGGTCTCGACGTTGCCCGGCACATGCTCGCCCTTCGGCGGCAGCAGGACCAGCACGAACGCCCCGATGGCCACTCCGGCAATCAGCACCCGCGCCAGCTGCGGCGGGGTTTCGGCGAGGACCAGCAGGCCGAGCGGCGTCGCCAGCATGGCGAGACCGCCGATCAGCCCGGCGCTTTTTTCGCCCCCGCCCCAGACCGTGCGCGCGCCGACCAGCCCGATTAGCAGGCCCAGCATATTGGAAACGACCACCGCCTCAGCCGGCGGGATCACCAGCCCGAGCAGGGGCACCAGCAGGATCGCCATCCCGAACCCGGCGAGCCCGCGCACGAACGCTGCGATCAGCGCCGCGAGGGCGCAAAGCAGCACTGGCATGAGGTCAGGCAGCTCGAGGGCGAAGGGGATCAGCGGCTCAGCCTCGCAGGTCCGGCGCGGTCGCCTCGCCCTTCAGCAGCGCGATCGCGTCGGCCAGCGGCATCACTTTCTGCTGCTGTTCGCCCAGCGTGCGAATGGCAACGGTGCCCTCCTCGGCCTCGCGCTTGCCGACGACCAGCAGGTACGGGACCTTCTGCAGCGAGTGTTCGCGGACCTTGTAGTTGATCTTCTCGTTGCGCGTGTCGCTCTCCACCCGGATGCCGGCCGCGGCGAGCTGCGCGGTGGCCTCGCGGGCGTAGTCGTCGGCATCGGAAACGATCGTCGCGACCACCGCCTGGACCGGGGCGAGCCAGGTCGGCAGCTTGCCGGCGAAGTGTTCGATCAGGATGCCGATGAAGCGTTCGTAGCTGCCGAAGATCGCGCGGTGGAGCATGACCGGGCGGTGCTTCTCGCCGTCCTCGCCGATGTAGCTGGCGTCGAGCCGTTCGGGCAGAACGCGGTCCGACTGGATCGTGCCGACCTGCCAGGTCCGCCCGATCGCGTCGGTCAGGTGCCATTCGAGCTTGGGCGCATAGAACGCGCCTTCACCGGGGAGTTCCTCCCAGCCGTAAGCCTCGGTGGCGAGGCCCGCCTCGATCACCGCGTTGCGCAGCTCGTCCTCGGCCTTGTCCCAGTCCGCGTCGCTGCCGAAGCGCTTTTCGGGGCGCAGCGCGAGCTTGATCGAATAGGTGAAGCCGAAGTCCTTGTAGATCCGGTCGGCGAGCTCGCAGAACGCGCGAACCTCATCGACGATCTGGTCCTCGCGGCAGAAGATGTGGGCGTCGTCCTGGGTGAACTGGCGCACCCGCATCAGCCCGTGGAGCGCGCCGTGCGGTTCGTTGCGATGGCAGCAGCCGTTCTCGTAGAGCCGCAGCGGCAACTCGCGATAGGACTTCAGGCCCTGCCGGAAGATCAGCACGTGCGCCGGACAGTTCATCGGCTTCAAGGCCATCCAGTCGGCCTCGCCCGAGATCACCGGACCTTCGTCCTCGGTGTTGGGGACCTCGTCGGGGATGACGAACATGTTCTCGCGGTACTTGCCCCAGTGGCCGGACTGCTCCCACTGGCGCGCGTCCATGACCTGCGGGGTCTTGACCTCGCGGTAGCCCGCGGCGTCGATCGCGCGGCGCATGTAGGCCTCGAGCTCGCGCCAGACCTTGAACCCCTTGGGATGCCAGAACACGCTTCCGTGAGCCTCGGCCTGGAGGTGGAACAGGTCCATCTCGTTGCCCAGCCGGCGGTGGTCGCGCTTGGCCGCTTCTTCCAGTCGCGTGAGGTGCGCGTCGAGCTGCTTCTTGTTCAGCCAGCCGGTGCCGTAGATGCGGCTGAGCATCGCGTTCTTCTGGTCGCCGCGCCAGTAGGCGCCCGACACGCGGGTCAGCTTGAAGGCGGCGGGATCGAGCTTGCCGGTCGAGGCGAGGTGCGGCCCGCGGCACATGTCGTACCAGTCCGAGCCTGAGTGATAGACGGTCAGCTCCTCGCCGGCGGGAAGCTCGGCGGCCCATTCGGCCTTGAAGGTCTCGCCCGCCGCGCGCCACTTGGCGATGAGGTCGTCGCGGCCCACCACCTCGCGGACCAGCGGCTTGTCGGCGGCGATGATCGCGCGCATCTTCGCCTCGATCGCCGGCAGGTCCTCGTCGGTGAACGGGCGCTCGGCGGGCGCGAAGTCGTAGTAGAAGCCGTCGTCGGTGCTCGGACCGAAGGTGATCTGGGTGCCGGGGAACAGCGCCTGCACCGCCTCTGCCAGCACGTGGGCATAGTCGTGCCGGGCGAGTTCGAGCGCATCGGCTTCGTCGCGCGAGGTCACCAGCGCGAGGTTCGCGTCGCCCTCGAACGGGCGCATGATGTCGCGCAGTTCGCCGTCCACGCGCGCCGCGATCGCCGCCTTGGCGAGGCCGGGGCCGATGGCCGCCGCGACGTCATAGGGGGTCGAGCCCGCGGGCATTTCGCGGACCGATCCGTCGGGCAGGCTGATCTTGAGCAATTCGGACATCGTCAACTCTCGTTCTCGGGCCACGCGCTTTGGCACAAAGCCGCGGCCCCGCAAAGGCAGGCGTCTCAGGTCATACGGTCAGGGCAGGAGACGCCGCCTGCCCGACCGGGCTGCGGCATCGCTGGCGCGTGTCAGCGCGAACGACCCCGCCCCCGGCAAGCCGGGGTGGTGGTAGTCGTCGCGGTTGTGCGGCGCATAGGCATGACGGCCACATAGCTGCGCTTCCCGGGCTTGTCACCCGGCACCATTGGTCAACTTTCCGCGTCAATGTGACAATGACGCTTGACAAGCCATCCCAGAAGGTCAAGTAAGCTTGTCATAAGTTCAAGGAAACCAATCATGACCAATATGAAGAGCCCGGCCCATCGCCGTTATGTGATCCGCCTCGCTGTACTCATGACCGCCTATATCCTGCTGCTCGTGCTCGCGAACTGGATGTTCAAGCGCGGGCTGGCCGAGGGTGCGCTCGGCTGGGTGCTCGCAGCGCTGCCCGCGCTGCCAATCATCGGGGTGTTCTGGGCGGTGATGCGGCTGCTGGTCGAGCAGACCGACGAATACCTGCGGATGCTGCTGGTCAGGCAGTGTCTCGTCGCCACCGGCTTTGCCCTGGCGATCAGCACGGTTCGCGAATGGCTCGAGAATTTCGACCTGATCTCGGGCGGCACCAACGGCTTCGGCGTGGCGTTCCTGTGGTTCGCGGGCCTCGGCGTCGGAGCACTCTACAACCGCATGACCCTTGGTGCGGAGGGCTGCTCGTGAAGAACCGGCTCAAGGTCCTGCGCGCCGAGCGCGACTGGAGCCAGGCCGACCTGGCCGAGCGGCTCGAGGTCTCACGCCAGTCGGTCAACGCGATCGAGACCGGCAAGTACGACCCATCCCTCCCCCTCGCCTTCCGCATCGCCGACCTGTTCGGCCTGCCCATCGAAGCCATCTTCCAGAAAGGAGAATGACCCATGTTCTGCAAATCCCGCACCCGCAACTTCGCCATGTGGGCGGCCATCGCCATCGGCATCACCGCCGCCTCGATGTCGGCCAGCAAGCATGACCGCTTGCCCGCCGCGCTGCCCGCCGCCATGACGGAGCGGTGAGCGAGACAGCCTTTTACCAGATGCCCGATGGGCAGAAGCTGGCCCATGTCCTCAGTCCCGGACATGGGCCAGGAATCGTATTCCTCCCCGGCTACATGTCGGACATGGCCGGCGGGAAGGCGCAGGCCGTGCTCGCCTGGGCGCGGGAGCAGGGGCGGTCGTGCCTGCTGCTCGACTATTCGGGCTGCGGGCTGTCCTCGGGCGCGTTCGCCGACGGAACACTGTCGAAATGGCGCGATGATGTTCTGGCGCTGATCGAACACGCCGGCTTCGACGAGATCGTGCTGGTCGGCTCGTCGATGGGCGGCTGGCTGATGCTGCTGGTAGCCGAGACGCTGGGGCCGCGTGTGAAGGGCTTGGTAGGCATCGCCGCCGCGCCCGACTTTACCGAATGGGGCACCAGCGAGGCCGACAAGGCGCGTCTCGCGGCGGGCGAGACCGTGTACGAGGACAACCCCTACGGCCCCGAACCGACGCCGACCCACCCCGGCTTCTGGGCGGACGGCCAGCGCCTGCGGATGCTCGGCCGCGAGATTGCGATCGACTGCCCGGTGCGCCTGCTCCACGGCCAGCACGACCCCGACGTGCCATGGGAGCTCTCGCTGGAACTCGCTGCGGCCTTGCGTTCAGCCGATGTGCAGGTCACGCTGATCAAGGACGGCGACCACCGCCTCTCGCGCGAATCCGACGTGGCGCTGCTCCTGCGCACGCTGGCCGCGCTGCCCACGGGATGACCTGCCGATGATCCTCGCCGCGCTTCTTTTCCTGATGCAGGACGGCCTGCTCCAGCCGGGCGCCAACCCCGCCCCGCAGGCCGCGAGCGAACTGCCGATCCCGCGCAAGAAGGCCGCGGAGAAAGCCCCGCAGCCGACCGCGCCGTCCGGCCCCGCGCCGACGCTCGAGGATGAACGGCTGGCGCTGTGCCTTGCCAGGGTCCGCAGCGATCCCGCCGCCGCCGCGACCGAGGCGGAAGGCTGGCTTGGCCTCAGCCAGACCGCCGCCGCGCAGCGCAAGCCGCGGCTGTGCCTCGGCATGGCGCAGGCGGCGCTGCTGCGCTGGGAAGCGGCCGAACAGACCTTCACCTTGCTCTCGCTCGACACCCCGCTCAAGGACGGCGAAGACGCCGCGGCCTACCGCGTCATGGCCGGGACCGCCGCGCTGGCCGGGGGCTTCCCCGAACGCGCGCTGCCGATGCTCGACGAAGCCGCCTCGATCGGCTCGACCCTGCCGAGCGAGCAGTACGGCGAGATCGAAATCGACCGCGCCCGCGCCTTCGTCGCGATGGAGCGCCTGCCCGAGGCACGCACCGCGCTCGACCACGCGCTGCAACTGACCCCGCAGGACCCCGACGGGTGGCTCCTTTCCGCCACGCTGTATCGCCGGGTCCGCGACCTGGGGAGCGCGCAGAAGGCGATCGAGAAGGCGGCCGAGCTCAATCCGGTCGACCCGGCCGTGGGCCTCGAAGCGGGCGTGATCGCCATGCTCGACGGGCGCGAGCCGGCGGCACGCAAGTCCTGGAATTCGGTCATCGCCGCCGCGCCGAACAGCAACGAGGCGCGGATCGCCACGGGCTATCTCGAGCAGATCGGGCCGGAACAGAGCGCTGAAGCCGGTGTTGTCGGCAAACCATGAAGCTCTCCGTCCTCGATCTTGTCCCCGTCGTAGAGGGTAGCACGATTCGCGACGCGCTCGACGCCAGCGCCGAGCTGGCGAAAACCGCCGAAGCCGCCGGGTACGAGCGGTTCTGGGTCGCCGAGCACCATGCCATGCCCGGGATCGCCAGCGCCGCGACCTCGGTCACGCTCGCCCACATCGGCCACGCCACCAGCACCATCCGAATCGGCGCGGGCGGGATCATGCTGCCCAATCACAACCCGTTCGTGATCGCCGAGCAGTTCGGCACGCTCGACGCGCTGTTTCCCGGGCGCATCGACCTTGGCCTCGGCCGCGCACCGGGGGCGGACGGGCGGATCGCCAATGCCCTGCGCAAGGACCTGATGGCCTCGTCCGAACGGTTTCCCAACGACGTGGTCGAGCTGCGCGCGCTGTTCGCTGGCGATCCGCGCCTGTCGTTGCAGGCGACGCCGGGCCAGGGCGCGGCGGTCAAGCTGTGGATCCTCGGTTCGAGCACCTTCGGGGCGCAGCTCGCCGCGATGCTCGGGCTGCCCTATGCCTTCGCCTCGCACTTCGCGCCCGACCAGCTCGACGCGGCGCTGAAGATCTACCGCGAGCGGTTCGAGCCGTCGGAGACGCTGGACAGGCCCTATGCGGTCGCCGCGATCAACGTCCTCGCCGCCGAAAGCGACGACGAGGCGGCGTACCGGATGAGCTCGATGGACCAGGCGTTCGTCGCGCTGCGCACCGGCCAGCCGGGCAAGCTGAAGCCGCCGGTGCGCGGCTATCGCGACAGCCTGCCGCCGCACCTGCTGGGCATGCTCGAACACATGCGCCAGGCTTCGGCGATCGGCTCGGTCGATACGGTGCGCGAGCGGATCGCCGCCTTTGCCCAGCGCACCGGCGCCGACGAACTGATCGTCGCCGGCTCCACGTTCGAGCCGGAATGGCGCCGCCGCTCGCTTGAGCTGACGATGCAGGCGGTCGCCGGGCTCTAGAATCCGGTTTCAAAAGATACAAAATATTGCTTCACGTTAGCGACACAAAATTATAAAGCCGACCGACGGATCCTGCCGCGCCGGAGAGAGCCAGGAACACGAGATGGCCAGAAAATCGTCCCCCGCCGCCCTCGCCAAGACCCTTGGCGACCGTTTCTGCGCTTCGCTGCTGCCCGGCGAGGCGCCCGGCTTCGGCCCCGAGCAGTGCGCCGAGGCCGCTGCCTTCGCGATGCAGGCGCTGGCCAGGCGCGAGGACGGCGAGCCGGGGCTGGTGGTCGATTCGGTAACCTCCCCGACCTCGGGCCAGCGCTACCTGCGTATGGCGCTGGTCAACGACGACATGCCGTTCCTGGTCGATTCGATCGCGGCGACGGTCGCGGCCTACGGCCTCGTCGTCGATCGCCTGGTCCACCCGGTGATCCCGGTCAGCCGGAGCGCCGAGGGCGTGCTGCTCGCGATTGACCCCGACCAGCCGACCGCGCGCGAATCGGTCATCTACCTCGAGACCGAGCGCGCCGATGCCCGCGTCCGCCGCGACCTCGCCGCCGCGCTCAAGGTCACGCTGGCAGACGTCCGCGCCGCCGTCACCGACTGGCCGAAGCTGCGCGCGGCGATGCTCGCCGATGCCGAGGCGGTTTCCGATCCCGAAGGCGCGGAGCTGCTGCGCTGGCTGGCGGGCGACAACTTCACCCAGCTCGGCCACCTCGTCCACCGGCGCGACGGCAGCCAGCACGGCCTGCTCGGCGTGTGCCGCAAGAGCGCCCGCGCCCTCCTCGCCCCGGCCTCGTGGGAGCGCGCTTTCAGCTGGTTCGAGACCACCCGCCGCCGCGGTGCGGAAGCGCGCCCGGTGCCGCTGGTGATCAAGGCCAACCGCCTGTCCAACGTCCACCGCCGGGTCCCGCTCGACCTGTTCATCGTGCCCGTGATGGAAGACGGCAAGCTCGCCGCGCTGTCGGTCCACGCGGGCATCTGGACCAGCGCCGCGCTTGCCGCCGCGCCGACCGAAATCCCGCGCCTGCGCACCCAGCTTGCCCACCTGATGGACAAGCTGGGATTTGCGCCGGGCGGCCACGCCGGCAAGGCGCTGGTTCACGCGCTGACCGCGCTGCCGCACGACCTTCTCGTCGGCTTCGGCGAGTCCGACCTGGAACGCATCGCCACGGCGATGATCGGGCTGGTCGACCGCCCGCGCCCGCGCCTCGCCCTGGTCCGTGCCCCGCTCGCCCGCCACCTCTTCGCGTTCGTGTGGCTGCCGCGCGACGCCCTGTCCACCGCCACCCGGCTTGCCATCCAGGCGCTGCTCGAACGGGCGACCAAGGCCCCGGCGATGGACTGGGCGCTCTCGGTCGAGGGCAACAACCTCGCCCTCATCCGCTTCGTCCTCGACATCCGCGACGGCGATGCCGCGCCCGACGAGGCGGTGCTCGACGCCGAACTGCAAGCCATGCTGCGCGGCTGGCGCTCCGCCGTCGAAAGCGAGCTGGCGAGCGATGGCGACCCGGCCCGCGCCGCCGCGCTGGCGATGCGTTTCGCCGAGGCGTTCCCGGCCGGATATCGCGCAACCTATGGCGCGGCGAGCGCGGCGGCGGACATCCGCACCTTGCGCACGCTCACCGGCGAGAACGCTCCGCGCCGCGCCGCCCGGCTCCACCGCCTGCCTGGCGAGGACGGCCTGCGGCTCAAGCTCTACCAGCGTGAAGGCGCGATCGTCCTGTCCGACGCGGTGCCGGTCCTCGAGAACTTCGGCTTCCGGGTGCTGGAGGAGAACCCGACCCCGCTGGAGGGCGGCAAGCTCGGCTATATCCACGACTTCCTCGTCGCCCCGCCGGACGATTGCGCGGTGGACGACCTGCTCGCCCGCGCCGGGGCGATCGAAAGCTCGCTCGGCGCGGTGCTCAACGGCGCGGCCGAGGACGATGCGTTCAACCGCCTGATCGTCGCCACCGGCCTGTCGGCGCAGGAGGCCGACTGGCTGCGCGCGTGGTTCCGCTACTTGCGCCAGGCCGGGATGGGTTACGGCATCGCCACGGTGGTCGAGGCGCTGAAGGCCGCGCCGCAAGTGACCCGCGGACTGATCGACGCCTTCGTCGCGCGCCACGACCCCGCTTTCACCGGCAACCGCGAGCAGGCCGCCACCGCCGCCGCGGAAGCCGTCCGCGATGCCCTGACCCGCGTCGCCGCGATCAACGACGACCGCCTGCTCCGCGCCTTCCGGGCGCTCGGCGATGCGATTTTGCGGACCAACGCCTTCGCCCCCGCCGGCCGCGAGGCGCTGGCGTTCAAGCTCGATTCGGCGCTCGTCCCCGGCCTGCCCCGCCCGGTGCCGTGGCGCGAGATCTTCGTCTATTCGCGGCAGGTCGAGGGTATCCACCTGCGCGCCGGCCCGGTCGCGCGCGGCGGACTGCGCTGGTCGGACCGGCGCGACGACTTCCGCACCGAGATCCTCGGGCTGATGAAGGCGCAGCGGGTCAAGAACGCCGTCATCGTGCCGACCGGGGCCAAGGGCGGCTTCTATCCCAAGCAGCTACCCGACCCGGCGCGGGACCGTGAGGGCTGGCTGGCCGAGGGCAAGGCCAGCTACCAGGTGTTCATCCGCACGCTGCTGTCGGTGACCGACAACCTGGTTGGCGGGAAGGTCGTCCACCCCGATGGCGTGGTCATCCACGACGGCGAGGACCCGTACTTCGTGGTCGCCGCCGACAAGGGCACCGCGACCTTCTCCGACGTCGCCAACGCCATCGCCGAAGAGCGCGGCTTCTGGCTCGACGACGCCTTCGCCAGCGGCGGCTCCAACGGTTACGACCACAAGGCGATGGGCATCACCGCCAAGGGCGCGTGGCTTTCGGTGCAGCGGCACTTCCTCGAAATGGGCGTCGACGTGCAGAGCGAGCCGGTCCGTGTGGCGGGTTGCGGCGACATGTCGGGCGACGTGTTCGGCAACGGCATGCTGCTGTCGAAGGCGCTGAAGGTCGTCGCCGCGTTCGACCACCGCCACGTGTTCCTCGACCCCGATCCCGATCCGGCCAGGTCGTGGGCCGAGCGCGCCCGCATGTTCGCGCTGCCCCGCTCGAGCTGGGACGACTACGACAAGGCGCTGATCTCGAAGGGTGGCGGGGTCTTCCCGCGCTCGATGAAGGCGATCCCCTTGTCACCCGAAGTGCGCGCGATGCTCGACCTCGACGTCGCTGAGATCGACCCCGAGGGCCTGATCCACGCGATCCTCAAGGCGCGCGTCGACCTGCTGTGGTTCGGCGGGATCGGCACCTACATCAAGGCTTCGAGCGAGAACAACGCCACGGTCGGCGACCCCGCCAACGACGGTCTGCGGGTCGACGGACGCGAGGTCCGTGCTCGGGTGATCGGCGAGGGCGCCAACCTCGGCACCACGCAGGCCGGTCGGATCGAGTTTGCGCTGCTAGGCGCATCGGGCCTGGGCGGCCGCATCAACACCGACTTCATCGACAATTCGGCCGGGGTCGACTGCTCGGACAACGAGGTCAACATCAAGATCGCGCTCGCCGGGGCTAGGCGCGCCGGGCGGCTGACCGAAAAGGCCCGGGTCGCGCTGCTCGCGAGCATGACCGACGAGGTCGCGTCGCTCGTGCTCGAGGACAACCGCCTCCAGGCGCTCGCCCTGTCAATCGCCCAGCGGCCGGGACCTCTCGCCACGGCGAGCCACGCGCGGCTGATCGACATGCTCGAGGAAGGCGGCGACCTCGACCGCCGGACCGAGGGGCTGGCCGACAGCGACACGCTGAAGCGCCGCGCCACCGACGGCATCGGGCTGACCCGCCCCGAACTCGCGGTCGTGCTGTCGAGCGCCAAGCTGGTCCTCCAGCGCGAGATCGAAGCGAGCGCGCTGCCCGACGATCCGGCGCTGGAAGACGACCTCATCGCCGCCTTCCCCGCCACCATGCAGGGCAAGTTCCGCAAGGACATCCTCGCCCACCGCCTGCGCCGCGAGATGATCGCGACCAAGCTTGCCAACCGCATGATCAACCGGCTCGGCACGATCCACCCGTTCGAACTGATGGAGGAGGAAGGCGCGACGCTGGCCGAAGTCACCGCCGCGTTCGTCGCCGCCGAGCGACTGTTCGGGATGGCCGAGACCTGGCGCGCCATCGATGCCGCGGCGATGCCCGAGACGGCGCGGCTCATGCTGTTCGAGCGCGCCGCCGCGGCACTGCGCGGGCACATGGCCGACATCCTGCGTGCCGGGCACCATACGCTCGTCCCGGGCAGGCTTGTCGCCGAGCTCGGCAAGGGCGTCTCCGTCCTGTCCGCCGAGACCGGCTCGCTGCTCAACGCCGAGGCGCGGGCCCAGGGCGGGCGGCTGGCCGGCGAGCTGGCAGGGGTGGGCGCACCGGCCGAAGTCGCCATGCGGATCGGCCACCTGTTCGACATGGACGGCGCAGTCGGCCTTGCCCGCCTCGCCGCCGACACCCGCACCGATCCGGTCGCGCTGACCCGCGCCTTCACCGATCTGGGCGCGCGGCTCGGGCTCGACTGGGCGCAGCAGGCGGCGACGGCGATGAACCCGTCGGATCCGTGGGAGCGGCTGCTGGTGGCGGGGCTCGCGCGCGATTTCCAGCAGATGCGGCTCGATTTCCTGAAAAGTGCCAGGAAGGCAGCGCCCGGGACGTTCGTCGAAGACTGGCTGACAGAGCGCGAACCGTCGGTACGCCAGTTTCGCGGGCTGGTCGGTCGGGCCCGGGCCGCACAGCCCGTTGCCCCGGCGATGCTGGCGCAGGTCGCGAGCCAGGCACGGAACCTCCTCGGCCGATAAATTACGCTACGGCGGCGCCAATTTGATCTGCGTCACTTGACGGGCGCGCGACTTTCGCCAATCCGCCCGGCAAGATCGGGAGGAATCGGATGGCGCAGGCAGACGTGGTGATCGTGGGAGCCGGGCATGGCGGAGCGCAGGCCGCGCTGGCGCTGCGCACCAACGGTTTCGAGGGCTCGATCCTGATGATCGGCCGCGAAAGCGAACCGCCTTACGAGCGCCCGCCGCTATCGAAGGAATACCTCGCCCGCGACAAGGAGTTCGAGCGGCTCTACATCCGCCCGCCGCAGTTCTGGGCGGACAAGCAGATCGAGATGAAGCTCGGCACCGAAGTCGTCACGGTCGATGCGGCGGCGCATGCGGTCACGCTGTCGGACGGCGGCACGGTGACCTACGGCAAGCTGATCTGGGCCGCAGGCGGCGATCCGCGCAAGTTGTCATGCGCCGGCTCGGACCTCGCCGGGGTCCACGCCGTGCGCACCCGCGAGGACGTCGACCGGCTGATGGGCGAACTCGACGCCGGAGCGCGGCGCGTCGTGGTGATCGGCGGCGGCTACATCGGGCTCGAGGCGGCGGCGGTGCTGACCAAGCTCGGCTGCCACGTCACCCTGCTCGAAGCGCTGCCGCGCATCCTCGCCCGCGTCGCCGGAGAGGACATCTCCACCTTCTATGAAGCCGACCACCGTGCCCACGGCGTCGACCTGCGCACCGGCGTGACCGTCGATTGCCTGGAAGGCGATGGCAGCAAGGTGACCGGGGTCAGGCTTGCCGACGGCGGCGTGCTTCCCGCCGAGATCGTCATCGTCGGGATCGGCATCATCCCCGCGGTCGGCCCGCTGATCGCGGCCGGTGCGGCGGGCGGCAACGGCGTGGACGTGGATGAATTCTGCCGCACCTCGCTCCCCGACGTCTATGCGATCGGTGACTGTGCCGCGTTCGCCTGCGACTTTGCCGGCGGGCAGGTCATGCGGGTCGAATCGGTCCAGAACGCCAACGACATGGCCACCTGCGTCGCCAAGGGCATCTGCGGCGACGAGAAGCCCTATCACGCGCTGCCGTGGTTCTGGTCGAACCAGTACGACCTCAAGCTCCAGACCGCAGGACTTTCGGTCGGCTACGACCAGACCGTGCTGCGCGGCGATCCGGCAACGCGGGCGTTTTCGGTCGTGTATCTGAAGGGCGGGAAGGTCATCGCGCTCGACTGCGTCAACGTGATCAAGGACTATGTCCAGGGCCGCAAGCTGGTCGAAGCCGGGGTGAGCGCGGACCCGGCCGTGCTGGCGGATACCGGCGCGGCGCTGAAGGACCTGGTGGCCTGAGGGCTTGCTAAAGGTTCGCGCAAAGGCGCGAAGGGGACGAAGGCGCAAGGGTGTAGAGGCACCGGCGAAGCCGGCTTCCAGTTCGCACCTCGCGTTTTCCGCATCATAGAGCTGGTCAAGGGCCTTGCGGCCCGGCGCGCCCTCTTTGCGCCTTCTTTTTCCTTCGCGCCTTTGCGCGAACCCCTTAGGCCGTCAGCCGCCCCATCGCCCAGTCGGCCGCATCTGCCACCGCCTCGTCCGGATCGCCCAGCAACAGGCGCACCGACTCCACCAGCGCCGCATCGCCACTGTTCCCCGCCGCATAGAGGCAGTTGCGCACGAACCGGTCGCGCCCGATGCGCTTGATCGGGGAGCCGGCGAAGAGCTTGCGGAAGCCCGCGTCGTCCAGCGCCAGCAGCTCCGCCAGTCTTGGCGCGGCGAGTTCGGCGCGGGGGAGGAACGCCCGGTTCGCTGCTGCCGCGCTGGCGAAGGAGTTCCATGGGCACACCGCCAGGCAATCGTCGCAGCCGTAGATCCGGTTGCACAGCGCGGCGCGGAATTCTTCCGGCACCGGGCCCCTGTGCTCGATGGTCAGGTAACTGATGCAGCGCCGCGCATCGAGCCGGTAGGGCGCGGGGAAGGCGCTGGTCGGGCAGGCCCGCTGGCAGGCATCGCACGACCCGCAGCGGTCGGCGTGGGCCGCGTCGGGCTCGAGGTCGAGCGTCGTGTAGATCGCGCCGAGGAACAGCCACGAGCCGTGCTGCCGGCTGACGAGGTTGGTGTGCTTGCCCTGCCAGCCGATCCCTGCCGCCTGCCCCAGCGGCTTTTCCATCACCGGAGCGGTATCGACGAACACCTTGACCTGAGAGCCCGGCATTTCGGCCACCAGCCAGCGGGCGAGGTGCTTGAGCGCCTTCTTGACGGTGTCGTGATAATCGGACCCTTGCGCATAGACCGAGATCCGTGCCCGGTCCGCGGCGCCGGCCAGCGCCAAAGGGTCCGCCGCCGGGGCATAGCTCATCCCGAGCGCGATCACGCTCTTCGCCTCGGGCCACAAGGACTGGGGGCCGCGGCGGTGGTGGAGGCGGGTCTCCATCCACGCCATCTGCCCGTGCATCCCTTCGCCGAGCCACTGTTCCAGCCGCTCGGCGCGCGCGGGATCGTCGATCGCGGGCGCAAAACCGCAGGCGGCGAAGCCCAGCCGCTCCGCCTCGGCGCGGATGCGTTCCTTAAGATCGAGGCTTGCGGCGTTAACCAAACTTGCTGATGCTCGCGTTGACGGGCATGGGCTATCCCCCACGCCATGAAACTGGAGCTAGGACAATGGCCGCGCACGGGCAACGGAACTGACGTGACCGGCACGGCTTTGGCAATCGAGGCGCGCGGCCTCGTCAAGCGGTTCGACGGGTTCACGGCGGTCGACGGGGTCGACATCGCCGTGCCGGAGGGTGCGATCTATGGCATCCTCGGCCCCAACGGCGCGGGCAAGACGACCACGATCAGGATGCTGCTGGGGATCATCGATCCCGACGCGGGCTACCGCTGCGTGCTCGGCCACGAGCGCCCGACCGAGGTGGCCAGGCTGATCGGCTACCTTCCCGAAGAGCGCGGGCTCTACCCGGCGATGAAGGCCTACGAGGCGATCGGGTTCCTCGCCGCGCTGCGCGGGGTGCCGCTCAAGGAGGGCCAGCGCAAGGGCAAGGAACTGCTCGAGGAGCACGGGCTCGGCTATGCGATCGACCGGCAGATCCGCCAGCTGTCCAAGGGCATGGCCCAGCAGGTCCAGCTGCTCGGCACGCTGGTCCACAAGCCGAAGCTGGTCGTGCTCGACGAGCCGTTCTCGGGCCTCGACGCGCTTAACCAGGGCAAGCTCGAGAAGACGATCCGCGAACTCGCCGCCAACGGCACGACGGTGATCTTCTCGACCCACGTCATCGCCCATGCCGAGCGGATGTGCGATCAGGTCGCGATCATCGCCGGGGGCAAGGTGCCCTTCGCTGGCCCGGTCGACGTCGCCCGCGACCGGCTGCGTCCGCAAGTCCGCCTCGAAACCCGCGACCATGATGGCGCGTGGCGCGCCGCGCTCCCCGCCGATGCCCGGCGTGAGGGTTCGTTCTGGTACTTCACCCTGCCCGAAAGCGGGGTCGAGCCGCTGCTGCGCGCGCTGATCGAAGGCAATGCCGGCATCCTCAGCCTGTCGATCGAGCGGGCCGGGCTGCACGACGCGTTCGTCGCCATCGCCGGCGAGGCGGCGGCGCGGGCGCTCGAGGAAAACGGCGGGGAGGGAGAGCCGCGATGATCGAGACCCTGCGCGCCGCGTTCGTCGTCGCCCGCCGCGATTTCGTGGCGGTGATCTTTTCCAAGACCTTCATCTTCTTCCTGATCGGGCCGCTGTTCCCGGTGCTGGTCGGCGGCCTGGCCGGCGGGATCGGGGCCAAGGTCCAGCGCGACATGGACAACCCCCAGCTCGGCGTGGCGATGTCCGCCCCCGACGTCGACCGGCTGATGACCGCGCACGCCGACTTGCGCGACCGGTTGGCGGGCCGGGTACCCGACATGGTCGTGCTCGGCCGGCTCGAGGACGGGCAACCGTTCGACGCGCAGGCGGCGATGAAGGCCGGCAACGGCCAGCTCGCCGCGGTGCTGACCGGCACGCTCGCCAAGCCCGTGCTCACCGGCACCGAGGAACGCGTCGAGCGCTGGAGCGGGCCGATCTCGCTGCTTGCCGCCCGCGCGCTCGAAGCCAGCCCGGCGTCCTTCCCCGAGGTCCGCACCGACATCGTCGCGACCAGCGCGGCCAAGGTCCGCTCGGGCCAGATCTCGACCGCCCAGCTTGGCCAGATGGGCCTGTTCCTGCTGACGATCATGCTCGCGGGCATGGTCCTGTCCAACCTCGTCGAGGAAAAGAGCAACAAGATCATCGAGGTCCTCGCCGCCGCGATTCCGATGGATTCGCTGTTCCTCGGCAAGCTGTTCGCGATGCTGGCGGTGAGCCTGGTGGCGATCGCGGTGTGGTCGGCCGGATGGCTCGCGCTGGTCACTGTCGGTAGCGTGCCGATGGACCAGCTGCCTGAACCCGCCGTCGGCTGGCCGATGTTCCTCACTCTCGCCTTCGCCTATTTCGCGATGGCCTACCTCCTGCTCGGCTCGGTGTTCCTGACCATCGGCGGGATGGCGACGACGGTGCGCGAAGTGCAGACGCTGTCGATGCCGGTGACGATGCTCCAGCTCGTAACGTTCTTCTTCTCGAGCTACGCCCTCACCCAGATCGGCAAGCCGATCGAATGGGCCGCGGTGCTGGTGCCGTTCACCTCGCCTTATGCGATGCTCGCGCGGGCGGCGATGGGCGACGCGCTGTGGCCGCACCTCCTCGCGCTGCTGTGGCAGGGCCTGTGGGTCGCGCTGATCGTGCGCGGCGGAGCGCAGCTGTTCCGGCGCACCGTGATGAAGAGCGGCGGAGCGCGCGGCAAGGCGCGCCGCGGCCTGTTCGCGACGCTCGGCGCCATGCTGCGGCCCTCGCGGGCCTGAAGGCGGGACGTTTCGGACCAGCGTCGAAACGTTATTGACACCAGTGTAGATAAGCGGGATACCTAGCCTTGCAGGAAATCCGCGCACCGGCGGATTCGCGATTGGGAGATCGCCCGACATGGCTACGCAGCTCGCACCCGAAGCCGGATTTACATATCGTTCCAGCCCGATCGCATGGCAGCGGCTTGAGGAGTGGTTCGCCGCCAACCCGCAGTACCGCCCGCAGCACACCGAACGCTGGGACGTCAGCCGGTCGGACATCTTTGCCGAGGACCGGTGGGAGCCGATCTTTGCGGAGATGCGCGCCAAGGCCCCGATCAACAAGGTGACCTCGTCGCCTTACGGGTCGTACTGGAACGTGACCACGTCGAAGACGATCACTCACGTCGAGGCCTTGCCCGAACTCTATTCCTCGTCGTGGCAGTACGGCGGCATCACCATCGGCGACCCGCCGGCGGACATGGACCCGCAGGTGCTCGCCGAACGCCAGCTGCCGATGTTCATCGCGATGGACCGGCCCGACCACACCGGCCAGCGCCGCACCGTCGCGCCCAAGTTTACCCCCGGCGAGATCGTCAAGATGGAGGCGGAGATCCGCCAGCGCACCGCCGCGGTGCTCGATTCGCTGCCGTGGGGCGAGCGTTTCGACTGGGTCGACAAGGTCTCGATCGAGCTGACCACGGGCATGCTCGCGATCCTGTTCGGCTTCCCGTGGGAGGACCGCCGCCTGCTCACCTTCTGGTCCGACTGGGCGGGTGACGTCGAGCTGGGCCTGGCGAAAGAATTGGGCGACGAACGCTTCGAGATCCTCGGCGAGATGGCGCACTACTTCCAGCGGCTGTGGATGGAGCGGAGCCAGTCGGCCCCGGCGTCGGACCTCATCTCGATGATGATCCACTCCGAGGCGATGAACCACATGAGCCCGCAGGAGTTCATGGGCAACCTCGTGCTGCTGATCGTCGGCGGCAACGACACCACCCGCAACACCATGAGCGGGATCGTCCACGCGCTCGACCAGTTCCCCGACCAGCGCGCGATCCTCGAGAACGATCCGTCGGTGATCCCCAACGCGGTGCAGGAATGCATCCGCTACGTCACCCCGCTCGCGCACATGCGCCGCACCGCGACCGCGGACGCCGAGCTGTTCGGCAACGAGATCAAGCAAGGCGACAAGCTGGTCCTGTGGTACATCTCGGCCAACCGTGACGAGACCGTGTTCGAGAACCCGGACAAGCTGATCGTCACCCGCGACAACGCCCGCCGCCACCTGTCGTTCGGCTATGGCATCCACCGCTGCGTCGGTGCGCGCCTCGCCGAACTGCAGCTGCGCGTGCTGCTCGAAGAGATGCACGAGCGCCGCATGCGCGTGCGCGTGGTCGGCAAGCCCGAGCGCGTCCGCGCCAACTTCGTCCACGGCTTCCGCAAGATGGATGTGGTGCTCGAGAAGGTTTGAGGAACGCCACCGGGACCGTTGGCGGGGTTAGCGCCCAGCCACACAGCGGTCCCGGATCAAGTCCGGGACGACGTTGGCTTCCCCCCTCGCACCTGTTAATCCGATCACTCCCGGTTCAGCGGAGCGTGCTATGCAGGACGGCATGAACGCAGCTTCCTCCCGCCGCCGCTTCCTCGCCTTCCTTGGCCTTGGCGCGGCGATGCCGTTTGCCTCGGCCTGCAGCGCCGCCCCGACCGCGCAGGGCAATTTCCCGGTCAAGAAGACCGACGCGGAGTGGCGCCGCCTGCTCACGCCCGAGCAGTACTATGTGCTGCGCCAGGCGGGGACCGAGCAGCCGGGCACCTCGCCGCTCAACCGAGAGCACCGCAAGGGTACGTTCTTCTGCGCCGCCTGCGACAACCCGCTCTACTCCTCGACCACCAAGTTCGAGAGCGGGACCGGCTGGCCAAGCTTCTATCGCCCCTTGAAGGGCGGGATCGGCACCTCGACCGACCGGATCCTCGGCTACGCCCGTACCGAGGTCCACTGTGCCCGCTGCGGCGGTCATCTCGGCCACGTGTTCGACGACGGCCCCCCGCCGACCGGCAAGCGCTATTGCATGAACGGCGACGCGATGAAGTTCCGCGCGGGATGATTTCCGGCTAGGGCGGCGGCCATGCGCCGCCTCTTTGCCGTTCTAGTCTTGGCCGCCGCGGTGTGGCTGGCGTTCTTCAAGCGCGATGTGCCGCCCCCGCCGATATTCGATCCCCGCGTCTTCTTCGTCGACGTGATGCCCGAGCCTGCCGGACAGATCCGGCCCGGCGCGGGCGTCACCCTCTCCGGCGCCTGGCGAATCCTCGGCCGCAATCGCGATTTCGGCAGCTACTCCGCGCTCGCCCGCCTGCCCGACGGGCGGCTGCTCGCGGTGTCGGACAAGAACGGGGTGCTGCTGTTCGACGTCCCCGGCAGCCGCACGCCGCTGCGCGCCAGGATCCGCCCGCTGTGGGGCGTCGACACCCGCGTCGAGACGGTCGAGCCGGACTGCGAGGCGATCGCGCTCGATCCGGCTACCGGCGACATCTGGACCGCCTATGAAGGCAACGACCGGTTCTGGGTGTTTTCGGCCGACTTTTTCAAGCGCCGCCCGGTCGCCGCGCCGGTCCTCGCGCAGTATCCCGACAATTCGGGGCCAGAGGCGATGACCCGGCTGGCCAGCGGGCGCTTCATCGCGCTGATCGAGAAGCGCATCTCGCTCTTCACCCGCTCGCGCCACCCCGGCCTGCTGTGGAAGGGCACGCCGGTCGCGGGCGAGGAACCGCTGCACTTCACTGCCGAGATGCCCGAGGGTTTCCGCCCGACCGACGCGACCCCGCTGCCCGACGGGCGGATGCTGGTGCTCGGCCGCAAGGTGACCCTGCTCGGCTTCCGCAGCGTGGTCGGCGTGGCCGATCCGCGGGACCTGCGCGAAGGGGGCACGCTCGCCGTGACGCCGATCGCCGAGATCGCCGATCACCGCATCACCGACAACTACGAAGGCATGACCACCCGCGCCAACGCCGACGGCAGCACCACGATCTGGCTGATCAGCGACAGCAACGTGTCGAGCTGGCTGCAGCGTTCGATGCTGCTCCAGCTGGAGTGGCGGGAGTAGAGCGGACAGGCTGGATCATGATCGTCATTGCGAGGAGCGTAGCGACGAAGCAATCCAGAGCCGCGCAGGATTGCTTCGCGTCGCTCGCAATGACGAGATGTCGGATATTGGCTGGACGACGCTGTTGCCGGCACAAACGCCTGCGGCCCGCTCCCCGGCGTGGGGGCGGGCCGCTTGCGTTCCCTTGCGGGAGAAGTGGTTAGGCCGCCGAAGCCTTGACCAGCTCGCGCTTCACCTTGAGGGCGCGGGCGCTGAGCTTGGTGTCCGACTGCTTGAGCAGCCAGTTGTCGAGGCCGCCGTTGTGCTCGACCGAGCGCAGGCCGTGCGTCGACACGCGGAACTTGAAGCTGCGGTCCAGCTTCTCGCTCATCAGCGTGACGTTCTGCAGGTTGGGCAGGAACACCCGCTTGGTCTTGTTGTTGGCGTGGCTGACATTGTGGCCGATCTGGCGACCCTTGCCGGTCAGTTCGCAAATGCGGGACATGGTTCTAACTCGCTCGAATGCACGATAATCTGTCGGAAGGCGCGGCCATTAGCGATTCACGGGGCGAAGTCAAGGATTCGCCGGTTGCCCCGTTGCCACGCTGCGGTTAGCCCCGATTCATGAGCCGCTGGCCCCTGCCCGAACCGATGACGCTGGCGCTCGAACAGGCGCGCATGGCCGAATCGCAGGGCGAAGTGCCGATCGGCGCGGTCGTGGTCAAGAACGGCGCGTTGATCGCCGCCGCGCACAATGCGCCGCGCGGAACGCACGACCCCACCGCCCATGCCGAGGTCCTGGCGATTCGCGCGGCGGCGCAGGCGCTCGGCAACGAACGGCTCGACGGCTGCGACCTGTGGGTGACGCTGGAGCCCTGCGCGATGTGCGCCGGGGCGATCGTCCATGCCCGCGTGGCCCGCGTGTACTACGCCGCGCCCGATTCCAAGGGCGGCGCGGTCGAGCACGGGGCGCGGGTGTTCGACCAGCCCGGCTGCCTGCACCGGCCGGAGGTGTACTCGGGGATGGGCGAAGCGGAGGCGGCGGAGCTGCTGCGGGGGTTCTTCCGGGGGCGGCGCTGAAATTTACGTCGTCCCGGACCTGATCCGGGACCGCTGGCGCTTTCGGCCTGCGCCGCTTGCAAGCACTGGCCACCGGTCCGGGGTCAAGCCCGGGACGACGCGGTCAGATCCCGCGCCAGATCCGCACCGGCGTGTCGTCAGCGGGCCTGGCCTTGCCCCGGCAGCGCCCGGGCATGAAGTCGGCCCGGTAACAGACGAACACCTCGAGCAGCCAGCCGCGATCGTCGAGCTTGAACTGGAACATGTCGCCGCGCATCGACGGGTTGGCCGCGACCAGCGCCTGCCGCACCCGCCCCGCCGTCAGCCCCGGCTCGCGTGACAGGCGGGCCATGTCGGGAAAGCCGATCGAACCGAATAGCGCCCGTCCCGCGGCAAAATAGCCGTCCGGCGACTTCGCGATGCAGCTGCCGTGCTTGGCCCATTCGTGGACCAGCAGTTCGGGCGAGGGGGTCAGGCAGAGGTTGCGGCGCAGCGTCTCGCGGCTTGGCGCGAGGCGCGTCGGGCACCACTGCGGGCTCTCGCCCTCGCCTTCGGGCCAGAGGCCGTGGAGGACAAAGCCGAACCGCCCCATCCGCCCCGAGCATTGCAGCGCATCACGGCGGCTGTCTTGCCGGGTCCGGCAGAACCCCGGCGACCACGACAGGGCGAGGGTGTAGCCGGTCGTACGGGCGGTGCTGACCGGACCGTCGGGGCGCTCCATGGGCGGCACCGCGATCTCCCCCGGCACGCGGCACTGCCACGCCTGCGCGGCGGCCGGCAGCGGGAGGATAAGCAGGGCGAGCGCGATGACGAGGCGGTAGACCATGGTTGCGGGCCGGTTCCTAGCCGATCCGCAATTCCCCGTGGAGCGAAAAGCCGCTCGCCGGTCGCTGGCCGTCAATTGCCGGTTCGCCGCCGCGGCTTACGCGGTCAACGCCGCGTTAACCACCGGAATGGCGCAATTTTTGGCGGATTCCCAAGGGTGTCCGGGCCGTTAACCAGAGCCCTTGGACTCTCCTTCACCCGAACCCGGCAAACCGGTCGCGACCTGCCGGACCGGAGCCGGCGCGCAATCGAGGTTCGGGGCACATGATTCGCAAGCAATCCGCCGGCTACATCGCGGCGACCGCACTGCTGCTGGGCGCGGCCGCGTTCGCCAAGCCAGGCGACGTGACCAGCAGCGGCGGCAAGGGCGGCGGCAAGACCACCCTGCCCTCGCCGACCCCGACACCCACGCCCACCCCGACGCCGACCCCCACGCCGACGCCGAGCGCGAGCCCGCTGCCGCCGCTCGACCTCTCGACGATGAAGCTGTGGAACTGGGACGGGCTGTGGACCGCCTCCGAGTGGGACAACGCCAACTCGACGATCCCGTGGCGCTACAACCACGTGACCCAGCCGGCGCTGACCGACACCTACTTCACGCTCGACAGCGCGGGCGCGCCGCAGCTCCAGGCGATGAACGCGATGCCGTCGTACACCGCCGGGCTGTGGGAGAGCGAGGTGACCCTGCCGACCCTGCGCGACGGCGTGGTCGTCGCGCCGCTGTGGATCTACAACTCGACCACCCGCGACGAGGTCGACTTCGAGTTCCCGGGCCGCAAGGGCCTCGACGTGACGATCCATTCCTGGCCGAACGGCGTCCACCAGTCGCAGACCGTGCGCTATTTCGCCGGCACCGACTTTTCCGGCAGGCGCCTGCGCCTGGGCATCAAGATGGACCAGGCGACCGGCTACGTCGAAATGTACGTCAACGGCGCGCTCGTCCACCGCTGGGACCGCGCCAAGATGACCTACTTCCCGTCGAGCGCGATGAAGCCGTGGTTCGAGATGTGGGCCGCGAATCCGACCAACACCGGCTTCGTCCAGTGGTCGGGCCAGTTCACCGGCTTCCAGACCGGCGAGTCGATGACGATGACGGTGCACGGGTACGGGTACAAGGCGCTGTAACAGCGTCGTCCCGGGCCTGACCCGGGACCGGTGCCAGGTGCTTGCGAGCAGCGCTGCGTAAATTGCCAGCGGTCCCGGGTCGAGCCCGGGACGACGTTAAACCACCGTGAAATCCAGCCCGATGTCCGCGGCCGGGGCGCTCTGGGTGAGGCGGCCTACGGAAACGTAGTCCACGCCAGAGGCGGCGATCGCGGCGATGGTGTCGAGCCGCACCCCGCCGCTGGCCTCGCACTTTACCCGGCCGGCGACCAGCGCCACCGCCTCGCGCAGCGTGTCCGGGCCCATGTTGTCGAGCAGCAGCCGGGTCGCGCCGCCGGCCAGCGCGGGTTCGATCTGGTCGATGCGGTCGACTTCGCAGATCACCTCGCGCACGCCTGCATCCAGCGCGCGGCGCACCGCTTCGGCGACGCCGCCCGCGACGAGGACGTGGTTGTCCTTGATCATCGCCGCGTCCCACAGCCCCATCCGGTGGTTCTGCGCGCCGCCCATCCGCACCGCGTACTTTTCGAGGTGGCGCAGGCCGGGGATGGTCTTGCGGGTGTCGAGGAGGATCGCGTTCCCCTGCATCGCATCGACATATTGCCGGGTCAGCGTGGCCACGCCCGACAGGTGCTGGACGGTGTTGAGCGCGCTGCGCTCCGCCGTCAGCATCGCGCGGGCGTTGCCGGCGAGGCGCATGAGGTCGCTGCCGGGGCTGACCCGCGCGCCTTCCTCGACCAGGATATCGATCTCCATCTTCGGATCGAGCGCGCGGAAGAACGCCGCGGCGATCGGCAGCCCGGCGACGGTGATCGCATCGCGGCTGTCCATCACACCGGTGAAGCGGGCGTCCGCCGGGATCACGCTCTCGCTGGTAACGTCCCGCCCGCCACCGGGGAGACCCTCGCCGAGGTCCTCGGCCAGTGTTTCGGAGACGAAGCGGGCGAGGTCGAAGCCGGGGAGGGTGAAGGTCATGGCCATCCCTTAAGAGAAGGTCAGGCCAAAAACCAGCGCGCCCCCGCCCTTCGGCTGGCCGGCAGTCCGGCCGCTCAGGATAAACTTCCGGACGAAGACCGGACGGCGGGGGCCTCGTGCAACCGAACGGACCGAATGATGGATGGAGGTCCCCGCCTGCGCGGGGACTCGCCGTCAGCTATCAGTGCACGAACCGCGCCACCACGTCGCGGTAGCTGCGCGAGACCTTCACCTCGGCCCCGCTCTCCAGCACCAGGAAGCACTCGCCGTTGGTGTGGGGCCGCACCTGTCGCACGCGGTCGAGGTTGACGATCTTCGAGCGGTGGACCCGCTGGAACACCCGCGGGTCGAGGCGGCGCTCGAGGTCCTTCATCGTCTCGCGCAGGATCAGCGAGTTGTCGCCGGTGTAGATGCACATGTAGTCGCCGGCCGCGTCGATCCGTTCGATCGTGTCGACGTCGACGCGGAAGATCTGGCCGCGATCCTTGATGTTGATGAGCTTCTCGAACCGCCCGGCGGCATGCTCCGGCTCTTCCTCCATGTCGGGCAGCGATTCCGGGGAGACTTCGGCGAGGACGTTCTTGAGCTTCTCCGCCTCTTCCAGCCCGCGCTTTTCGGCGAGCCGCGTGCGCGCGCGTTCGAGCGCGTCGGCAAGGCGGTCTTCGTCGATCGGCTTCATCAGGTAATCGACCGCGTTGGCCTCGAACGCCTTCAGCGCGTGCTCCGAGTAGGCGGTGCAGAAAATGAACAGCGGCGGGTCGATCTCCATCACCCCCTTGACCACGCTGAACCCGTCGAACCCGGGCATCTGGATGTCGAGGAAGACGAGGTCGGGCTTTTCGGTCTTGATCTTGCGGATCGCCTCGCGCCCGTTGGAGCAGGTGTCGATGATCTCGACGTCCGGAAACTTTTCGAGCCGCAGTTGCAGGCCCTGGATCGCCAGCTTCTCGTCGTCGACGAGGATGGTGCGAATGGTCATGTGCTACCCTTGGTATGTTCTGGGGGGACGGCCACGGCAGGTCATGCCGTCGCCAGGGCCGGGGTGGCCCGTGCAGCTTCCTGGGCGCGCGTTTCGAAGGGCAGCTCGATCACCACCGCAAAGCCCCCCTCGGGGCGGTTGAGCACTTCGAAACGCTGGTTTTCGCCATAAGCCTGAGCAAGCCGGTCCCGGATGTTGGCAAGCCCCACTCCGGTCGAGTTGGGGTCTCCGCCATCGGGACCAACGCTTATGACCTTCGTCGGGTCCACGCCGCTTTGCAATCCCGGCCCGGTGTCCGAGACGGTAATGCGAAGCATTGGGCCGACGAGTTGCGCCGAGATGGTGATTTCGGCGCCTTCTTCAAGCGGAGAGACCGCATACTTGATCGCGTTCTCGACCAGCGGCTGGAGCAGCAGCGAGGGCAGCAGCGCGCCGGTGACCGCCCCGTCGATCTGGAAATCGGTGCGCAGCCGCTCTTCGAAGCGCATCCGCTCGATGTCGAGATAGAGCTTCAGCGTCTCCACCTCCTGCGCGACGGTCACGCGCCCCATCGGCTCGTTCACCAGCGTGTAGCGCAGGAACGAGGACAGCCGGCTGAGCATCGCGTTGGCGGGCTCGGTTTGCTTGAGCAGGACCAGCGTGGAGATCGAGTTCAGCGTGTTGAACAGGAAATGCGGGTTGAGCTGGTAGCGCAGCATCGCCAGCTGCGCGCTCGTCGCCTGATTTTCGAGCCTGAGCAGCGCGTCGTTCTGCTCTTCCACCTGGATGTAGAAATTGATCGCGTAATAGAGCGCGGACCATGCGCCGAGCAGCGTCAGGTCGAGGTAGAACACGCCGAGGAACAGCTGGGCGAAGCTTGCGTCGCTGTTCGGGCGGTAGAGGCTGATCACCCACGAATCGATGAACGCGTAAAGCCCCACCGCGATGCCCAGCACCAGCGCGGTCACCCCCCAGGTCACCAGCGGCGTCCGGTTGATCAGCGTGCGGTAGATCACCGAGAGGATCAGCGAGATCGAGAAGCCGGTGATCGTCGCGATCAGGATGATGACGAGGAACGACAGCGGCTGCTGGTTGGCGAGACTCGACAGCGCGCGCAGCAGCATCGCCCCAGCCCAGCCGAGCGCCTGGAGCCGCCAGAAGGCCCGGTTCTTGTTGCCGAAGAACGGTGTCGGCCGGAAGGGAAGGACAGCCATATGTCCCAAGCTAGTCCATCAGCGCGGCTATTGCGAGGGGGCGGCGGTTACACCCTTGCACCGCCAGACGAGAGGAGTAGCCTCTCCCGCAATTGGGAGAACAGCGATGGACACGACTCTCGACGCCGCGCACGGGCTTGAGGAACGCGCGAAGTTCCGCGCGATGACCGAAGGCACGAAGGAAGACTGGGCGATCATCGCCAAGGAATACTTCACGTTCGGCGCCTCGGTCGCCGACCGGGTGCTGGCCCACCTGATGATGCTGAAGGGCGACCATGGCGGCTTCCCGGTCTGCCGGCTCGAACACTCGCTGCAATGCGCGACCCGCGCCTACCGCGACGGCCGGCCGGAAACCTACGTGACGATGGCGCTGCTCCACGACGTCGGCGACCTGCTCGGCTCGTTCGACCACCCGGCGGTCGGGGCCGCGATCATCAAGCCGTTCGTGACCGAGGAGGAGCACTGGATCTGCGCCCACCACGGCGCGTTCCAGGGTTATTACTATTTCCACTTCCTCGGCCAGGACCGCGAAATCCGCGAACGCCACCGCGACAGCCCGTACTTCCATGCGTGCGCCGAGTTCTGCGAGAAGTACGACCAGAGCGCGTTCGATCCGGACTACGACACCCTGCCGATCGAGTTCTTCGAACCGATCGTCCGGCGGGTCATGGCGAAGCCGCTGAAAGGCATGTACAGCAAGCTGGAGGCGGCGAAGGCGGACTGACGCAGGTCCCGGGGGGATCGTGGGGCACATCTTCATTTCCTATTCGAGCCGCGACCTCGAGCAGGTCGAGGCGATTGCCGCCGCGCTCGAGAGTGACGGCTACGAGGTGTGGTGGGACCGCAAGCTCCAGGCCCACCGCGCCTATGGCGACGAGATCGAGGAGCGGCTCGACGCGGCCGCCGCTGTACTGGTCGTGTGGTCGGAGGAAGCGGTGCGCTCGCACTGGGTGCGATCCGAAGCGGACCGGGCGCGGCTGTCGGGCAAGCTCGTCCAGACGAGCATCGGCGCGGCGCGATTGCCGATGCCGTTCGACCAGATCCAGTGCGTCCCCATTGCCGATCCCCATGCCGCGGCGGCCGACCCGCGCTGGGTGACGATCACCGCGAGCCTTGCCGCGCTGCTCGGCGGTGAGCAGCACGCGGCGCCCTATATCGCTCAAGGCGCCGCGCCTTCGCCGCCGCTGCGGCCGGGCACGAAGACGCCACCGGCGGCACCGCTTCTGGCAATCGCCCTGGGCGCAGTGCCGCTGCTGGCGCTCGTCCTTGGCATCGCCCCGCCGCGCGGCGGCGTGCAGGCGGCCATCCTCGTCGCGACCTGTCCGGCGCTGTTTTTCATCTCCCGCCGGTTCCTCCTGCGTGCGGGAGAGCGCACCGTGCTGCTCGCCACGATCGCGGCGATCGTCGCCGCCTTCGGGCTCGGCGTCGGCTACAACCTCGCGGCCCAGCGCCATGTCGCGGTGATCGGCGGGGAGCGCACCGTCATCGGCTGCGGCTGGCGCAGCGATGCCATCGCCATGGTCCGGACGCAGGCTCCGACGATCGACGCCGACAGCCAGTGCCCCGGCGAGTGGGACATGATCGCCCCGCTGGTCGGCGGCGATCCTGCGCGGCTTTACCAGCGGGACAGGCTGGACCTGGTCTGGCTGGTGATCTCGATGCTGTGGGGCGCGCTGTTCCTGATGCTGCCGGTGGCCGCTGCCGGGCTACTTGCGATCCAGACCCGTCCCGCGAAGGTCTAGCGCGACCGCGCCCGGACGAAGTGCGCGGCCCAGTCCGCCTGGCCGTCCGCGCCGGTGACCGCCCGCAGCGCCACGATCTCCGCGTCGATCTGGGCGGCGCGCTTTTTCCAGCGGTTGTGATCGGGGGCCGAGAATATGCCCCAGTCGTGTGCCTTGCCCCAGGTCCGGTGCAGCCGGGCCGCCGCCTCGGGGTCGTAGCCCGCGTTCTGCAGCAGCCACGGCGACAGGCGGTCGGCCTCCTCCTCGCGCGCCTTGACCGGCAGGGGCGAGGCCGAGTGGCGGAGGATCACGTGCGCCAGTTCATGCGCGAGGATTGCCGCGACCATGTCCGGCTCGCCGCCGACCTGGTCATAGATCGTCCGGGTGATGAGCACCCGATCCAACCCGGCGCGCGCGCCGCTGCCTTCGGTCCCGAGCTCGAAGCGCGCGGCGCAGGCGGGCACGCCGGTCAGCGTCACCTCGCGGCGGCCTTGCGCGGCTTCCGCGACCAGCGTCACTTCCCCGGCCTGGACCAGCGCGGCGTCGATGCTGTCGTGCAGCGTGGTCAGGCGCTGCCAGTCGCCCGCCTTGACCGGCGGCAGCGTTGTCAGGTCCCGCCCGTCGAGCACGACGAGGGCCAGGTTGGCCTCGAGCCCCGCTTCCTGCGCCGGCGACCCTTCCGCCACCGCCTCCACCGCGATGTCCCGCGTCAGGCCCAGCGCCCCGCGCACCGCGGGCGGGTCGGCATAGTTCATCGCATCCTGCAGCAGGAGGCCGACGACCGGGCGCTGGTTCGGACAGTACCGCGCATTGCCGGTGGCGAGCCGGTAGCCGACGCTCTGCACCAGCGCGTCGGCACGTTGCTGGCCCGTGAGCGGAGCAGCGGCGGCAGGCACACCCGCGACGGCCAGCGCCAGCGCAAGCCACCAGCGGGCGATTGCGCGCTTCCCAAGTGCGAGCCTGCGCATTAGCCTTGCTCGCCTGACAGGTTTCCTGGGGGGACGGCCGGCGATGGTCGACGTGTTCATTTCCTACTCGCGCAGCGACCATGCCATGGTAGCCATGCTGGCCCGCGCGGTCGAGGGCGAAGGCTATGATGTATGGTGGGATGCCGAACTCCCGCCGCACCAGTCCTATGGCGATGTCATCACCGAAAAGATCGCCACGGCCCGCGCCGCGATCGTGGTGTGGTCGGCCGAGGCGGTGAAAAGCGAATGGGTCCGGGCCGAGGCCGACATGGCCCGCAACCAGAAGAAGCTCGTCCAGACCGCGCTCGGCCCGATCATGCCGCCGCTGCCGTTCAACCAGATCCAGTTCGCCGAGATCGCCGACTGGCGGGGCGAGCCCGACCATCCCGGCTGGCGCAAGGTCAAGGCGAGCCTCGCCGACCTGTGCGGCAAGCGCGAGCCGGTGGCGGGCGCACCGGCGTGGACCCCTCCGCCCGTGCCGCTCCAGCAGCCAGCCGCCGCGCCGCAAGCGTCGAAGGCGCCGCTGTTCGCAGGGATTGCAGTCGCCCTGGTGGCGATCGCGGTCGCGGGCGGTTTCGTCCTCGGCCAGCGCAAGAGCGACTCCCCCGGCCCTGTGGCGTCCGCATCGGCAACGGGCACGCCCGCGCCGGCGTCGGAACTGCAAGAGCCGAAGGTTGCGGCGTCCGCGTCATCCCCGGCGGTGACCGCGAGTGCCAGGCCGGAGGTTGCGAGCGCTCCGGTGGCTGCAGCGCCGGTTGCGCCGGAGCCGGCCGCCGACACCGGCGGGATGATCTTCCCGCAGTCCTCCGTCCGGATACTGTCGCCCTCTGAACTCCAGTCGCTGACCCCCCTCAAGGCGCGGCTCGCGCGCAATGAAATCTACGCACGGCACGGCAGGCGGTTCGTCGATCCCTACCTGCAGAAATACTTCGCGGCGATGAGCTGGTACCGTCCGACCACCGACGAGGTCGATCTCAGCGAGATCGAACTCGCCAACGTCGCCATGTTGCGCCGGCTCGAGGTTTCGCGCTCTGCAGGCGCGGTGCGATGAGCCCGATCCCACCGGTCATCGGCTACTGCGGCCGGATGTTCGACGACCAGTGCCGCGAAGCCGAAGCCGCGCTCGCCGCCACAGTCGCCGCCAGGCTCGCCGAGATGGGCATCGAGGAAGCGTTCGGCCCGCTCGCCTGCGGGGCGGACATCGTCATCGCCGAAGCGCTGCTGGCGCGGGGCGCGCGGCTCCACGTGGTGCTGCCGTTCGCCGAAGCCGACTTCATCGAGGAATCGGTGCGGAGCGGCGGGGCGAGCTGGGTTCCGCGCTTCCACGCCTGCCGCGACGGCGCGCACTCGGTCCAGTTCGCCACGCCCGGCGCGTATGTCGGCGACGACCACCAGTATGCCTACAACACCCGGCTGGTCATGGGCCTGACCGCGCTGCGGGCGCAGGAAACCGGGGCCGAGCCGGTCCAGCTGGCGATCCTTTCGGAGCATCCCTCGCTGTCGAACACCGGGCTCGCCGGGGCCAGGGCCGACGTGCGCATCTGGCAGGAGGTCGGCGGGCGGACGGTCGAGATCGGCACCGGGCCGGTCACGCGGAACCTGAAGTTTCCGCAGCACCAGTGGCCCGCAAGCGGCACCCGGCGCGAGATCCGCTCGATCATCTTCGCCGACTACAAGGGCTTCTCCCGCCTCGGCGAGCGCGAACTGCCGCTGTTCATGCACGAGGTGATGGGCCGGATCGGCACGGTCCTCACCCGCTTCGGCGACCATGTCGAGTTCCGCAACACCTGGGGCGACGCAATCTATGCGATCGTCGACAAGCCGACCACTGCGGCGCGGATCGCGCTCGAACTCCAGCGCGCGCTGCAGGACCTGCCGCCGGCGCTGACCCCGCCGGGAGAAATTTCGGGGATGCGGCTGGGCCTCCACTACGGCCCGATCTGGGTCGGCACCGACCGCATCACCGGCAATCGCATCTGGTACGGCGGCGAGGTCAACCGCACCGCCCGGATCGAGCCGGTGACCCCGGTCGGCGGCGTCTATTGCACCGAAACCTTCGCCGCGGCGCTGCTGATCGACAAGTGCGACGACTGCGCCTTCACCAGCGTCGGCCCGCAGGAGCTGGCAAAGGACTTCGGCACGGTCACGCTCTACCGCCTCGACCAGATGTGCGGGCTGACGCCGGTCTGAGGCTTGGCGGGGCGGTTGCGGCCGGCTCCCGCTTTTTGGGCTCGCGCTGAGCCGCGGAGCAAGAAAAGAGGGTTCACGCGGAGACGCGGAGATGGAGCGCCACCGGCGAAGCCGGCTTCCGG
The DNA here is from genome assembly GCF_058783565.1 of Novosphingobium sp. FW305-C-111. Classification (NCBI taxonomy): domain Bacteria; kingdom Pseudomonadati; phylum Pseudomonadota; class Alphaproteobacteria; order Sphingomonadales; family Sphingomonadaceae; genus Novosphingobium; species Novosphingobium sp. FW305-C-111. The sequence goes on from NZ_JBYSYP010000001.1 coordinate 148,860, forward strand.
CTCGCACCGGGCGCTTGCCGCAAACCGATATTTGGAGAGGGGCCTGTCGGCCCGGCGCACCATCCTTGCGCCTTCTTCCCCTTCGCGCCTTTGCGCGAACTCCTTCTACTTCTCCGCGTCTCCGCGTCTCCGCGCGAACCCCTTTCCAACATTTCGCCGAAACGGAGCAAGTTGTTGGATACATGTAGGATTTGAATTCGTAGCCCCGACGAATCGGATCGGGAGCGGGCTAGGCCGGCCCAGCCTCGTTCTTTCGAAGCTTCGGCTTCGACGCGGCCGGCGCGGCGGCGGGTGAGAACGGGGCGCTGATACCCAAGCCCTGATCAGGCCCCCAGGCGCCAAGCCCGGATGACGGGATGGGCGGTGCTCAAGTCTCCCCATCATGGCGCGGCACAGTCAGCCGCGAGGGCGTCGTTTCGTTCGCGAGCCTGCGAGCGCCGCCCCGGCCCGTCGTCCTCACAGGCCGAGCGCATCGGGCGTCTGATCCCCTTGCGCCGTTCGCGATGCGTACAGACACCGCCCCTCCCGCGGCACATTGGCGCCGCGCTGGCCGCGCGATTCGATGGTTTCAGCTTAGCGTAACGTCCGGGGTCGCTGCCGGATGAGCTATTGTGACTTGCTCTCAGGCCCACCCCCCGACCCGCTGTTCGCTTCGCGAACGCCTGCGGCTCCCCGCTTGCGGGAGGGGGAGAGTGAAGAGCTGCCTCTCGCACAGCGCGACCGGTCCCCCTCCCGCAGGCGGGAGGGGTTAGGGGTGGGCATACCGCCGCAAAAGCGCCCAACCTCACCGCGGTCGGGCCAAGCCCGGATGCCAATCGATAGCACTGATATCGAACAACAAGCTGTTGGTTCCAGACGGCTTTCCCGCTACCATTGACGCGTGACTACCGCACGCTCGATCATCGTCGCACTGAGCCTGTGTACGCTCTGCACCCCCGCCATCGCCGCCGAAAAGCCGCCCGAGGTGCTCAAGGGCGGGTCTTGGACCATGGACTACGCCGCCGACAGCTGCCGCCTGGGCCGCTCCTTCGGAGACCCGGCCGACCCGGTGTTGCTGTTCATGGAGTTCACCCAGCCCAGCGCAGACTACAAGATCACGCTTGTCGGCAAGCGCTTCTCCACGAGCGAGTTGCGACGTGAAGTCTTGTTCCGCTGGGGCACGAGCGGCGAACCCGCCAAGAAAACGATGTCTGTCGGCAAGCTGGGTGGCGCCACCCCAATGCTCCTCAGTGCCGGTCCGAGGTTTGACAACTCTCCGCGCCCGGACGTCGGCTTCACGCCGGTTCCGTTTCTCCCGGAGGCCGCCGAACGCGCGGCCAACTCGCTCGAAATCGGGTTTCGCGGAAAGACACTCAAGCTTGAGACAGGCTCGATGTTTCCTCCCATGGAGGCAGTGAGGGCCTGTCTTGGCAAGCTGGTAGAAAGCTGGGGCCTCGATCCCGCTGAGCAAGCCAACCTCATCAGTTTGCCCAAGCCAATCGGTAGCCCGGGCGAGTGGGTCGTCAGCAAGGACTACCCAAAGGAAGCTCTGCAATCAGGCCAGCAGGCGATGACCAGCTTTCGCATGATCGTGGGTGCCGACGGCTTGCCTGAAAGCTGCAATATCCAGTCGGCAACCGCCGGCACGGGCTTTCGGGAGACGGCATGCCGGGTGGTGATGCGGAGAGCGCGGTTCGAACCGGCAAGGGACGCGCAGGGGAACCCACGCCGGTCGTATTGGGCCGAAACGATCCACTGGATCATCCCCTAATCACAGCGCCCGCGCCAAACACTGGCTGAACTCGTCCACCACATAATCCCCGAACGCCGCGCAGCTTTCGAAGCCGTGCTTGCGGTAGAGCGCCACCGCCGGCGCGAACTCCTCGGTGCGGCCGGTTTCGAGGCCGACCCAGCGGTAGCCGCGCGTCCTCGCCTCGGCCAGCAGGTGGTGGAGCATCGCCTCGCCCACGCCCTTGCCGCGCCATTCGGGGGCGGCGCGCATGGACTTCAGCTCGCCCCGCCCGGCGTCCAGTTCCTTCAGCGCCCCGATCGCGGCGAGGCTGTCACCCACCCAGGCGGAATAGAACGTCACGTCCGGGCTGCGCAGCTTGTCGAGCGGCAACGCGTGGACCTTGCACGCCGGGGAGCTCGCATGCATCCCCGACAGGTGCAACGCGACCAGGGCCTGCACCGCTTCTCCGCTCAGGTCGTCCTCGACGAGCCGCACCGCCTCGCTCATTCCCGCCCTTTCCAAACCGGTTTCATCTGATATCGCCTGCCGGCACCCCGTCCCCGATCTTGCAGGAGAGCCGACCATGGAGCAACCGCGCTGGAGCCTCGCCGTCCACGGCGGTGCGGGGTCGATGCGGCCGGGCTATGCGACGCCCGAGGAGGAGCGCGGCTACCTCGCCGGGATCGAGGCGGCGCTCGCCGCGGGCTCGGCCGTGCTGGACGGCGGCGGCAGCGCGATGGACGCGGTGGTCGCGGCGGTCATGGTGCTGGAGGACGATCCCCGCTTCAACGCCGGGCGCGGCGCGGTGTTCACCTACGCCGGGGTCAACGAACTCGACGCCGCGGTGATGGACGGGGCGACCCGCAACGCCGGAGCGGTCGCCGGGGTCACCCACACCCGCAGCCCGGTCACGCTCGCCCGCGCCGTGATGGAGCGCAGCCCCCACGTCCTGCTCAGCCGCGAAGGCGCGGAGGAATTCGCCCGCGAGCAGGGGATCGAGCAGGTCGACCCCGACTGGTTCGCCACCCCCGAACGCTGGCGGCAGCTGCAGGAGATGAAGGCCAGGAAGCTCGGCTGGTTCGACGTCGACCTGAAATACGGCACGGTCGGCGCGGTGGCGCGCGACGCTGCGGGACACCTCGCCGCGGCGACCTCGACCGGCGGGCTCACCGGCAAGCGCTGGGGCCGGATCGGGGATTCCCCGATCATCGGCGCGGGAACCTGGGCCGACGACCGCGCCTGCGCGGTCAGCGCAACCGGGGCGGGCGAGTTCTTCATCTGCGAGGGCGCGGGACACGAGATCGCGGCGCGGATGCGGCTTCTCGGCGAGGACGCGCAGACCGCGGCCGACGCGGTGATCGCCGAGATCGCCGGGCTCGGCGGCGAGGGCGGGGTGATCGTCGCCGCGCCCGACGGATCGACCGCGTTTTCGTTCAGCACGCCGGGCATGTACCGGGGCCGGGCCGACAGCAGCGGCATAAGAAAATCAGCAATTTACAGCGATTGACTCTCCCTCGCGGCTGGCGCACCAAAGGCCCGCCCAAAGGTGCAATGTCACCGGGTCGCCCTGCGCCTGACGGCCAATGGAACCGGCGGATAGTCCGCCTTTTCCGAAGCAGGGGAATGACGCCATGAAACATCTGCGCATTGCGGCCGCCGCCGCGCTTACCTTCGGTTTTGCCGCGCTCCCGGCGATGGCCGAGGACCTGCCGGTCGAACCGGGCGACTACGTCGAGATCTCGTCGATCACCGTCGATGACGGCCACACCCTCGACTACATCAACCATCTCGCCGGGCAGTGGCGCAAGGGCCAGGACTACGCCAAGGCGCAGGGCTGGATCTCGAGCTACGAAATCCTCTCGAACGAGTATCCCCGCGCCGGCGAACCCGACTTCTACCTCGTCACCCGGTTCCCGCGCTTTGCCGACCCGGCCGAGGGCAAGAAGCGCGACGACATGTACAACGCTTACATGCAGTCGACGATGGCGCAGGCCCAGGCGGCCTCTGCCGATCGGGCCAAGTACCGCCACCTGTCGGGCATGATGCTGCTGCGCAGCTGGAACTGGGCGAAGAAGTAAGGCTCTCGCCGGGGAGGGTTCAGCCCTCCCCCGAATACTTGTCGGCCTTGCGCTTGCCAAAGCGCATGCCGCGTTCCAGCCGGGCGCGCAGCTGGGTATAGTAGGCTTCGAGGAACGCGCGTTCGTCGCCCCGCCCGCTGGTCCAGCCGATCTTGTGGCAGATGGTTTCGGCGACCTCGCGCAGCGCTTCGGGCCGGTCGTCGCGCAGCACGCGTTCGAGGACCTGGAGTTCGTACTCCCCGTAGACCGCCAGTTCCGCCTCGCCGAAGCGGTATTCGGTCCCGGTCATCGCGCTGCGGCCCGAGCCGCCCTCGCCCACCGACATCGCTTTCTCGAGCTTGCGCTTGGGCGCCTCGACCACCCAGCTCCCCGCAATCAGGTCGCCGCAGCGCAGGCGGTCGCGGTTGAAGCACGGGAACAGCACGAAGACCCCGAACCAGGCGAAGGCGGAGAGCACCGCGAGCCCGGTCGAGTCGCCGCCGGTCGCGCCGGTGAAAAAGGTCAGCGGCAGGAACAGCTCGATGTCGCGGACGATGTTGCGGGCGATCACCGCCTCGGTCGTCAGCCGCCCGCCATCGCGCGAGGCGACCCGGATGCCGGAAACCCGCTTGCCCGGCGTCGCGCCTTTCGGGCCGAGCTCGAAGTAGAGGAAGTAGGCGTTCCGGAACAGGAACATCGCGATGATGTAGAGGATCGCGAGAAACTGGAGCGCGCGGCCGGTCGGACCGTCGAGGTCGTCCAGCTTGATGCCGATTCCCGCCGCCATCATGATCAGCGCGATCGTCGTCACCGTCTGGAGGAACCCGATCAGCATCAGGTCGAGCACCAGCGCCCCGGCGCGCGCCCCGCGGCTGGCGACGACCAGCGTGAGCGGCACGCCCTCGGGCGTTACCAGCTGGCGCTGGCGGTCATGCGTCGCGGCATCGCCGAAGCCGGGGCGAGAACTGGCGCGGCTCGCCATCAGGGCTGCCCTCCGGAGACGCGTCCGCGCCGCCACACGAACAGGTAGCCGATCCAGAATACCAGCATGAACCCGCCCACGGCAAAGCGGCCCTGGGTGTTGTCGATCAGCTGGCGGAAGAAGCCTTCGAGCACCGCCGCGACCACCAGCATGATCACCACTCCGGCCATGACCTGCGCCGAGCGGCGGCCCGCGGCGGCGGCGGCATCGAGCAGCGAGGCCTCGCCCGGGAACGCCATCGACCGACCGACATGGACTCCGGCCGCGCCCGCGAGGAGGATCGCGAGCAGCTCGGTCGTGCCGTGGATCGAAAGCCAGCCGACGAAGTCGACCAGCAGGCCCTGGCTGTCGAACAGCCACAGCATCGCCCCAAGCGAGGCAGTGTTGTGGACCACCAGCATCAGCGAAGGCAGCGCGAACGCGAAGCCCAGCGCGAACGCCAGGATGCAGACCTGCGCATTGTTCGAAAACAGGAACGCCGCGAACACCGACAGCGCGTCCTGATCCTGGTTGCCGAACAGGGTGCTGCGCAGCGCCTCACGGCTCGCCCCCGGCACCCGGTCCGAGGCCATGTCGCCGACCAGCGCATAGTACCATTCGGGGTCGTGGGAGACGAGCTGCCAGCCGACGATCGTCCCCGCGACCATCGCCAGCAGGACGATCAGGATGTCGAGCCAGATGCTCCGCACCGCCGCGCCCCAGCCGCCGCCGAAGAACCCGGCGAGCCACTTGCCGAGCGACTGGCGCGGACCATAGACGAGGAACCACGCGCGCTGGGCCAGTGCCTCGAGATAGGTGATGGTCGCCCGGTCGAGCGAGGTTTCGCGGGCGATGGCAAGGCTCGAGGCGACGTTGCGATAAAGCGCGGGCAGCGCCATCAGGTCGTCGTCGGACACGCGCTTGAGCTTGCCCTTCTCCATCCGCGTGACGATCTCGTCGAGCCGCTGCCATTCGTGCTCGCGCTCCAGACGGAAGCGGTCGGACCGCAGCGCCGCCTGCTCGACGGCGGTGGCCGGGTTGAAGGGGACTGTCATCGCGCACGCCCCTTCGTCATTGCGAGCCCGCGCCAGCGGGCGAAGCAATCCAAAGAGCCGCGCACGGGGGCTGGATTGCTTCGGCCTGCGGCCTCGGAATGACGATTGAGGTGATTGTGCGGGAGGAGGTTCACCCGATGCTCCCCTTGCGCTTGACCCGCAGATAGCTGTCGAGCAGCCGGTTGCCGATCGCGTCGTGCGGGGCCTCGACGATCTCGACCCCGAGGTGACGCAGGCGCTGGAGCACCAGTGCGCGCTGGCGCTCGAGCGTGGTTGCGGTCACCGCCATCGCGGCGTCCTGCATCGTCTCGACCGGGCGGCGGACGATCTCGGCCAGTTCGGCGTCGGCCATCACCACGAAGATCACGAGGTGACGTTCGACCAGCCGGCCGACGTTCTCAAGCATCAGCTCGGCGCTGGTCGGGTCGGAGAAGTCGGAGAACAGCACGACCAGGCTGCGCCGCTGGAGCCGCGACGACAGCGTCGACAGCGCAAGCGTGAAGTTCGGCTCCTCCGGCCGGTAGTCGAGCCCGGCGGCGGCGGTCTGGAGGCGGTGGAAGTCGCGGCTGGCGGTGACGAACGGCGTCGTCAGCAGAGGCCGCGCCGCGAAGGCGAACAGCGCGACCTTGTCCCCCGCCTTCAGCGCGACATAGGCGGTGGTCAGCGCGGCGGAGACGGCGCGGTCGATGCGCGGCAAGCCCTCGATCGGCTCGCACATCGCCTGTCCGCAATCGAACGCGAAGACGATCTGGTTGTTGCGCTCGGTCTCGTATTCCTTGGCATAAAGCCGTCCGTGGCGGGCCGAGCTTTTCCAGTCGATCCGGCGGCGGTCCATGCCCGGTTCGTATTCGGCGAGCGATTCGAACTCGGTCCCCTCGCCGCGGATCCGCCGCGCAATCAGGCCGAACTGGGCGTCGCGCAGGAACATCTGCAGCGCCGGGCTGCGCACTGCGGCGATGTTGGGCCAGACCCGCAAGGACAGGTCGAGCTCGCGGCTGGCCTGGCGGTGGGCGAGGCCGAGCGGCCCGGTCCAGCGCAGCCACGCCCGGTCGATCGGCCCGGTGCCGCGGCGGGTCGGGGCAAACGTCGTCTCCCCGCTCCATGCCCCGCCGGAAGGCGAGAGCGGAAGCACGATCCGCCCGCCGGGGACCAGCTTCGGGTCGAGCGAGACCGCCGCCTCCGGCCGGGCCCGTCCGGTGCCGCGGGCGATCTCGGCCAGAACGACGAGGCGGGTGTCCTCGCCCACTTCGGTGTCGGTCGGCACCACCAGGCGCAACTCGCGCAACGAGCCGGCGAACAGCGCGTCGAGCAGCACCAGGAGCAGCAGCCCGCCGCCCAGCGCCGGGGCCACCGTCCACAGCCCCGGCCGCGTTGCCGCCAGCACCAGCGCCACCGGCGCGGCCAGCGCGACGAGGATCGCGGCGCGCGCCGTGGGATAGAAGGCGGGGAGGCGCATCAGCGGCTTCTCACCGCGGCGCCTCGGTCGCCTGGATCAGGTCGGCGACGATGGTCTCGACCTGCTTGCCCTCGATCTCCGCGGCCGGGCTCAGGAGCATGCGGTGGCGCAGGACCGCGCCGGCGAGCGCCTTCACGTCGTCCGGCACCGCATAGTCGCGCCCGTCGAGCGCGGCGCGGGCGCGGGTCGCGCTGGCCAGCAGGACCGCGGCACGGGGGCTCGCGCCGGAGACGAAATCCGTGGTCTCGCGCGTTGCCCGGACCAGTCGGACGATGTAGTCGACGATGCTTTCGGCGAGCGTCACGGTCTTCACCGCCGCCGCCGCCCGGCCGATCAGCGCGGCGTCGGCGACCCGGCTCACGCCGAGGTCAGCGGGCTTGGGCGCGCCGACCCGCTCGCCATAGCGCGCAACGATCTGCGCTTCCTCCGCCGCGCTGGGATAATCGACGAGCAGCTTGAACAGGAAACGGTCGAGCTGGGCTTCGGGCAGCGGATAGACGCCCTGGCTCTCGATCGGGTTCTGCGTCGCGACGACCATGAAGCGTTCGGACAGCGGGTGGATCTCGCCGTCCAGGGTCACCCGCCGTTCCTGCATCGCCTCGAGCAGCGCGGCCTGGGTCTTGGGCGGGGTGCGGTTGATCTCGTCAGCGAGCAGCACTTCGCGGAAGATCGGCCCGCGGGTCAGGGTGAACTGGCTGGTCTGGAAGTTGAACAGGTTCGAGCCGAGAATGTCGCCCGGCATCAGGTCGGGCGTGAACTGGATGCGCCCGAAGTCGAGCCCCAGCGCGGTGGCGAAGCTCTGCGCGAGGAATGTCTTGGCCGTGCCCGGCGGGCCTTCGAGCAGGACATGCCCGGCCGAGAACAGGGCGATCAGCAGGTGATCGACCACCTCGCGCTGGCCGACCACGGCCTTGCCCACCTCGCCGCGGATCGCATTGGCAAGACCGCTCACTTCGCCGAGATTCATCGGGGGATTCATGTCGCTCACGTCAGCGCCTTCTCGATTGTCTGGAGGACGGCGGCGCGCTTCGCCACCTCGTGGGGATTGCGCGCCGCGCGCAAGTCGGCGGCGGCGCGGGAAAACGGCGGGCCGGCAACCCCGCGCCGCTCCTGGGCGCGGTCGATCGCGGCTTCGCGGGCTTCGGCATCGGCGCCGCGCGGCAGGCCGAGCACTCCGGCGAGGCGGTCGCGGGCGGCGTCGGCATAAGGCCCGGCGACCAGGTGGATGCGGCCCGTGCGGCGGATCACCCCGGCGCTGTTCTCGACCAGCGCGCCCTTGCCCAGCGCGATCGCCCGCTCGCGCCGGCGCGGCGGGCCGAAGCGGTTGAAGGCGCGCCAGGCGATGGCGAGACCGGCGAGAGCGAGGCAGATCGTCGCGGCGAGGAACGGCGGACGGAACGCCAGCGTCAGCAGGTTCTGGGTCGAGCCGAACCCGTTCTGGGTGAGGTCGAAGCGAATCGGCTCGCTGCCGGTCTCGTCGGCGGCGGCCCACAGCAGGTCGCGGGCGAGCAGCGCGGTCTGCTCGTCGGCGAGGCCGTAGTTGTCGAGCAGGTCCGGCTCGAACACCAGGATCACCGGGAAGCGGCCGTTGTCCTCTTCCTCGGCTCGGTCGACGTCGTTGCCGATGAAGTCCTCCAGCCCCGGATAGGTCTCGCCGTCGTCGATCCATGCGGCGAGGATCCGCCCGTCGCCGCTTTCGACGAGCGGGACGAGGTTCTGCCCCGCCGCCGACATCACGGTGCGATCATCGGCGAGCTTGCCCCGGCGTCCCCCGGAGACCCAGCCGCCGGCCGGCTTGTTGTCCTTCGCCGTGGTCGCCGACACGCCGAGCTCGTCGTGGAAGCCCGGCCAGCTGACCGGCTCGACGCCCCTGAGTTCGACCCAGCCTTTCTGGGCCTCCTGGTTTCTGCTGCGTGCGGCCAGCCACTTCGGCGTCACCACGATCGTCGGGCCGACATAGCGCCGCTCCTCGACGATCCGCGCCAGCTTCTCGCCGTCGAACTGCGGCGGCGGGGTCAGCACGAGCAGCCCCGGCTCCTTGAGCTCTCGGTCGCTGCGGATCTGGCGGACGGTTTCTCCGCTCGCCTTCATCATTTCGACGAGTGCGGCGTAGCCGTTGAGGCCCTTGCCCCCGGCATGGCCGCCGCCGTCGTTGGGATCGGCGCCGGGATCGTTGCCCAGCGCATAAAGCAGGCCGATGAAGCCGAGCAGCCCGATGAGCAGCATGCCGATGACGGTGCCGCGGCCGAAGCCGGCGTCGGCGGACGGCGCGCCCGAGGATGCCGCGGCGGCGCTCAACCGCCGCGCCTCAGGTCGGCAAGCGCGAAGTCGGCATAGGCGGTGCGGGCCCGCTGCCAGTCGTCCGCGCCCAGTTCCTGCAGCGCGAACAGCGAGCGTTCGACCTCGCGCGCGATCAGGCCGAACGCCTCCTTGGCGCGCCACGGCAGGCCGGTGATCCGCCCGATCTCGCGCGAGGTGCTCGACGGGGTGAGCCATTCGGGCCGTTCGGCGGCGATGTGGTGGACGCTGCGCTGGAGCAGGAGGTGCGCCGCCTCGCCGTAGCGGCCTTCGGCGGCCAGCTGGTCGGCATCGTCGAGCAGCGCGACCGCGGCGGCACGCTCGGGCGCCCACTCCGCCTCGACTTGCACGGCGGCACGGGGCTTTCTGTCCCGCCACATCGGCCAGAGCAGCGACCATGCAATCCACGCCACACCCGCGATGGCGAGGAGAATGAGCAGGATCTCGATCCCGCCCCATGCCGCGCCGAAAAACTGCGCGATCGGCTTGAACAGCGCCTCCAGCGCATCGAAGATCCACTTAAGGAAGGCCGGTGGCTCGGGCGGCGGGGCCGGCGGCTTCGGGGGCACCGCGGGGAGCGGGGCGAACTGGATATCGTTCGCCGCGCGGACCGTGCGCCAGGCCGAGGCAGCGCCATCCGCCCCCTGCTGCGCCGCCGCCATGGCGTTCAGATGCGCTGTCCCACCCGCTGTCACCCGTGCAGTCGTCGCACGGAGCAACCGCGCGCGCAAGCCGCCCTAAGCGAGACCACGTCAGCCGCCGGCGCGCATCGCGAAATCGCCGCGGCGACGGACCGGGATGATCAGGCTGCAGCGCACTCCGGTCGGCTCGAAGCGAAGATCGACCGGATTGCGCAGTTCGTGGGCGACAATCTTTTCGATGAGATCCATCCCGAACCCGCGCTTCTCCCGCGCCGTGTCGACCGGAGGCCCGTCTTCCTCGACCCATTCGATCCGGGCAAGGTCCTGGGTGAGCAGCTGCCAGTGGATCCGCACCTTGCCGTCGAGCGTCGACAGCGCGCCGTACTTGGCGGCGTTGGTCGCCAGTTCGTGAATCGCGAGGCCCAGCGAGAGCGCGTCGTTGGGGGCGAGCTCGACGTCGGGTCCCTCGATGTAGAGGTGGCGCTCGTGGTCCTGGGCATAGGGCGCAAGCTCGGCAGTGACGACCGCACGGATCGGGGTCGTGCCCCATTCCGACTGGGTCAGCAGGTCGTGCGTGGCCGAAAGTGCGCGGATGCGCCCGTCGAGGCTGTCGGCAAAGCTCGTCAGGTCGCTGGCCCGGCGCCGGGTCAGGGCAATGATCGACAGCACGTTGGCCAGCGTGTTCTTGACCCGGTGGTTGAGTTCGCGGGTCAACGAGTTGCGGATCGAGGACTGTTCCTCGAACCAGGCGAGGGCGATGCGGTCTTCCGCGGCCTGGACCGTGAGCAGCCGCGCCAGCACCAGCAGCAGCGTCGCCACCAGCAGGCCGAACAGCAGGGTCACCAGCGACAGCATCGACAGCGTCGAACTGGCCGGAGCCTCGACCCGGATCACCCACTTGCGGTTGGCGATCGTCGCCTCGCGCACCGCATAGACGCCCGACTCTTCGACCGGGGGCGATGCGACGAGCAGGTTGGCGGCGGCCGGGACCTGGTCGAAGATCTCGATTCCCACCTCGCGCTCGGCATCGGTGTCGAGAACCGAGGCGACGAACTTGCGCGCATTGAACGGGCTGTAGACAAACCCTTTGAGCCGGCGCGGCTCGTTCTTTCCGGTCATCGCATAGACCGGCATGTAGATCAGGAAGCCCGGGTCCTTGGCCTGAGGCCCTTCCTGGACCAGCACGACCTTGCCGGTTGCGGTGGGGCGCCCCTTGGCCTCCGCCTCGAGCATCGCTTCGCGGCGTGTGTCGTCCGTGAACATGTTGTAGCCGAGTGCGACGCGGTTCCGCTCGGTATCGGGCTGGAGATACATGATCGGCACCGCATAGGCCTGATCGTCGCGCGGTGCCGGGTGGACGCGGAAGTCCCCCAGGCCGAGGCGGCGCATGTTTGCCTCGGCGGCCGGGATTTCGTTGCGATCGACGCGCATCGCCCAGCCGATCCCGTCTGCCCCGCCGCCGTTGTCGTCGAGATGGAGCTGGGCGATGAAGGTCTGGAACAGCGGGGCTCCGACCACCTGCTGGGTCGCAAACAGCGCCGCGCCGGAACGCAGGTAGGCGGCGTTGGCATTGGCCCGCCGCTCGAGGCCGCTGGCGATGACCTGCGCGGTCTGGACAAGCTGGGCGTTCTCTCGCTGGCTTTCGGCCCGCTCGATCGCGAAGACCGAGACGAGCGTCACCGCCATGGTCAGCGCAAAGATCGCCACCGGTACGCCGCGCGGGTAGCGCTCGTACCAGCGCGGCGTCTTCGCCATGCCGGCTACCAGCCTTTCCACTGCCCGTTTAACCCCCTGCCTGCGCTGCCTTACGTCCTGTCGTGCCCGCTCGCGCCCGGACGGCAAAGCACAAAACGTAAGGAGCGGTCATTTCACGGGGAACCATCGGCGCATGATTTCGTTCCTGTCCAACCCCGAACATGGCAATAGCGTGCCATGGCTCGGGGCTGGGACCGTTTCATGATGTCCGATGGTGCGCATCCGTGCGCCTCGGTGGAGTCGTCCTCAGGGGGGAGGCGCAAGCAGGCTGATGTCGGAAGACCGAAAGAAGATGAAAAGCACACCGCGCCCACGCGGCACCGGTGCGAGCCGGAAGGACCCCGAATGGACGAGCAGCTTGAAGAAGCTGTACGATTCCGTCGTCGAGGAGCCCCTGCCCGACAGCTTTGCAAAATTGCTCGACCAGCTCGATTCGAGCGAAAATGGCTGACGCCCCCTCGCCGACACAGGCCGGCGCTTCGCGCGCCACCGCCTTCAAGCGCGAACTGACCGGGGTCATCCCGCACCTTCGCGCGTTCGCCCGCGGCCTTTGCGGCCGTCCCGACCTCGCCGACGATCTCGTGCAGGAAACGCTGCTCAAGGCGTGGGCCGCGCAGGAGCGGTTCGAGCCCGGCACATCGATGCGGGCGTGGACCTTCGTGATCCTGCGCAACGCCTATCTCACCGACATGCGTCGCAACCGCTTCCGCGCCGATTACGACGAGACGGTGGCCGAGCGCATCCTGACCACGCCCGCCGCGCAAGAAGGGCCGCAGCACCTTGCCGACCTTTACCGCGCGCTGCAGACCCTGCCGGACGAACGCCGCCAGGCGCTGCTGCTGGTCGGGGCCGGCGGCTTCTCCTATGAAGAGGCGGCGCAGATCTGCGACTGCGCGGTCGGCACGATCAAGAGCCGCGTCGGCCGCGCCCGCGCCACCCTGTCCGCCATGATCGAGGGTGGACAGATCCCGCGCCGTGCGATCGGCGACGTCATCGCGCACGATGCGATCATGGCCGAGCTCGACGGGACCGTGCACGCCGAGGACCGCAACCACGCCGAGGACACGGTCGAGTAGGAACCACCCGCCCGGACTGCCGTTGGTCGAGCAACAGCAATCCGGAGTGAGACCATGAGCAACGACGTGCTCGCCAACGCCGAAAAGGGCGAAGGCAACTACAAGGCGACCAAGGACTACAACGATCGCACCGAGGCCTTCCTCGAAAAGAACGAGGGCAAGGTCGAGGCGCTCGCGGAGGATGCCGCAGAGGCGCTCGACGGCGCCGAAGGCGATGAACTGCGCCGCGCGGAGGAAGAGGCGAAGTCGCACGCCCGCGACTGATCCCAATTTCTTCGTGAAAGGCCCGGCCGCGCGCTCTGGAGGTGCGCGGCCGCTTACCCTTACCGCGGGCGAAATTATGGGCTAGTCGTCGGCCATGGCCTCCCTGTCCGATCCACTGCCCGAACCCCCTCCCCAGGCCGACCCCTCGCCCACGCGGATGATCTCGGCGCTGGTCCTGCTGCTGGGCATCGGCCTGTTTCTGGGCCTGCCGTTCGTGCTGTCGATCGGCTCGGTGGTGTTCCTGCCTCCGGTCACGGCGATGATCTTCACCATCATCCTGTCCCCGCTGGCCGATCGTCTGATCCGTGTCGGCCTGCCCAACATGCTCGCGTCGCTGCTCGCCATCGTGGTGATGCTCGGCGCGATCGTGGCGGCGCTCGCGCTCATCCTCCAGCCGGCGTTCGACATGGTCGACCAGGTCCCGGCGATGGCCCGCAACATCGCCCAGCGCTTTTCCGAGCTGCGCGGCAGCTTCGACTGGATTGCCGACCTCAACCGCCAGGTCGCTCGCTATATCCCGGCGGCGAGCGCGCGGCGCGAGGTCGTTCTCGCCCAGCCTTCGGTGATCGAACAGGTCGCCTTCGCCACGCCGTCGGTGGTGCTCGAGGCGCTGCTCACCCTGCTGATGGCCTATTTCATGATCGAGGCGCGGACCCGGATGAAACGCCGTCTGCTGCTCGACCGGCAGAGCTTCGGCGCTTCGCTGCGCGTCGCCCGCGTCCTGCGCGACGTGCAGGACCGGGTCGCGAGCTACATCCTGACCGTCGCCACCATCAACCTCGGCGTCGGGGTGATCGTCGCCATCGGGGCCTGGGCATTCGGGCTGACCGCGCCGATCATGTGGGGCGGCCTCGCCTTCGTGCTCAACTTCCTCCCCTATGTCGGGCCGCTGACGATGATGGGTCTGCTGGGCGTCGTCGGCGTTGGCACGGCCGACACGGTCGCCGTGGGCCTGATCCCGATGCTCGCCTTCCTCGCGCTCCATGCGATCGAGGCGAACTTCATCACCCCGTCGATCCTGGGCGCGCGGTTCACGATCAACCCGGTCGCGATCCTGTTCGCGATCTCGTACTTCTCGTGGATCTGGGGTGTGGTCGGCGCGCTGCTGTCGGTACCGATCCTCATCACCATCGTCGCGCTGTTCGAGCACCTCGGCAAGCCGAACCTCATCGGCTTCCTCTTCGGCGAACCCCTGTTCCAGCCGGGCGACGACATGGGGGATGAAGACCCTGCGGAGCGGGAACAGACGGCCTGACCGCCCCGTCGTCATTGCGAGGCGCGGAATGCCGCGATCGGCGGCCTCGCAATGACGAACTGATCAGGGACGATCTGGACGAGGTTCGGACTCAGCCCGGATAGGTCCAGGCCGAACCGCGCGCGAGGTTCTCCGCGGCGAAGTCCCAGTCGAGGTGACCCTCGATCACCTGCTTCAGGTAGTCCGGCCGCAGGTTCTTGTGGTCGAGGTAGTAGGCATGCTCCCACAGGTCGATGACCAGCAGCGGGTTGCCGCCTTCGTGCGCCAGGGTTTCGGCATCGTGAGTCTGGATGACCACCAGCTTGCCGCCGCGCTCGGCCAGCCAGACCCAGCCCGAGGCGAAGTGATCCGCGCCCTGCTTGGCCAGCTCTTCCTTGAGGGCATCGAGCGAACCGAACGCGCTGTCGATCGCAGCGGCGAGATCGCCCGAAGGCTGCTTCGCCTCAGGCGACAGGCTGTGCCAGTAGAAGCCGTGGTTCCACGCCTGCGCGGCGTTGTTGAACAGCTTGCTGTCGCCATTTTTCGCGGCGGCCGCGATGATCTTTTCGAGCGGAGCGTCGGCCAGTTCGCCGCCCGCGACCGCCGCGTTGGTCTTGTCGACGTAGGCCTTGTGGTGCTTGCCGTGATGGGTGCGCAAAGTTTCGGCCGAGATCGCGGGGGACAGGGCGTCTTCGCCGTAGGGAAGCGGCGTGAGCTGGATGGTCATGGGATGTCCGTAAATTGCCAGTAGGGGATGCCGGGCTCGCCGACCTTCTCGCAACGCACGAATGCCGTCATGGTTGCGCGGCTTCGTCGCGTTCCTCCGCCCGGTCGACCGCCGCAGTGACCGCGACGTCCATGGTCACGTTGGCGAGGGTGCGCATGAGGTCGGGCAGCACCTCGACCGCCACCAGCAGCGCGAGAGGGCCGACCGGCACGCCCATCGCCAGCGCGATCGGGCCGATCGAGGTGACGAAGCTCAGCGCGCCGGGCAGGCTCACCGCACCGAGCGTGGTCAGGGTCGCCACCGCAAAACCGGCCAGCAGCATCCCCGGCGTGAGCGCGATCCCGAACCAGTGCGCGACATAGATCGCCACCGCGAAGTTCATCGCCGGACCGGTCGAGCGGAACAGCGCCACCGCCAGCGGCATGGTGAAGTCCGCCGTCGCCTCGCGCACCCCGAGCGTGCGGCACACCCCGAGCATCGCCGGGAGCGTCGCCAGCGACGACTGGGTGGACAGCGCGAGCGCCTGCGCCGGGATCATCGCCCGGGCAAACCGGCCCAGCCCGATCCGCGCCGCGAGCACCGCGACGCCATAGGCGGCGAGCAGGATCACCGTGCCGACCAGCGTCACGATCAACACGTAGTGCGCCAGCGCGCTGATCGCCGCCGCGCCGCTCTTGGCGGCGACCGTGAGGCTCAGTGCGAACACGCCGATCGGCGCGGCGGCGAGAACCCAGCCGATCACCACCAGCATCGCCCCGGCGAGCGCGCGGAAGAACAGCGCGAGCGCATCGCGCTGGCTCGCCGGCAGGCGCATCGCGGCGAGCGCGAACACGCTCACGAACAGGATCAGCGGCAGCACCGCGTCGTTGACGGCGGCGGCCAGCACGTTGGACGGGACGACCGAACGGAGGAAGTCGGCAAACCCCGGCACCGGTCCGGGCTCCGCGCCCGCCAGGCCCGAACGCAGCGCCGCTGCCGCCTCGGCGGGAATGGGAATGGCCGCAAGGAAAGCAGGCGTCACCGCCGCCGCCATTGCGGCGCCCCCGGCCAGCACCACCGCGAACCAGCCGAGGCTGCGCCGCGCGAGCCGTCCCGCGCTCGCCGCCTCGACCGTCTGGACGATGCCGGTGAACAGCAGCGCCGCGACCAGCGGAACGATCGTCGCTTGGAGCGCCCGCAGCCACAGCTCGCCCACCGGCTCGGCCACCGCCAGCACCGGGGGCAGCGTATCGGGCGCGGCAAACGCCAGGCCCAGGCCGAGCCCGAGCCCGCCGACCAGCGCGGCAAAGACGATCACCGCGGAGACCGAGGCGATCGGGGGAAGCGGTTCACGCAGCGAAGCGGGGAGGGAGACGCTCATCGGGGCGTGACATTAGGGACGGCGGACGGCATGGCAAACACGCAAATGTTTGGCGGGCTAAACGGGTCCTGACGGGAGCGATATCGAAACATGGCGCGCAAGTTCTTCGGTACCGACGGCATCCGCGGCCGGACCAACGCCGGGGTGATGACCGCGGCGACCGCGATGAAGGTCGGCCAGGCGGCAGGAACCTATTTTCTTCGCGGGAAGCACCGCCACCGGGTGGTCATCGGCAAGGACACCCGCCTGTCGGGCTACATGCTCGAAAACGCGATGGTCGCAGGCTTCACCAGCGTCGGCATGGACGTCGTCCTGCTCGGCCCGATGCCGACCCCGGCGGTCGCCCTGCTCACGCGCGAAATGCGCGCCGACGTCGGCGTGATGATCTCGGCCAGCCACAACCCGTACGAGGACAACGGCATCAAGCTGTTCGGCCCCGACGGCTACAAGCTGTCGGACGAGGCCGAGCTCGCGATCGAGCGGATGCTCGGCGAAGAGCTCCCGCTGGCCGAGGCGAGCGAGATCGGCCGCGCCCGCCGCATCGACGATGCCCGCGGCCGCTACATCCACGCGGTCAAGCAGTCGCTGCCGCAGACGGTTCGGCTCGACGGGCTCAAGATCGTGGTCGACTGCGCCAATGGCGCGGCCTACCAGGTCGCCCCTTCGGCCTTCTGGGAGCTGGGCGCGGAGGTCGTCGCCATCGGCGTCTCGCCCAACGGCAAGAACATCAACGACCACTGCGGCTCGACCCACACCGACCTGATCCGCGAGACCGTGGTCGCGAGCGGCGCCGATATCGGCATCGCGCTCGACGGCGACGCCGACCGCCTGATCGTCGTCGACGAAAAGGGTAACGTCGTCGACGGCGACCAGATCATGGCGCTGATCGGCACCCAGCTCGCAGGCCGCGGCGAGCTGCGCGGCGGCGGGGTGGTGGCGACGGTGATGTCGAACCTCGGGCTCGAGCGGCATCTGAACGCCAACGGTCTCGAACTCGCCCGCACCGCGGTGGGCGATCGCTATGTCCTCGAGAAGATGCGCGCGGGCGGCTACAACCTCGGCGGCGAGCAGTCCGGCCACATGATCCTCGCCGATCACGGCACGACCGGCGACGGCACCGTCGCCGCGCTCCAGGTGCTCGCGGCGCTGGTCCAGTCGGGCAAGCCGGCGAGCGAGGTGCTGCACCTGTTCGATCCCGTTCCCCAGCTGCTCAAGAACGTCCGGTTCGCCGGCGGCAAGCCGCTGGAGGCCGCGAGCGTCAAGGCGGTGATCGCCGACGCCGAGGCGCGTCTCGCCGGTCGCGGGCGGCTGGTGATCCGGCCCTCGGGCACCGAGCCGGTGATCCGCGTCATGGCGGAAGGCGACGATGCCGGCGAGGTCGAGCAGGTGGTCGACGCGATCTGCGACGCGGTGCGGGAGGCAGCCCATGCTTGAAATGCGTCCCGACTGCGAACGCTGCGGCACCGACCTTCCGGCCGAGGCGCCGGGCGCGTTCATCTGCTCGTTCGAGTGCACCTTTTGCGCGGAGTGCGCCGAGGCGCTCGACGATCGCTGCCCCAACTGCGGCGGCGAGCTGATGGACCGTCCGACCCGGGCCAAGGCGCTCCATGCAAAGCACCCGCCTTCAGCCGAACGTAAGCATAAGCCTTAGGACGCTGGCACGTTTGTCTGGTATATCGATGCGGGGCTTACATGAAGGATGACGCACGTGCTCGAGATGCGGGCCAAATGCGATCGCTGCGGCGTGGCGCTCGATCCCGAGCAGCCCGGCTCCTACATCTGCTCGTACGAGTGCACCTATTGCGCGGACTGCGCGCGGGCGCTCGACCTGATCTGCCCGAGCTGCGGCGGCGAGATGATGGAGCGGCCGGTCCGGCCTCATACCTTGCGGGCCTGAGCGCATGACCCCGCGCGTGCTGGTCATCGCCGGATCGGATTCGAGCGGCGGTGCAGGGATCCAGGCCGACATCAAGACGATCACCATGCTGGGCGGCCACGCGATGACCGCGATCACCGCGCTGACCGCGCAGAACACCTGCGGGGTCCACGCGGTCGAGGCGGTATCGCCGGACATGGTCGCGGCGCAGATCGACGCCTGCCTCGGCGACATCGGCGCGGACGCGGTCAAGATCGGGATGCTCGGCTCGCCGGACATTGCCGGGGTGGTGGCGGACCGGCTCGAAGGGCTGGCCCTGCCCGTGGTGTTCGATCCGGTGATGGTCGCAACCAGCGGCTCGGTGCTGGCAAACGCCGCGACGATCGCGGCGTTCGAGCGGTTGATGCGGCTGGCGACCGTGACCACACCCAATGTCCCCGAACTCCAGGCGCTGGGCGGAGACGCGGCGATGGCGGCGCGGGGCATCGCCTACCTCGCGAAAGGCGGGGATGCCGGCGGCACGGTGGTGACCGACCGGCTTGTCGTGCCCGGGACGCCGGAGCGCTCCTGGTCGGCGCCGCGGATCGAGACCACCAGCACCCACGGCACCGGATGCACGATGGCCAGCGTGATCGCGACCGCGCTGGCGCGCGGCGCGACGCTGGTCGAAGCGGTCGAGACGGCCCGCGCCTTTGTCCGCGCTGCCCTCGAGGCCGCGCCGGGGCTGGGCAAGGGGCACGGACCGCTGGGGCAGCAGGCGGTGCGTTAAGTCAGCAATCCAGCTCGTAGAACGAGACGATCTTGTCCCACGCCTCCTGCGCGGTCTCGACGACGTGGAACAGCGCGAGGTCCTCGAAATTGATCACCCCTTCCTCCGCCATCGCCTGGAAGTTGATCACCTTCGACCAGTAGTCCGCACCGAACAGGAGGATCGGGATCGGCTTCATCTTGCCGGTCTGGACGAGGGTCAGCAGTTCCATGAACTCGTCGAGCGTGCCGAACCCGCCGGGGAACACCGCCACCGCCCGCGCGCGCAGCAGGAAATGCATCTTGCGCAGCGCGAAGTAGTGGAACTGGAACGAGAGGTGCGGGGTGACATAGCCGTTGGGCGCCTGCTCGTGCGGCAGGACGATGTTGAGCCCGATCGATTCCGCGCCCGCGTCGCAGGCCCCGCGGTTGGCCGCTTCCATGATCGACGGGCCGCCGCCCGAGCAGACCACGAACTGGCGCTTGCCGTCCTCCACCACCGCGCACTGGCTTGCGATGAAGGCGAGCTTGCGGGCTTCCTCGTAATATTTCGACTTCGCCACCAGCCGCTCGATCACCGCCTTGCGTTCGGGCGTCGTCGGCGTGGCAAGCGCCGCCTCGGCAGCTTCGGGCGAAGGAATGCGGGCCGAGCCGTACATCACCAGGGTCGAGCCGATCCCGGCCTCGTCGAGCAGCATGTCGGGCTTCAGCAGCTCGAGCTGGAAGCGCACCGGGCGCAGCTCTTCGCGCAGGAGGAAGTCGGTGTCGCGGAAGGCGAGACGGTAGGCGGGATCCTGCTGCTGCGGGGTCGTGCGCGGGTGCGATTCGACGAACCCGGCTTCCTGCTCGGCCTTGTAGAACTTGCGGTTGGTGAGTTTCTGATTGTCGTCTGTCATGCCGGCTATCTGCCATGCGATCGGCGATCTGTCGCGGCAAAAGCACGGTTCCCGCAGCTCGTCCATGCTGCACTGCATCACGACGCAGGGCTAAAAAATTAACCATATCGATTAATGCGATAGCAACAATGCTTGGTAGGATATTACCGACCAAACAGGGGGCGAACCAAGTCACGGAGTACCCCGAAAATGGTCGCCATTACGTTCCGGAACCCGCTTGCCGCCGGTATTCTCGCCGCCGCGCTGATCCTCCCCGCCGCCGCGCATGCCGGTAACAATCGCGCCGCCGCCGCCATGCCCAAGGGCGGCTACGAGACCTCGAAGAAAGACGACAAGACAAGGCCAGCTGTCGGCCCGAAGGACGGCTTTCCCGACAATCGCGGGATCGACCGCGCCTATGAGCGCTCGAACGAACATTCGGCACTGCACCGCAACGACAGCAAGGGCTGATCCTGCCTGACTTCCCGGCCGCCCGGTCCCGGCGGTCCCCCCGGAGCGGGTCGGTTCGCAGCGGCGAGCCGGCCCGCTCTTCCTGTCAGAGCACGGTCAGGAAAATTTCGCCGATCTGTCTTCTGGCTGTCATAAATCGGACATAGGCGCGTCCCGAACCGGAAGGGAAACGGGCCATGAACAGGACTACCATCACCGCGATCGCGCTGCTTGGCGCGGCCAGCATGAGCGCAACCGCCGCCAGCGCTAAGGACGACACGCAGTACTGGCAGGCCGTCACCGTCAGCAAGGACCTCGGCGACGGGTTCCAGGTCTCGAACGAGATCGTCCTGCGCACGAGCGACAGGCGGGGCTTCTACGAGGTCGAGAACAACCTGATGATCGGCAAGGCGCTGAACAAGCACGTCACCGTGTTCGTCGGCTACACCCACGATCCGCAGTACAGCCATGGCGATTTCACCGTGATGGAACGACGCGCCCGCCAGCAGGTCAACTTCGACAAGTACAAGCTCGGCAACGTCGAGGTGTCGGGCCGCCTGCGCATGGAAGAGCGCTTCCGCGACGGGATCGACGGCACCGGCTGGCGCCTGCGGCCCTATGCCAAGCTGGCGCTGCCGGTGGCGAAGGGCAGCAAGACCAAGGTCGTCTTCACCAACGAAGCGTTCATCAACTTCAACACCACCAGCTTCCAGAAGCAGAGCGGCTGGGACCGCACCCGCAGCTTCATCGGGCTCAGCACGCCGCTGCTCAAGAACGTGACGGTCGAGGGCGGCTACCTGCTCCAGCACGGCTACGTCCGGAACGGGCCGGACACCAACGACCACGTGTTCAACGTGTCGCTGTCGGCAAAGTTCTGAGGCTCGCGTCGTCCCGGATCAGGTCCGGGACGACGCCAACCAGTCGGCCAGCGCCGCTTTCTCGTCGGCGCCGAGCTGCAGGCCCAGCTTGGTCCGCCGCCACAGCACGTCGTCGGCGCTCACCGCCCATTCGCGCGTCACCAGCCAGCGCACCTCGCGCTCGGTCAGGCCGTGGCCGAAGTGGACGCCGCAATCGGCCAGCGACTGCGCGCCATCGAGGATTGCGAACGCATCGCTGCCATAGCAGCGCACCAGCCGCTCGGCCCATGCCGGTTCGAGGAACGGATGATCGCGGCCAAGCTTCGCGATCAGCCCGGCCGCCCCGTCCATCGGAAAGTCGCCGCCGGGCAACGCGCTGCCGCCGGTCCAGGCCGGTCCCCTCAGAGCATCGAGACGGCCTGCGAGCTTGTCGACCGCCTCTTCGGCGAGGTGGCGATAGGTCGTGATCTTCCCGCCATAGACGGAGAGCAGCGCCGCGCCCTCCTCCGGCTCCGACAGGTCCAGCCGGTAACCCCGCGTCGCCGCCTCGGGCTTGCCCGATCCGTCATCGACCAGCGGACGCACGCCGGAGTAGGTCCAGACCACGTCGGCAGGCGTCACCGCCTTGCGGAAATAGCCGCTCGCCCCCTCGCAGAGATAGGCGATCTCTTCCGCGCTCGCCTCGATCGGCCCGCCGGTGTGGTCGGCATCGGTCGTGCCGATCAGGGTGAAGTCCTGCTCATAGGGGATCGCGAAAAAGATCCGCCCGTCGGGCAGCTGGAAGAAATAGGCGAAGGGGTGGTCGAACAGCTTGCCCACCACAATGTGCGAGCCGCGCACCAGCCGCATCGCGTAGTCGGCCTTCTCATGCGCGCGTTCGAGCAGCGAGAGCACGGCCGGTCCGGCCGCGTTGACGACGGCGCGGGCGCGGAAGGGTCCCTGTGCGGTCTCGATCGCCCAGCCTCCGTCCTCGCGGCGCAGCGCAGTCACCTCGCAGCGGGTGCGCACCTCGGCGCCGTGCTGCGCGGCATCGCGGGCATTGAGCACCACCAGCCGGGCATCGTCGACCCAGCAATCCGAATAGGCATAGCCATGGACCAGTCCGTCCTTGAGCGGCGCACCCGCGGGATGGCGGCGCAGGTCGATTCCTTCGGCCGCGGGCAACTTCCTCCGTCCGCCGATGTGGTCATAGAGGAACAGTCCCAGCCGCAGCAGCCAGCGCGGACGCAGGCCCTTCACGTGCGGCAGGACGAAGCGCAGCGGCCAGACGATGTGCGGAGCAATGGCCCACAGCCGCTCGCGCTCCGACAGCGATTCGCGAACGAGCGCGAACTCGTAGTGCTCGAGGTAGCGCAGCCCCCCGTGGATCAGCTTGGTCGAGGCGGACGAGGTGCCTTGGGCGAGGTCGCCGCGCTCGAGCAACAGGACCTTGGCCCCGCGCCCCGCCGCGTCGCGGGCGATGCCGCAGCCGTTGACCCCGCCGCCGATGACGGCGAGGTCGTAGAGAGGTTGCGATGCGGAAAGCATGACACGCAGTCTGGACGATTTCGTCGCAAATCCAACCCTCCTCGCTCAGGCGGAAGGAAGGAAATTGACCGGCTGCGAAAGGTGGTTGGATGCCCCGCGAGGATTCGAACCTCGATTGACGGAGTCAGAGTCCGTAGTCTTACCTTTAGACGACGGGGCAACGGAGCGCGCCCTCTAGGGCGGGGTCAAAGCCGAGTCAAGCCGCGCAAGGCCGGTTCCGGGGCGGCCGGCCTTGCGGGCGGAGCGGCATGACGCTAGCATGACTGCCAAGCACCCGCCGCGCTTCCCGCGGACGGGAAAACACAAGCGAATTTCGAGTCATGGCGGCGTATATTCCGCCGGTGCAAGGCGGGCAGGCAGGTTCCGGCGTGGACAGCGGCGAGGCGCACGAGGCGCCCCGCGGTTCAGCCGCTGCGGTCTCCGCCATGTCCTCCGGCCCCGGTTTCCCACCCAGCGATCCAACCGCCGGCCAAGGCTGGGGCAGCGGCACCCCGGTGCTGCCGCGTCCGCTTCCCCATCACCGCCAGGCCTATGCCGCGATCGACCTCGGGACCAACAATTGCCGCCTGCTGATCGCGCGGCCTTCGGGCGAGAACTTCGTCGTGATCGATGCGTTCAGCCGCGTCGTCCGGCTCGGCGAAGGCCTCAGCCAGTCGGGCCGCCTGTCCGACGAGGCGATGGACCGGGCGCTCGCCGCGCTCCACGTCTGCGCCGACAAGCTCAAGAAGCGCAACGTCCACCTCGCCCGCTCGGTCGCGACCGAAGCCTGCCGCCGGGCGGAGAACGGCCCCGCCTTCATCGAGCGTGTCCACCGCGAGACCGGCATCCGCCTCAACATCATCTCGGCGCAAGAGGAAGCGCGGCTTGCGGTGCTGGGTTGCCACATCCTGCTCGAGCAGGGCGAGGGTCCGGCGATGATCTTCGACATCGGCGGCGGCTCGACCGAACTCGTGCTGATCGAGACCGGCGGCAACGTTCCCCGGATCATCGACTGGCAGTCCGTCCCCTGGGGCGTTGTCTCGCTGACGGAAAGCGTCGGCCGGATCGAGGACAGCCCCGAGGGCCGTATCGCCGGTTATGCTGCGATGCGCCAGCGGGTGGACGACAGCTTCGCCGCCTTCGCCGAGCGGATCACGCCATTCCGCGACGAGGCCAAGGCGCTGGGCGATGTCCGCCTGCTCGGCACCAGCGGCACCGTGACCACGCTCGCCAGCCTCCACCTCGACCTGCCCCAGTACGACCGCCGGGCGGTGGACGGGCTGGTCGTACCGTCGGATTCGATGCGGGCGATCAGCCGCCGGCTGTCGACGATGTCCCCGGCCGAGCGCCAGTCGGTCCCCTGCATCGGGCGCGAGCGCGCCGACCTTGTCGTCGCCGGCTGTGCCATCCTCGAATCGATCTTCGAAGTCTGGCCGGCCGAGCGGCTCGGCGTGGCCGACCGCGGCATCCGCGAGGGTATCCTGCGTTCGCTCATGGCGGCAGGCAGCGAAAGCGAAGGTCGCCACGCGGCGCTGCGGCGCGCCAAGGCGGCCCAGCGATGAGCCGTTCAGGACGCGACCCCGGCGAAAAGCTGCGCACCGCGAAAAAGCGCACGCAGTCCTCCGCGCGCTGGCTCCAGCGCCAGATCAACGATCCGTATGTCAAGCAAGCCAAGGCCGCCGGCTATCGCAGCCGCGCGGCGTTCAAGCTGGTCGAGCTCGACGACCGCTTCGGCCTGATCAAGGGCGCGCACCGGGTGGTCGACCTCGGCATCGCACCGGGCGGGTGGAGCCAGGTCGTGCGCGCGCGCAACCCCAAGGCCAAGGTCGTCGGCATCGACCTCCTGCCGACCGAGCCGATCGAGGGCGTCACCATCTTCGAGATGGACTTCATGGCCGACGAAGCCCCCGCCGCGCTGGAGAATGCGCTCGACGGGCCGCCCGACCTCGTCTTGTCCGACATGGCCGCCAACACCGTGGGCCACAAGCAGACCGACCACCTGCGCACGATGGGGCTGGTCGAGACCGCCGTGGACTTCGCCGTGACCACGCTGGCGCCGGGCGGCGCGTTCGTCGCCAAGGTCTTCGCCGGCGGCACCGACGGCGAGCTGCTCAAGATCCTCAAGCAGAACTTTGCTGTCGTGAAGCACGCCAAGCCGCCCGCGAGCCGCAAGGACTCGTCGGAATGGTACGTCATCGCGCAGGGGTTCAAGGGGCGCTAGTCACGCCTGCGGATGCCGCCCCGCACGCTGCGGCAGGGTGAGCACGAGTACCAGGATCGCACCTGCCAGCACCGCGGTTGCTAGCGGACGGCTGAAGTCGAGCCCACCCTTGCCCAGAGGCTTGTCGAGGAAATCGCCGACCGTCGCACCGAGTGGCCGCGTCAGGATGAACGCCGCCCAGAACAGCCCGACCCGGCTTACCCGCGTCAGCCGCCACAGCGCGACGAGGGCGAGCAGCGCCCCGCCGAACAGCAGCGCTCCGCCCAGATAGCCGAGCCCGCCGTCGTCTGCCGCCCAGTCGCCCAACGCGGTGCCCAGGGTCTGCGAGAAGGTGATCGTGGTCCAGTAGAACAGTTCTGCTTTCGCGCTCGCGACGCTCTCCACCGCGATCGTCCCCATCACCGCCTTCCACGCGGCGAGGCATGCCAGAACCGCCGCCAGCAACAGCGCCGAGCCGCCGGCGTAACCGATACCGAGCGAACGGGTCGCGAAGTCGGCCATCGTCGTGCCCGCGGTGGTCGAGGCGATGATTGTCGCCCAGTAGAGCAGCGGATGGAATTGGCGAGCCTGAACCTGCGCGGCGACCAGCAGGCCAAGCGGAACGATGAAGATCGCGCTGCTGGCGAGGTAGCCGAGGTCGTAGGTCATCGACAGGGTATCCCCGCCGGTCTCGCCGAGCGTGGTGGCGAGAATCTTGATGACCCAGAAGCCCAGCGTCACTGCGGGGACCTTTGCGAGCGCTAGCTGTTCTTCCGTCATATCGATGCGCGCCTATGTCGGTCCCTGGACAAGCTTATGCCGAAAAATTTGGTGCAGGGCACCCCTTGCATGTCCCTGGTGCGGTTGGCGCGCCGGCCGAGGTGGTGACACGAAAAAGGGCGGAGCCTCGCGGCCCCGCCCCTAGGGTATTCTGCTGAAGCGAAAGCTCAGGGCGCCTTGGTCGCCGGAACCGTCGACTTGGTGCCACCCGCCGCGACCGCCGGATCGGGCATCGCGTTCGCGCCCGCCGCCTTCGGATCGGCCGGGGCCGCCGGGCCTTCCGCACCGCCCGAAGCTTCAGCGGCCGGAGCGTCAGCCGCTGGCGCGGCATCCGCCTTGGGCAGCGGCAGGTTCGAGCCGAGCGAGTTCAGGTAGACGATGATGTTGGCGCGGTCTTCGGCCTTCGAGAGGCCGGCGAAGCTCATCTTGGTGCCGTCGGCGAACTTCTTCGGGCTGGTCAGCCACGCGTCCATCGCCTCGAAGGTCCAGGTGCCGCCCTTCGACTTCAGCGAATCGGAGAAGGCATAGCCGCCCTTGCCCTGCCCGATGCCCTCGCCCATGGTTCCGTAGAGGTTCGGGCCGATGCCGTTGGCGCCGCCCTGGGCATCGGTGTGGCAGGCCTGGCACTTGGCGAACAGGGCCTTGCCCTTGGCCGGATCGGCGGCGGCGAGCAGGACGGGCAGCGGCACCTTGGCCGCGCCGCCTTCACCCTCTTCCTCGACGCCCTCGATTGCATAACCCTGCTTTTCGGGCGCGTGGTGCTTGTCCGCCTGGAAATAGTGGCCCGAAAGGCTCGACAGCCCGAGCGCCACGATACCGCCGAACAGCGTCCAGCCAGCGATGGTGTTGAACCGGTCTTCCATGTACGAGCCCCATGAAGCGCCATGCCGGCACCCTGCCGACGGCCTGCGCGAGTTTGGGCTCGCTCTAGTCAGGCCTCGGGGCCGATGCAAGAGCGATTGAGACTTGCCGCCCCGCAGCGGGAACCGTAACGCGCCGGGCCATGCAGAGCTATCCCGCCCCCGCCCTGGCGCTCGTCGAAAAGATGACCGCCGCCGCCGCCGCCGAACCGTCGCGGGCCGTGGCATTCCAAGGCGCGCCGGGAGCCAATTCGCACAAGGCCGCGCTGGAAGTCGCGCCGGAATGCCTGCCGCTGCCCTGCTTCAGTTTCGAGGACGCGCTCGACGCGGTGAAGGACGGCCGCGCCGGCAGCGCGATCATCCCGATCGAGAATTCGCAGCACGGCCGGGTCGCGGACATCCACTTCCTCCTGCCGGAAAGCGGGCTGAGGATCGTCGCCGAGCATTTCATGCCGATCCATGCCTGCCTGATGGCGACCGGCCCGGGGCCGTTCAGCGCTGCCTACAGCCATCCGCAGGCGCTCGGCCAGTCGCGGCACTATCTCCGGGAGCGGGGAATCGTGCCGCTGAGCTATGCCGACACGGCAGGAGCGGCGGCCTATGTCGCGGAGCTGGGCGACCCGGCGCTTTGCGCCCTTGCCCCGGAAATCGCGGCCGATCTCTATGGCCTGCAGATCATCGCCCGCAATGTCGAGGACGCGCCGGACAACACCACGCGGTTCGTTCTCCTCGCAACCGAACCGCGCGATCCGGCGACGATCCACGGAGCGGCGATGACGACGTTCGTGTTCGAGGTCCGCAACATCCCCGCAGCGCTCTACAAGGCGCTGGGCGGGTTCGCCACCAACGGCGTCAACATGACCAAGCTCGAAAGCTACCAGCGCGGTGCGAGCTTTGCGGCGACGGCATTCTATTGCGACGTCGTCGGGCGGCCGGGAGAAGCCGCGTTCGACCGCGCCTATGAGGAACTGGAATTCTACGCGAAAGACGTGCGCCTGCTTGGCACCTATCCGCTGGAGCGCGAGCGCGGCTGAACGTGAAAGGGCCGCGCTTCCCCCAAAAGGAAGCGCGGCCCCGTGCCGCCGCATTGCCGGGAGGGATCAGGCCAGCGGGCGGCTGGAACCGAAGAAGAGCGCCTGGCTGATCGCCGCGCGCACCGTCGATTCCTGGAACGGCTTGGTGATGAGATAAGTCGGCTCGGTCCGCTCGCCGGTGAGCAGGCGCTCCGGATAGGCGGTGATGAAGATGACCGGCACGTCCTCGATCTTGAGGATGTCGTCCACCGCGTCGAGTCCCGAGCTGCCGTCGGCGAGCTGGATGTCGGCGAGGACCAGCCCCGGCGTCTCGCGGGCAACGATTTCCTGCGCCTGGGTACGGGTCGCGGCCATGCCGCAGACGTCGTGGCCCAGCGAGCGGACGAGGTCCTCGAGCTGCATCGAGATGAGCGGCTCGTCCTCGATGAT
The DNA here is from genome assembly GCF_058783565.1 of Novosphingobium sp. FW305-C-111. Classification (NCBI taxonomy): domain Bacteria; kingdom Pseudomonadati; phylum Pseudomonadota; class Alphaproteobacteria; order Sphingomonadales; family Sphingomonadaceae; genus Novosphingobium; species Novosphingobium sp. FW305-C-111. Next base: position 177,069 of record NZ_JBYSYP010000001.1, read on the forward strand.
CAGGACCGAGGTGGTCGATTCGCGATCGATTTCGGCGATCGCATCCTGGACCAGTTCCTCGACCTCGGCGGGTTCGAGTTCCATGATGTAGGCGGCTTCCTCGATCGAAAAGTCCTCGAGCGTCGTCAGCAGCAGGGCCTGGCGGTTTTCCGGTGTAACTTGCGCGAGGCGCTCCTGCGCGGCAGCCTCGTGGCTGTCCCCGGCAGCGCCCGAAACGTCGCGTGTGTCGACGTAGGCGGTTTCCCAGACGCTGTTGAAAGCGTGGTAAAGCTCCGCTCGGCCGGCGCCGATTTCCTCGCGGAGGCCCGGATCGGCGAGCGCCGCTTCGAGCGTGGCGCGCACGAAGGCGTCCCCGGTCGTCTGGCTACCCGTAAGGGCCCGCGCATAACGACGCAGATACGGCAAATTGGTGGCTACCTTGGCGCCAAGCGACATTAAAACCCCTTCCCACGACAGAACATGCGCGACCGCTGGGACAATCCGCGACGTGCGCAGTGGTTCCCGGCCTATCGCGAATTATTGGTCCGTCGCGGTGCGGCGCGCAAGCGCTTGTTCGAGCCAGCCGACGACCTCGGCAGGCTCGACGGGTTTGCGAAAGCGCATGGCAGCGGCGAGATCGACGGAAATCGACGGCTCCCGCAAACCGATGAAGAGAGCGGTCGGACATCCTTCGTCGAGGAGCTCGCGTGCCAGCTGCTCGCCGCGCCCGTCCGGCAGCGCGGGATTGATCAACGCCGCCGAGAACCGCCCCTCGCCGAGGATCATGTAGGCCGCCATCAGGTTGCCTGCCGTCACCGCCCGGAACCCGCGATCCGCCAGGGCGACCTCGAGCTCCATCGCCACGAGCACGCTCTCTTCCACGACGAGGATCCGTTCGCCATCCGACCTCGTCATCCAACCGCCTTCCACCGTTCCAACAGGCCGGCCGTCTAGATGGTCAATTTCGGCAGCGCTGTTACATATGTTATTGCAATCAAGGGAACAGAGCGACACGGCGCGTAGCGCCGAAGGGATGTCAGGTGGGGGTCATGGCGGGAGAAGAAAGCACATCGAATGCAATCTGCGAGGCGTGCCCATTGCTCGCCTGCAAGGGTCTGCGCGCGCCCGACGACGTCACGCGGAAATGGCTCCAGGCCTTCCGGACCGGCGACCTTTCGTTCCGCCGCGGTGAGACCGTTCTGGCCCAGGGTGCCTGGTCTACCAGCGTGATGACGCTGCTGTCCGGCATCCTTCTTCGCTACCGCCTGCTTGAGGACGGGCGGCGGCAAGTGGTCAACTTCATGTTCCCGGGCGACCTCGTCGGTCTGCAGGGCGCGTTCGACGAGCCCCTGCTCCACGGGGTCGAAGCGCAGACCGACGTCATCCTGTGCCACTTCCAGCGCGAGCGGTTTTTCGACCTGGTCATCTCCCAGCCGCGACTGGCCTACGACGTGACCTGGCAGGCAGCCTGCGAGGAAGGGGCGCTGGAGGACCATCTCGTCGCGCTCGGCCGGCGTTCGGCACGCGAGCGGATGGCATATCTGGCCGCGTTCCTCGTCAACCGCGCCGAGGGGACCGGGATGTGCGAGGGCGGGGTGCTGCGGCTGGCGATCAGCCAGGCGGTGATCGCCGACATGCTGGGCCTGTCGCTGGTCCACACCAACCGTACCATGCAATGGCTGCGCAAGGCCGGTCTGGTGGTGTGGGACCAGAGCTCGATTGCGATTCCCGACATGGACCGCTCCTGCGATTTTGCCCATTTCGACCGCAACCAGCCGCCCCGTCCGTACGTGTGATCCGCCCTCCAAAAAAAAGTCGCAAAAAATTTCGGGGGGCAGGGAACCGGCAAGCGGGTGGATCATTTTCCCCTTGTCACCGCCGAGACCCCCCCTCCCGTCCAAGCGGCTGGTGATACGATCCCGAAAGGCCTCCTCCGAGAAATCGGTGGAGGCCTTTTTTCTGCCCCGTTGAAACATTTGCAGGTCGCGCGGGCCAGGCTTCGTCATCGCGAAGCGCGAAACGGCGAAGCCATTCACGATAGCGGTTGGAAAATCGTCGCCACCTGCACCTCGCGAGGTCGGCGAGACTTTCTGGGATTCTACCGGCTCGTGACTATGCTCCTGAGCCGGCCGAGCAGACCGGGCTTGCGCCGCTGGCGACGGATCGCCTCGACCAGTTGCTCGGGCGTGAACGGCTTGGCCAGCACTTCCCCCAGCCCCGCGATCCGCGGCGGGATCGCCTCGGGCGAACCGGTCGAGAACACGATCGCCGGCGGATCGGGATTGAGCTCGAGCACCAGCTCAGCCATCGCCCAGCCCTCGTCGCAGTCGGCGAGATGGACGTCGAGAACCAGCACGTCGGGCTTGAGGCGGTCGAGCTCGGGCAGGGCACAGGTCACGGTCGGGCATACCGAGACCGATTCCGCCCCGTTGGCCATCAGCGCGTCCGACATCATCATCGCGACGATCGCATCGTCTTCGACGATCAATGCGCGGCCCATCGGCGGCGACTTGCGGGACTGTTGCGCCTTGGCGGCCATGTGCTGCTCCTTTACCGAGCACCGGAACGATCCCGCGGCCCGCGCGGGAAACGGATCGTGTTCGCGCCGGGTTCCCGCGCGGTTACAGCGCCGGGTTCTAAAGCGCCTTTTCGTAGATCAGGTACTCGCGGTTGACCTTTGATCCGATCGCGTCCGCAATTGCCACCATTCCCTGATTGTCCTCTAGGATCCAGCCGATTTCGCCGCGCCGCCCGTCATAATCGGCAACCGCGTTGCGGCGGATGTACTCGATCATCATGAAGGCCAGCTGGCTGGCGAGACGCGACGACTGGAGCCGCTTGACCACGCCCATCAGCGGCACCCGCATGTCGGCCGGCTTGGGCTTGCGCAACCAGCGGAGCATCTTGATCCAGCCGAACGGAAAAAGCTTGCCGCCGATCTGCTTGATCGGGCCGTTGATGTCGGGCCAGGTCATCATGAAGGCGACCGGCTCACCGTCGACCTCGGCGATCATCACGAGGTCGGCGAAGACCAGCGTCTTCATCTTCTTGCTGGCATAGGCAATCTCGGCGTCGGTGAACGGCACGAAGCCCCAGTTGCTGCTCCACGCGTCGTTGAGGATGTGGAGGATGATCGCGGCTTCCTGGTCGAACTTCTTCAGGTCGACCTTGCGGACATTGATCCGCGGGTTCTTCTCGCCGGAAGCAACGATGCGGCTGATGAGGGGCGGGAACTCCCGGCAGATGTCGAGCTCGTAGGTCAGCAGCTTCTTGGCAGGGGCATAACCCTGTCTTTCGATCCAGCCCTGGTAGTGCGGCGCATGATGGCCCATCGAGATCATCGGGCTGTGATCGTGCCCTTTGACCAGCAGCCCCGGCTCTTCCCAGATCGACATCGAGATCGGCGCGAGGACGCGGGTCATGCCCTGTTCGCGCAGCCACGCCTCGGCGCGGGCGATCAGCGCGTCCGAAGTGGCCTGGTCCTCGGCCTCGAGCAGGCCCCAGTTGCCGGTCCCGGGCCCCATGCCCTGTTCGGGCGGCTGTTCGAGCGCCAGCAGGTCGATGTGCGCGGAAATCCGGCCGACCACCTTCCCGGCGCGGCGGGCGAGGAAGAACTGGACCTTGGCATGCTCGAAGAACGGGTTCTTGCCGGGGGTGACCAGCTCCATCGCCTCTGCCCGGATCGGCGGGACCCAGGCCGGATCGTCCTTGTTCAGGCGATAGGCGAGGTCGACGAAGGCCTTGAGGTCGGCCTTGCCGGAAACGGGAGCGATCACTACGTCGGCAGCGGCCACGATATTGCCTTTGTTTGGGGCTAGGGACATCTGGCCGGCGAAGTGCGGGCCGTCCCCGGCCATGTCAAGCGGGACGCCCCTATCCGCCCGGAATGCGACAAAAGTGCGGCCATTCAGCCGCCGTTTCGGGTCCATCGGGATTAGACGACGAGATGATTGCCAGCGAACAGATCGACCTGCCTCAGGCGGACCTCCGCGCCTCTGCCATCCCGGCGGACGGTGCCATCGCGCGCACGCCCGACGACAAGGAAATGCTCCGCGCCGCGGTCGAGCTGACCCGCGACATCGCCGCTGCCCGCCCGGCATTCTACTGGCCCGACATGCTGTTGTCGGCGGGGCTCGGCTATGCGGCGCTTGCCGGTGCGATCCTGATCGGCAATCCGCTGCTCGCCGCGCTCTCGGGCGTCCTCTCGGCACTGCTCCTCTACCGCGCGCTGCTGTTCATCCACGAGCTGACGCACATCCACAAGAACGCGCTGCCCGGCTTCCGTTTCGCCTGGAACCTGCTGGTCGGCGTGCCGATGATGATCCCCTCGCTGATGTACGAGAACGTCCACACGCTCCACCATGCGCGGACGCGGTACGGCACCGCCGAGGATCCGGAATACCTGCCGCTCGCCCTGATGAAGTGGTGGTCGCTGCCGGTCTTCACCCTGACCGCGCTGCTGCTCCCGGTGGGGCTGCTGATCCGTTCGGCGATTCTCGTGCCGCTTGGCGCGCTCATCCCGCCGCTGCGCAAGCTGGTGTGGGAGCGCGCGTCCGCGCTCGCCATCAACCCCGAGTTCCGGCGCCGCCCGCCGGAGGGCGAATTTGCCCGCATGGTGCTGTGGCAGGAAATCGGAGCAAGCGCCTGGGCCTGGTTCATCCTCGCCTGGAGCAGCCAGAACGGCTGGCGTCCGCTGCTGATCGGGCTTGCGGTGATCTCGCTGACCGCCCTGCTCAATCAGGTCCGCACGCTCGTCGCGCACCTGTGGAAGAACGAGGGCGAGGCGATGACCGTGACCGGGCAGTACCTCGATTCGGTCAACGTCCCCCCGCCCGGCATCGCCGCCGAGCTGTGGGCTCCTGTAGGCCTGCGCTATCACGCGCTCCACCACCTGCTGCCGTCGATGCCCTACCATTCGCTGCCCGAAGCGCACCGCCGCCTGCGCGCCCACCTCGGCGAGGGTTCGACGTACGACAAGGGCAATTATGCCGGGCTGTTCCCGCTGCTGGCGCGGCTGCTGCGCAGCACGATGGGCATTCGCACGGCCTGACCGGCCCCGGCGCGAGGGTTATTCGGCGGCCTGCGCCTCGCCCTCGGCCATCCGGCTGAGCGCGCCCCGCAGGTCGGCGAGGCTGACTGGCTTGACCAGCAGCGGCGCATCTTCGGGAACCCCTTGCGTCCCTTCGAGCGAGGCATGCCCGGTGAGAAACGTGAACGGCTTGCCCGCTTCGCGCAGGCGCTGGGCCACCGGCACCGAGGTCGAATCCTGGCCGAGGCTGAAATCGAGCAACGCGCAGTCGATCTCGCTCTGGTCGAGCAGCGACAGCGCCTGGTGAACCGTGGCGGCAGAGCCGGCCAGTTCATAGCCGAGCTCCGCGAGGTTTTCTTCGAGCAGCATGGCGAGCAGGGGCTCGTCCTCGACAACCAGTACGCGCATCGCAGTCATCCTTCAGAGCGAACCGCCGCTATCGAAAGGGTGGGCCCGGCGCCAAATGCGCAAGCGACCACCATACAGGTTTTCGGGGCCTTGCCCAATGCTCCAAGGCCAAATCGGCTCGGCTCGTCGCAAAGCCGGGCCAGTTTGGGCTGGAACCGGGGCGCCATGCGGGGAATTCTCGCACCCGTGCCAACCCGCGAATCACCCGATGTCCGCTTCAGCGACCAGCCTCGCGTGCCGCGCCGCACCCGTATCGCGACCATCGCGGCGGTGGCGGCGCTGCACCTTGTCGTCGCCTTCGCGCTGATCAAGGGGCTGGCGGCGGCCGGGGTGATCGACGATCCGTTCGTGGAGACCAGCGCCTACAACGTCGCCCTCCCGCCCCCCGCCCCGCCGCCCAGCCCGAGCGACACCGGCGACAGTGCCGCCGGCAAGGCCGCCCCCGAAGCGGCGACCGCCAAGCCGCGCGAGGCTGCGGCTCCCAAGCCGAGGATCCCGCGCAAGACCGACCGCGCTCCGCCTGCTGCCTCGTCGGGCACGCAGGACCGCTCCGGCGCGGGCGCGAGCGGCTCCGGCAGCGGTGGAGGCGGAGCGGGCAACGGGACCGGCTCGGGCGGCAGTGGCACCGGCTCGGGCAGCGGGGCGGCGCGACCGGTCGAAAAGACCGCGGGCACGATCGATTCGATCCGCGATTATCCCAAGGCCGGGCGCGACGCCCGGCTGGGCCACTCCGCGATTATCGAAATGACGGTGGGAACCGATGGCCGCGCCCGCAATTGCCGTGTCGTCAGCAGCAGCGGTGATGCGGAGTCCGACCGGATCACCTGCCGTCTCGCCGAACAGCGCTTCCGCTTTCGCCCGCGCCTCGATGCGAGCGGCCAGCCGGTCGAGGCGGTCTACCGCTGGGGCCAGCGGTTCTTCAGTCCCTGATTCATTCTTGCTGCAAATGCGAACATTGCTTCGCAGTTGCGGCATCTGCTTGCAAATTCGGAAATTTGCTCCACCTTGATGCGACGAACTGCATCCGGATCGGGAGATACTGCCGCACTGCAATGGAACCGGATGGGTCGTTCGATCATTCATTCATCGGAGGGACAGTTTCTCATCCTCTCGGGAAGGACCGGAAATAGCGATGACTTCGATGGACCGTATCGTGGCTCCGCGCAGCGCCGGCGAAACCGGACTGGCTGCGCTAAGAATTCCCCGTCAGACTGCCGACTCCGCGCGCGTCGCGCTGATCGGAGGCTTCCGCCCGCGCAAGTGCGGGATTGCGACCTTCACCAGCGACATTCACGACCAGCTGCTGCGCCACCATCCCGAGATCGCGCTCGACCTCCACGTCATCGACAGCCCCGCCGACGAACATGAGTACGCCGACGCACGGGCGGTGATCCGCGCCGACCGGGCCGCCGACTATGCGATCGCCGCACGGCGGATCAATGAAGACGCGGTCGATGCGGTCTGGCTCCAGCACGAATACGGCATCTTCGGCGGCGAAGATGGGGAAATGGTGCTCGATCTGGTCGACCGCATCGCCGCACCCCTGATCGTCACGCTCCACACCGTGCTGGCCGAGCCGAGCGCAAAGCAGCGTGCGATCATCGAACACCTGCTGCGCCGTGCAAGCCGGGTCATGGTCATGGCCCGCCATTCGCGCGACCTGCTGGTGCGCAATTATCACGCCGATCCCGCCCGCATCGCCGTCATCGAGCACGGCGCGCCCGACCGCCCGTTCGGCGCGGGCAATGCGTTCCGCCGCAAGGCGGGCCTCGAGGGCCGCAACGTGCTGATGACTTTCGGGCTGCTCGGCCCCGGCAAGGGGCTGGAGACGGTGATCGAAGCCTTGCCGTCGATCGTCGCCGCCCATCCCGACACCCTTTACCGGATCGTCGGCGCGACGCACCCCAACCTGATCGCCCACGAAGGCGAGGCCTACCGTGACAGTCTCGTCGCGCTGGCCGAAAAGCTGGGCGTGGCGGATAACATCCAGTGGGAGAACAGCTTCCTAGAAACCGGCGAGTTGCTCGAGCAGCTGGAAGCCTGCGATATTTATCTCACGCCCTACCCGGGCCTGCAGCAGTCGACCTCCGGCACGCTGAGCTATGCGGTCGCGCTGGGCCGGGCGGTGGTTTCGACACCCTATGTCCATGCCCGTGAGCTGCTCGCCGACGGTGTCGGTTGCCTGATCGAGCCGCGCTCGGCTTCAGCCATCGCCGACGCAGTTAACGGCCTGCTGGGCGACCGCAACCGCCTCGCCGAGATGCAGCGCCGTGCATGGCAGCGCGGCCGCGAAACAATCTGGCCGCGCTTTGCCGAGGCGAGCGCCGCGCTTGTGCGGAGCGCCGTCGGCGCCACACCCAAGCAGCCGCCGCTCCTCGCCACCCCCGGCGCTCGGGGCGTCTTCGCGATGAGCGATGGCACCGGCATGTTCCAGCATTCGATCGGGATCGTGCCCGACCGGCGCCACGGCTATTGCCTCGACGACAACGTGCGGGCGCTGATGCTGATGGGCAACGCCGACGCCATTCCGGCCGAAGATCGGCAGCGCTGGGCGATGGTCTACGCGAGCTTCATCCAGCACGCCTGGAACCCTGAGGCGCGACGCTTCCGCAACTTCATGAACTTCGACCGGACCTGGTGCGAGGACATCGGTTCCGACGACAGCAATGGGCGCACTCTCTGGGCGCTGGGCCTCGCCATCGGCAATGCGCCTGATCCGGGCCTGCGAGCGTGGGCGCGGCAGTGGTTCGATATCGCCGTGGAGCCGCTCGCCGAACTCGATTCGCCGCGGACCATCGCCTTCTCGATGCTGGGGGCCTGCGCCGCGCTGCGCGCCGGGCACCGTAGCGAGGCGGCCCGCGACCTGTTCCGCAAGGGCGCGCAAACCCTGTGCCATCTGCTGGCCCGCGAGCGCCGCCCGGACTGGGCCTGGTTCGAAGCCGTGCTCGGCTATGACAATCCCCGCCTGCCGCAGGCGTTGATCGAGGCAGCCGTGCTCGACGAGCGCGAGGACTGGCTCGCCGCCGGTCTTGATTCGCTGCGCTTCATCGCTTCGCGCCAGGTCGCGGCCGCCGGGCACTTCCGCCCCGTTGGCTCCGACACGTTCCACAAGCCGTTCGCGGTCCTCCCGTTCGACCAGCAGCCGCTCGAGGCGTGGGCTGCGGTCGATGCGGCGGCGGTGGCGCTTCAGGCGACGGGCGACCGCGGCTGGCTGCGCCATGCCGAAACCGCCTATCGCTGGTTCCTTGGCGCCAACGATCGCGGCGTCGTGCTGGGCGACCTCGCCAGCGGGCGCTGCCGCGACGGGGTCACCCCGCACGGCGCAAACGAGAACACGGGCGCGGAATCGATCCTTGCTTTCCAGCTGGCGCACTACAAACTGCGCGAAATGATCGCGATCGATGGACCGGCGCGGAACCAGCAGGAGGGCCCGGCGTTGGGCAAGGCGGAACGGACAGCCCAGCACCTTGCGCATTCTTGAAGAACGACTGCACGCAGATCCCTCGCGGGTAGTCCTGCGCCCATTCCACCTGGGCTGGCAGGGCGCCGCGACCGATTCGCGTGCCGGCCGCCTGGTCTCTGACATCGCTGCGATGAGCGACGAAGCCGCGGCCGAGGAATACGGGCGGGTGCTCCATGACTTCGCGGAGCGCCACTGGCAGACCGAACTGATGTTCGAAGAACGCTATGCCGAGGTCGAGGCTTCGCTCGGGCTCGACGGCGGCAACTTCGGCAAGCTGCGCAAGCGGCTCATCGGCGCCTACTTCTGCCACGAATACACCTATGCCGCGGCCGCGCTGATGAATCCGTCGATCGTCCCGCATCCCGACCAGTCGGGGATGTCGGGCGGTGCCTGCCGCTTCGTCATGAGCCTGCGCGCGGTCGGCGAAGGCCACATCAGCTCGGTCGCTTTTCGGGAAGGCATCGTCCAGCAGGACGGGAGCTTCCAGCTCTGGCCGCAGAATGCCTTCGCGACCTCCGTGTCCACCGATGCGGCGACATTGACCGACGGCGACGCGGCGGTGACCGTCTACCGCCATCCCGAAAGCAGCCTGTCGAACACGGTGATCTTCCCGATCACCGAGCAGCAGCGCGGGGGCCTCGAGGACCTGCGGCTGGTCCGCTTCGACCATGGTGGCGGGGCTTACGAGTGGATCGGGACCTACACCGCCTATTCGGGCAGCTCGATTCGCTCGGAACTGCTGCGCACCGCCGACTTTCGCGAGTTCATCCTCGAGCCGATCATGGGCCGCGCCGGGCGCAACAAGGGAATGGCACTGTTCCCGGAGAAGATTGGCGGCCAGTACGCGATGATCGGTCGGCAGGACGGCAAGAACCTGTTCCTGCTCCGCTCCGACCATCTCGAGTGCTGGGACGACGACGGGGTGCTCCTGATGGAGCCGAAATACCCGTGGGAATTCATCCAGATCGGCAATTGCGGCAGCCCCATCCTGATCGATGAGGGCTGGCTGCTGATCACGCACGGGGTCGGCGCCATGCGCAAGTATGCGCTGGGCTGCGCGCTGCTCGACCGCGACGACCCCTCGAAGGTACTGGCCCGCAGTCCCACTCCGATCCTCACCGCAGTCGATGCCGACCGCTATGGCTACGTCCCCAACGTCGTCTACACCTGCGGCGCGCTGAGGGTTGGCGAGCGGCTGCTGGTGCCTTACGGAATCTCGGACAGCGCGGTGGGGTTCGCGACCACCACCATCGCCGACCTGCTCGAATTGATGGAGTGAGCGTGACGAAGATCACCCCGGTTATCCTGTGCGGCGGCAGCGGAACCCGGCTGTGGCCGCGTTCGCGCAAGACCATGCCGAAACCCTTCCTCCCGCTGGTCGGCGACAGCACGCTGTTCGAAGCTACATTGCTGCGCTGTGCCGACGGGGCCCACTTCGCCGATCCGGTGGTGGTGACCGGCACCGCCCACCTCGATCATGTCGAGGCGCAGCTGCCGCACCCGGAGCGCGCCCAGGTCATCGTCGAGCCCGAAGCCCGCAACACCGCCGCCGCGATCGCGCTTGCTGCGCTGCGCCTGCCCGCCGATGCGATCATGCTGGTCTGCCCGAGCGACCACCACATCGGCGACTGCGAGGCGTTCGTGTCCGCCGCGCGGGCTGCGGGCGCACTTGCCGAGAGCGGCTGGCTGGTCTCGTTCGGGATCGCCGCAACCGCGCCCGAAACCGGCTTCGGCTATGTCAAGCGCGGCGAGGCGATCGATGCCACCGGCGGCTACAAGGTCGACCGGTTCGTCGAAAAGCCCGACCTCGAACGGGCCATCGGTTTTCTTTCGGAAGGCACCTACTCTTGGAACGGCGGGATCTTCGCGTTCCGCGCCGGCACGTTCCTCGACGAACTGGCGAAGCACCGCCCCCTGATCGCCGCCTCGGCACGCGCCGCGGTCGAGGCTGGTCACGTCGACGGCCAGCGCTTCCACCCCGATCCGCAGGCCTTCGCCGGGATCGAGAGCGAGAGCGTCGACTACGCGGTCATGGAAAACACCGACCGTGCGGCGATGGTCCCGGCGAGCATGGCCTGGTCCGACATCGGCAACTGGCAGGCGCTCCACGCCGCGCTGGAACGCGACGAGGTTGGCAACGCGGTGCGCGGCAATGCCGAGCTGGTCGACTGCCGCAACGTCCTGGTCGACAGCGACGGTCCGCGCGTCTCGGTGATCGGAGCGAGCGACCTCGTCATCGTCGTCGACAAGGGCGAGGTGCTGGTCTGCACGCCGGAGGGCGCGCAGCTCGTCGGCAAGCTCCAGGGGGCGGCGAACCAGTGATCCTGCCGGTGAAGAGCGTGGAGAAACCGTGGGGCCGCGATACGCTGCGCGCGCCGTTCTCCGCGCCCGAAGGCCAGCGCATCGGCGAAATCTGGTTCGAGCCGCCGGCGCAGCTGCCCAGCGTCCTCGTCAAATACATCTTCACCAGCGAGAAGCTTTCGGTCCAGGTTCACCCCGACGACGCGCAGGCCAAGGCGGCGGGCGAGACCGACACCGGCAAGGAAGAGTGCTGGCTGGTGATCGACGCCGAACCCGGCGCGACGCTCGGCGTCGGTTTCCATGATCCCGTCGACAGCGAAACGATGCGCGCCGCCTCGCTCAGCGGTGCGATCGAGGACATGCTGGTGTGGCATCCGGTCCAGGCCGGGGATTTCTTCTACATTCCCGCGGGCACGGTCCACGCAATCGGTGCTGGCGTCAGCCTGATCGAGATCCAGCAGACCAGCGACATCACCTATCGCCTCTATGACTATGGCCGCCCGCGCGAGCTGCACCTCGACGCGGGGATCGCGGTGTCGAAGGGCGAGCCGCACGATCCGGCGCTGCGCCGGCACATCCCGGACGAGGGCACGGTCGAGCTCGCGCGCGGGCCGTATTTCACCGCGCACCGGGTCGATGGCGAACCGGACGCCGCGCTGCTGGCCGAATACGACCGCCCGCTGCTGGTGATCCCGCGCCGCGGCGAGGCGCAGGTCGGCGGCGAAAGCGTGCGCCCCGGCCAGTGCGCGCAGGCGTCCAGCATTCGAGACGTTCGTCTCGATCCGGCCGGCCTCGCCATCCTCGTCCATCCGGCGTAAGCCTCGCGGCGTGATCGCCCAGACCATCCAGCTCGCGCTTGCCCCGGTCTTCGTGCTGGTGGCAATCGGCAACATCATGAACATCCTGACGACGCGGCTTGGCCGGGTTGTCGACCGTTCGCGCGCCCTGCAGCGCCTTCACGGGGAGACCGCCGGGCTGGAACATGACGCCGTCGTGGTGGAAATCCGCTATGTCGACCGGCGCATCCACCTGATCGGGCGGGCGCTGACGATGCTGGTGCTGTCGGGCCTCGCCATCGGCGTGACCGTGGGCGTCATCTTCATCGGCGAGCTGCTCGACCGCGAGTTACGCGTCGCCGCTGGCAGCGTGTTCTTCCTCGCCATCGCCCTGCTGATGGCGGCGCTGGTGTATCTGCTGGCCGAAACCCGGATCGTCGCGAAATCGCTGCGGATCCCGGAGGAGCTGCTGGAGCTGGAGCGCAAGCTCTAGGCGAGCAGCTTCTGCCCCTTCTCGCGGATGGTCTGCTCGATCATCCCGCCGAGGAAGCCCAGCTGCCCGGGCAGGTCGAAGTTGACCACGATCTGGCTGTCCTCGACGGTCACCGCTCCGCGCACGGTCTGGCCGAGCGCGGTGACCGCCATGTCCATCGTGTCCTCGTCCGCCCACGCGGTCTCGACCGTGGCGACGCCGCCCGGCACGATTCCCGCCAGCTCGCCGCTGCGCTCGCGGATGCGGCGGCGGACTTCGGCGCGGTCGTGGCTGTGGGGAATGGCAACGCGCATCAGGCAGGCTTCTCTTCGTCGTCGAGCGCGTCCCCGTACTTGTAGTCGAGGTAGCGGGTCTGGATCGCCAGCTTGTCGATGTCGCCGGTGGCGAGCTGGCGGGTGATCTGGTCGATCTCGCCGCTGACCTTGCCGAGCGCGTCTGTCAACTGCGCGTCAGGGGTGCGCCCGGCCCGCTCCTCGCGGCGCAGGTGCGCGGGGATGCGGCGATAGCTGTCGATCATGCCAGGCAGGTGCTCGCCCACCAGCCTGCGCACTTCGCCGACCGCCGGCTCGTCCGGGTTGATGCCCTCAAGCTGGAGGCCGAGCGCATCGAGCTGGACGCCCAGCCGGTCGACGATCTCCACCGCCGGCGCGGGCAGCGCCGGGCGCTGCGCCTCGAGCCACAGCTCGGTCCGCCCGACCATCAGGCGCACGTCGCCCTGGTTGAGCGCGGGCAATTCCGGCACCTTGAGCTTCGGGTATTTGCCGAACACATAAAGCGCGGCGAAGATGGCAAGGCCGGTCAGCATCAGCCCGGTGAAGCCGATCCCGCCCATGACCAGGCCGGTGATCGTCGCCGCCGCGAGGATCATCGCGATCACCGCCCCCAGCCGCGCCGCCTTGGCGCGGGCGTGACGGCTCTTGAGTTCGGCCGAGCGCTTGCCAATGGATTTCACCCGCCGCCCGCCGGCGCGCTGTTCGGCCAGCGTGCGCCGGGCCTCGGCAAGGATGCGGTCGCTGTTCTGGGCGGGACTGGTCATGCCGGCGCGGTCAGCCCTCCAGGCTCAGCAGCGAGGGCGCTTCGGTGCCGATCGCCTTGGCCTGCGCCGCACCTTCGGCCCGGGCGATGTAGCCCTTCGACTTCTCGACCTCGCCTGAGAGCGTGTCGACCGTCTGCTTCATCGCGTCGAGCGCCTTGAGCTTGAACGTGTCGATGTTGTCCATCGTGTCGTAGATGTTCTGGAAAGCGCGCTGCAGCGTTTCCATGGGAAGCGTGCTCGAGGCCGCCATTTCGTGGATCTTGCCGGTGTTCTCGCGCAGCAGCTTGCCGGTGGAATCGATGATCCCCGCGGTGGTGGTGTTGAGCGCGGTGATCTGCTGGAGCACGAGGCGCTGGTTGGTCATCGCCTGCGCCACCGTCACCGCAGTACGCAGCGCGCCGACGGTGGTGGTGCTGGCGCGGTCGACGCCCTTGACCAGCTCGACGTTGTTCTTCTTGACGAGGTCGAGCGCGAGGTAGCCCTGCACCGTCACCGCCATCTGGGTCAGCAGGTCCTGGTGGCGCTGGCGGACATAGAACAGCGCGCTTTCGCGGATCGCCTTGGCCTTGGCCGGATCGGTGTGGTCGAGGTCGTTGGCGGTGTCTTCGAGCTTGGTGTCGAGCTCGCGGGCGATCAGGATCATCTGCTCGAGGTTGCCCATCGCCTCCCACAGCTTCTGGCGCTCGACGTCGATCGAGGCGTTGTCCATCAGCAGCTCGTCCTTGCCCGAGGCGAGGCGGTCGAGGATCGCCTTGATGTGCCCCTGCGCCGAGGTGTAGCTGTCGAAGTAGTTCTTCAGCTTGTTGCCGAACGGGATGATCCCGAGGAACTTGCGGCCCGAAGACAGGTTGCCCTGGCGGCCGGGGTCGAGCTCTTCCACCGTGCGGCGCAGTTCGGCGAGGTTGGCACCGACGCCCGAATCCTTGTCCATTGCCCGGATCGGCCGGTCGAGGAAGCGGTTGGACATGCCCGCCGCCGTCGCGATTTCCTTGCGGCCCATGTTGGTCAGCTGGTCGACCCGCTTGCCGAACTCGGGGCTCGCCGCGTCCTGCGCGATCAGGTCGGCCACGAAGGCATCGACCTTGCTGGCGAGCTTGGACTTGTTCTCTTCCGACACCGGAACCAGCCCCGCGGCCTGCGCGGGCGCGACCTGGGGCACCGGATCGGGCGGTGTCAACTGGATGCCCAAGGCGTCCTGCGTGGTGGTTTCCGTGCTGCTGGCCATCGCCTGCCCAATCCCTTTTTCGAGCCGGGTGAAGCGCCCAAGATGGCGCTCCGCTTCCGCAATGCCAAGTGTATTATCGCCATAAGACACGGGCAAGCTCCGTTTGTCGGCGAAGGTCCGCGGCTCGTCGAGAGATCACGGCTCGACAGGACGGCGGGTTCGCGGCATCCTCTTGCCCGGAAAAACAGGGGGAGACGGGTCGATGCCGGTCGAATTGACAATTCTTGCGTGGGGCGCGGTGCTGCTGCTGGTCCACATCTTCACCGCGGCGCATTTCAAGACGAAACAGTACGGGGTCGATTGGAACATGGGCGCGCGCGACGAAGCGTTGCCGCCGCTCAATCCGATCGCCGGGCGGCTGACGCGGGCGCAGGCGAATTTCCTCGAGACGCTGCCGATTGCGATCATCGCGCTGCTCGGCGTGGTCCTTGCCGGGAAAACGAACGGAACCACCGCGCTGGGTGGCTGGATCTGGCTCGGCGCGCGGACGGCCTACCTGTTCATCTACTGGGCCGGAATCCCCAAGATCCGCACGCTGGTGTTCTTCGTCAGCCTGATCGGCCTCGGCATGGTGCTGTGGCCGCTGCTGGCGGGCTGAAGCCGCCGCTTCTCCAGACACGCGTCATTGCGAGGCCGCAGGCCGAAGCAATCCATGAGGAGCCGTGCGGCACTGGATGGCTTCGTCGCTGCGCTCCTCGCAATGACGAAGGTGGGGAAAGGTTGCTACCCGAACAACCGCTGGAGCAGGCCCGGGCGCTTGCGCTCGGGCAGTTCCTGCCCGGTCGCGTCGAGCAGGTACTTGGCAAGGATCAGCGCCTGGTTCCTGGTCATCAGGTAATGGCGGTTCTCGATCTGCCCGGCGGCAGTGGAGGCCTGCGCGGCGCTCTGCACCGACAGGTCGATGCCGCGGTTGAACGGCGTGTGCGTCCAGCCGACCAGTACCCCGAATTCACCCGTGTCATGCACCACGGCATCGGCGCGGGCGCGCTCCGCAACCATCTGTCCCATTGGACCTCTCCCCGTTATCCCGGGGTGATTATGAATCGAAAGCCGGCGATTTCGTCAAGACACCAGTTGGCGTTCGCCAACAGGGTTCCCGTTGCGGGACGCAGCGGGCGGCGGGCATGAGCGCACCGCTGCGCTGCGCGGTGTTCGGCGCCTCGGGCGGGATCGGCGGCGCGCTGGTCCATGCGCTGGCCGGGCGGGACGACGTCGGCGAGGTCCATGCCGGGGCGAGAAGCGGCGCGGTGGCGGTCCACGACAAGGTCCGCCCGTTCCGCTTCGACCTGCTCCACGAAGGCTCGATCGCCGAGGCCGCGAAAGAAATCGGCGGCCCGCTCGACCTCGTCATCGTCGCCACGGGCATCCTTCATCGCAGCGACGGCAGTGGCCCGGAGAAAAGCTACCGCGCGCTCGATCCCGCCGCGATGGCCGAACTCTACGCCGTCCACGCGATCGGCCCGGCGCTGATAGCCAAGCACACGCTGCCGCTGCTGGGCCGCAACCGCCGGAGCGTGTTCGCGGCGCTCTCGGCGCGGGTCGGCTCGATCTCCGACAACCGGCTCGGCGGCTGGCATTCCTACCGCGCGGCCAAGGCGGCGCTCAACATGCTGCTCAGGAACTTCGCGATTGAACTGGCCCGCAGCAACCCCGCCGCCGTGGTGGCCGGGCTGCACCCCGGAACGGTCGATACCGACTTGTCCCGCCCGTTCCAGAAGGGCGTGGCCGAGGGCAAGTTGTTCTCGGCGGAATTTGCGGCGGAGCGGCTGCTGGGCGTGGTCGACGGACTGCAGCCAAGCGACAGCGGAAAGGTGTTTGCGTGGGATGGGCGAGAGGTTGCGCCGTAGCCGCTTGCCATCTTAGTCCGGCGCCCTGGACTTGTTCGAAGGTCCTGCTGCTGTCTTCCGTAGCTTCGGAATAAAAGCGGGAACCCGGGTCAGGCCCGGGATGACGCCGATATCAGGCTCAAGCCGCCAGCTTGTACGGCTCGATCTCGCCCGACAGGTACAGCTTCTTCGCCTTGGCGCGGCTGAGCTTGCCCGAGCTGGTGCGCGGCAGGGTGCGCGGGGGGACGAGTTCGACCACGCAGTTCATGCCGGTGACTGAGCGGACCTTCTCGCGGATTTCCTCGTGCAGTTTCGCCCGCTCGACCGGGTCGGAGACGCGGCAGTGGACGAGCACCGCGGGCACTTCCTCCCCACTGTCGTTTTCGACCGAGAACGCGGCGATGTCGCCCTGGTGGAAGCCGGGAAGCTGTTCCACCGCCCACTCGATGTCCTGCGGCCAGTGGTTCTTGCCATTGATGATGATCATGTCCTTCGCCCGGCCGACGATGAACAGGTAGCCGTTCACGAGGTAGCCCATGTCGCCGGTGTCGAGCCAGCCGTCGACCAGCGCCTCGGCGGTCGATTCGGGGTCGCGGAAGTAAGAGTGCATGACGCTGCTGCCGCGGCACCATACCTTGCCGATGTGGTGGTCGGGCAGCGGCTTTCCGCCCTCGCCGCGCACTTCGACTTCCATGCCGCGGATCGCCTTGCCGCAGTTGACGATGGCGCGGTAGCGGGCCGGGCGCGAGAGGTCGCGAGGGCTGCCCGACAGGCGCTCTTCCTCGACCAGTTCGACGCGGATGCCTTCGCCCGGCGGCATCACGGTGACCGCCAGCGTCGCTTCGGCAAGGCCGTAGCTCGGCAGGAAGGCGCTGGCCTTGAAGCCCGCATCCGCGAACGCGTTGACGAAGCTCTGCATCACGTCGGGGCGGATCATGTCGGCGCCGTTGCCGGCGACCCGCCAGCGCGACAGGTCGAAGCGTTCGGCGACGTTGGACTGGCTGGAAATGCGGCGCGCGCAGATGTCGTAGCCGAAGGTCGGCGAGTACGACATCGAGGTACCCTTGTTGCGGCTGATCAGGTCGAGCCACGCCAGCGGGCGGCGGGCGAAGTCCTCGGTCTTGAGGTAGTCGCACGACATCTGGTTCGAGATGATCGAGAGGAAGCAGCCGACGAGGCCCATGTCGTGATACCACGGCAGCCACGAGATCCCGCGGTCGCCCTCGCCGATGTTCATCGAGTGGGCATGGCCGGCGAGGTTCGCCAGCAGTGCCTCGTGCGTCACCGCGACGCCGTGGGGGAAACGGGTCGAGCCGCTCGAATACTGGAGGTAGCAGATGTCGTCGGGCCGGCTTTCGGGCAGGGCGACGTCGGGCGCGGCCTCGCTCCAGAAATCCTGCCACGCGAGCCCTTCGCAGCCCTGCCGCGCGGCGGCGGCACCGGCCATCTCGGCGATCTCGCCGGGGAAGAACAGGATGCTGGGGTCGCTGCTCGACAGCTGGACGGACAGCTGGTCGATGTAGTTTTCCTTGCCGCCGAAGCTTGTCGGCAGCGGCAGCGGCACCGGCCACGCCCCGGCATAGACCGCACCGCAGAACAGCGCGGCGAAATCGGGACCGGTCTCCGCGATCAGGGCGATCCGGTCGCCCTTCTGGACCCCGCGTGCGACAAGGCGGCGGGCCGCGGCGAGCGCGTCCTCGCGCAGTTCGCTGAACGGATACGGGCGCACCAGGTTGCCGCGGGCATCGTGGAAGTTGAGCCCCTTGGTACCCTGCGCCGCATAGTCGAGCGCTTCGCCGAAGGTGCCGAAATCGGAATAGCGGCGCGGCAGTGCATCGTCGTTCGGCGTGGAAACGAGCGGCGTCTTGTCCAGCACGGCGTTCGTTGCGGTCATGTGCGTTTACCCGATTGTTGTCTTGGGGCGGACGCCTTTCGGCGCGTCCGCCTGAACCTCTCATTGCCGCGCAATTCATAAGGCACGGCTGCGGAGTTTCCCATTTAACGGGGACTGTGGCACGAATGTGGCGATGACCCGCCCGCCTCTGGACCGCCGCGAGAAGCGCCCGCCCAAGCCGCTTGACGCGGCCCGGCTGGAGGAACTGGCGCTCGCCTATGTCGCGCGCTTCGCGACCAGCGCGGGCAAGCTGTCCGCCTACCTCAGGCGCAAGCTGCGCGAGCGCGGATGGGACGGCGCGGGCGAGCCGGACCCGGCGGCGCTGGTCGCGCGGTTCGTGGCGCGCGGCTATGTCGACGATGCCGGCTATGCCCGGGCCAAGGCCGGCGGCCTGCTGCGGCGCGGCTATGGCACCCGGCGGATCGGGCAGGCCCTCGCCGCGGCCGGGATCGCCGAGGACGACCGCGAGGCCATTTCCCGGGCCGAGCAGCGTCAGGCCGCGCTGGTCATGGCGAGGAAGCGCCGGTTCGGTCCGTTCGGCCCCGGTTCAGCCGACCGGGCGCAGCGCGAAAAGCAGCTCGCGGCGATGCTGCGCGCCGGGCATCCGCTTGAAAGCGCGCGAATTCTGGTCGATGCAGCGAGCGTCGAAGCGGCGGAGGAATGGGCGAGTGGTGATGACGAATAGGTGCACGGCGAATAGCTGGACGGGAAAGCTGCGCACCGCCGCGCTGGTGCTGGCGGGTGCGGTCATGGCCTGCTCGCCGATGTCCGCGGACGCGGGCAGCAAGGGCCAGTCGTCGTCCTCGGCCAGCGCGGCCAAGGTTCACCCGCTGTCGGGCCTGCCGGTCATTCCGCTGACCGTGACCAGCCCGACCGGCGCCCACGGGTTCCTCGTCGAAGTCGCGAAGAGCCCGGCCGAACAGGCGCAGGGGCTGATGTTCCGCACCGCGATGGGCGCGGACGAGGGGATGATCTTCATCCGCCAGCCGCCCGACGTCGCCTCGTTCTGGATGCGCAACACGGTGATCCCGCTCGACATCATCTTCATCGGCACCGACCACCGGATTCTCAACATCGCCGCCAACGCGCGTCCCTATGACGAAACTCCGCGCCCCTCGATCGGCATCGCCGCGGCGGTGCTCGAACTCAACGGCGGCCGCGCGGCGCAGCTGGGGATCAAGCCGGGCGACAAGGTCGAGTGGTGATGTAAAAGAGCAGGCCCACCCCCGGCCCCTCCCGCAAGCGGGAGGGGAGTAAAGCGCTGCGCAGTCCCCCTCCCGCAAGCGGGAAGGGTTAGGGGTGGGCCCGCGCAGTCAGGCAAGGTTCGCCCGACCACTACACAACCCTTGCCCCGCCCCCTGCAAATCCAGTAGGGCGCAGGCCATGGGCATCCTTGCGAAGATCTTCACCTGGTGGGACGGCGCGACCGTCGGCACGCTGCTCGACAACGCCGTGAACAACGAGCACGTCGGCACCGACGCGCAGGGCAACAAGTACTACCGCTCCAAGAAGCCCGGCAAGAAGGGCACCCCGTTCGAAGGACGCGAGCGGCGCTGGGTGATCTACGACGGCGCCAACGATTCGAGCCGCGTGCCCGCCGAATGGCACGGCTGGCTCCACGGCTCGCTGGACGGTGTGCCCGAAAGCCACCTGCCGCCCGCGCGGATCTGGGAAGTGGACTATACCCCCAACGCCACCGGCACCGCCGCCGCCTATCGCCCGCAAGGCGCGCTCGAGCGTGGTGGCAAGCGCGCCGCCGCGACCGGCGACTACGAAGCCTGGTCCCCGGAAGCCTGATGCGCCTGCGCCCTGCGCCGCTGCTTGCCGCCGCGGCGCTGCTCGCGCTCGCCGGCTGCGGCGACGAGAAGGAGTCAGCCCCGCCGCCCGAGATCGCCGCGACCGGCGGCTCCGACGTCAAGGCCGGCCCGGTGGTCGAAAGCGAATACGGCACGCCGGTCAAGGACCGCGTCGCGACGCTCGGCTTCCTCAACAAGCGCAACAACCTGTCACAGGACATCACGCTCAAGTCCGGCGAATCGAAGCGGATCGGCAACGTCATCGTCAAGCTCGCCACGTGCGAGCGCAGCCTGCCGTGGGAAGAGCCGCAGACCGGCGCCTTCGTCCAGGTCTATGTCGAGGAGCGCGCCAGCACGCAGGAGAAGCTGGCCTGGCACAAGGTGTTCTCGGGCTGGCTGTTCAAGGAATCGCCGTCGCTCAACGTGGTCGAGCACCCGGTCTATGACGTGTGGGTCAAGAATTGTGCGATGAAGTTCCCCGGCGAGGAAGGCGGCCCCGCGCCGTCGGCATCGGCCAGCAGCGCGGCGAAGCCCGCCGGCAGCAGCGACGCGCCGAAGTCCCAGCCAAGCCCTTCGCCCTCGGCCTCGGCCAGCGCGTCGCCATCGCCGAAACCCTCCCCGAAGCCGAGCGCCAAGCCCAGTCCCTCGCCCTCCGCCAGCGGGCGCTGAGCAGCGCGGAGCAGCGCAAGATAGCGCGCCTGCGGCAGTTCGACCGCGCCCAGGGAGGCGAGGTGCGGGGTGATGAACTGGCAGTCGAGCAGCTCCGCCCCGCCCCGCCGCAACGCCGCGACCAGCCAGGCCATCGCCACTTTCGACGAATCGGTCATCCTGCTGAACATCGATTCGCCGCAGAAGACGCGCGCGAAGCTTACCCCGTAAAGCCCGCCGACCAGTTCATCGCCGTGCCAGCATTCGATCGAATGAGCATGTCCGAGTTCGTGCAGCCGGCGGTAGCTCGCCATGATCCGCGCGCTGATCCAGCTTTCGTCGGCGCCGGGCCGCGGGCCGGCGCATTCCTCGATCACCCGGTCGAACGCGGCGTCGCAGGTCACGCGGAAGCGGCCCTTGCGCAGCGTCTTCGCCAGCGAATGCGAGAGGTGGAACGCGTCCAGCGGCATGATCGCCCGCATCCGCGGTTCGACCCAGAACACCTCGGGATCGTCGCGGCTGTCGGCCATCGGAAAGATGCCGGAACGGTACGCCTTGAGCAGCAGCGCCGGCGGGATGATCGGAGGAGGGGTCGTGCCGTGCATTTGTTAGGGCGATGCTTTCCTTCGCTTGTCTTACCGCATCGTTGGCTCTAAGGGCACCCCCGCACAGGAGTGTAGCTCAGTTGGTAGAGCATCGGTCTCCAAAACCGAGGGCCGCGGGTTCGAATCCTGCCACTCCTGCCACTTCCCCCTGACAATCCGGCTCTTGTCCGCAGGTTCCTGTGCGGCGATGGTGCGCATCAGTCACGCGCGGGAGAGCACATGGACCTCGAACTGGGCGGCAAGGGCGCGCTCGTGGTGGGCGCCGGGGCCGACGTCGGCCGGGCCGCCGCGCTGGCACTGGCGGCGGAGGGCGCGCGGCTGGTACTGGCCGGCCGCCGCCGCGAGCCGCTCGAGGAAACCGCCCGCCTGTGCGGCGGAGCGACGGTGATCTGCGCCGATCTGGCGCATGCCGAGGGAGCGGACCGGCTCGCCACCGCTGCCGACGCCGCGCTCGGCGGGATCGACGTGCTGGTCAACACCGCCGGCCCCTTTCCCCGCGATCCGACGGTGCCGGTCCCCGCGTATGGCCACGACGAATCGTGGCTGGCCGCATTTGACGGCCTGTTCCTGTCCGCCATGCGGATCGGGCGTGCGGTGATCCCCGGGATGAAGGCGCGCGGCAGCGGCGCGGTGGTCATGCTCTGCGCCAACTCGGTCCGCCACTACAGCCCCGGCACCGCACAGTACGGCGCGATGAAGGCGGCGCTCGCCCACCTCGTCAAGAACTGGGCGCGCGACGGGGCAGGCTCCGGCGTGCGGGTGAATGCCGTGCTCCCCGGCTGGATCAGGGGCGAGGCGCTCGCCGGCAGGCTCGACCGGGAAGCCCGCGATTCCGGGCGCACCGCCGCCGAGATCGAGGCGGCAATGATGGCCAGCCACGACCGCAACTTCTGGGCAAACCGCATGGGAAGGCCCGAGGAGTACGCCAGCGTCGCCACGTTCCTCGCCTCGCCGCGGGCGTCCTACGTCAACGGCGCGCTGGTGGCGGTGGACGGCGGCTCGGCGATCCTGTGAACGCGCGCTGCCAAGGCCGCCACCCTCCACCCTTGCCAACGGCGCGGGTGCGGCCTAAATGCGGGGTCTCTTCCGACATCGGAATCTCGCAAGCCCCTCCCGGTTCCGACCGGGGCGGCGATGAGGCCATGGCGGAAGCGACGAGTTCAATTGTCCGTGAAGGAACACGACGATGGCCAAGACCAGCCCCGGTGAGTTCATCCGCCAGGTCCGCGCAGAAGCTGCGAAGGTGGTCTGGCCGACCCGTCAGGAAACCGTCACCACCGCGATCTTCGTGGGGATCATGATGGTCATCCTCGCCGTGTTCTTCCTCGGCATCGACACGCTGTTCGGCAAGATCGTCCAGTTCCTGCTGTCGCTGGCCTGATCGCCGCCGCACGCGCTTTTCCAGGGAAACGAGATACAATGGCCCGCTGGTACATCATCCACGCCTATTCCGGTTTCGAGAACAAGGTCCGCGAATCGATCATGTCCGAGGCCGAGCGGATGGGCCTGTCGCAGCTGGTCGAGGCGGTCGAGGTTCCTTCCGAAACCGTGACCGAGGTCAAGCGCGGCAAGAAGGTCCAGGTCGAGCGCAAGACGATGCCGGGCTACGTCCTCGCCAAGCTCGGCATGAACGATGACGTGTATCACCTGATCAAGAACACCCCGAAGGTCACCGGCTTCCTCGGCAACGGCGGCAAGCCGCAGCCGATTTCCGACCGCGAGGCCGCGCGCTACTTCGGCGCCCGCGACGAAGCCGCCGCCGCGCCCAAGCGCGAGGTCCACGTCGATTACGAGATCGGCGATTCGGTCAAGGTCAACGCCGGCCCGTTCGCCAGCTTCAACGGCATCGTCGAGGAGCTCGACTTCGACAAGAGCCGGGTCAAGGTCTCGGTCTCGATCTTCGGCCGCGCCACGCCGGTGGAACTGGGCTTCGAGGAAGTCGAACTGGTCAAATAAGCAGGGCGGGCAGCGCCGCGCTGCTTGCCCACCCCCTGCCCCTCCCGCAAGCGGGAGGGGAGTTCAAGCGCCAGCTGCCCTCCCGCATGCGGGAGGGTCGGGAGACTTGGCCGCGCAGCGGCCGTAGTCGGACGGGGTGGGCCTTCCCGCCCTTGCCTTTAACCGCATTTTCCCCTACCCGCGCGCCTTCGCTTCGGCTTGCCGGGGCGATTCCGTGCGGGAGACGGCATTTCGCCGTTGCTTGACCGCTCACTCTGAGCCCCGGCCGAAAGCCGGGGCGACAGGAAGAAAGGAGGCCCCTCGTGGCCAAGAAGATCGAAGGTTACATCAAGCTGCAGGTGCCGGCGGGCGACGCCAAGCCTGCCCCGCCGATCGGCCCGGCCCTGGGCCAGCGCGGCGTGAACATCATGGAATTCTGCAAGCAGTTCAACGCTGCCACGCAGGAGCTGGAAAAGGGCATGCCCCTTCCGACCGTGATCACCGTCTATGCCGACCGCTCGTTCAGCTTCATCACCAAGACGCCCCCGGCGACCTACCTGATCAAGAAGGCGATCAACCTCAAGTCGGGCTCGAAGCTGCCCGGCAAGGAATCCGCCGGGACGATCAAGCGCTCGCAGCTCTCGGAAATCGCCGAGATGAAGATGAAGGATCTCAACGCCAACGACATCGACGCGGCGACGAAGATCATCGAAGGCTCCGCCCGCGCGATGGGCCTTTCGGTTGTGGAGGGCTGATCCCATGGCAAAGCAGACCAAGAAGCAGAAGGCCCTCGTCGAAAAGCTGGGCGACAACCAGAAGCTGTACGGCGTCGATGACGCGATCCAGCTCCTGAAGGACCTCCAGAGCGCCAAGTTCGACCAGACCCTTGAGGTTTCGCTGAACCTCGGCGTCGATCCGCGCCACGCCGACCAGATGGTCCGCGGCATGGTCACCCTGCCCTCGGGCACCGGCAAGGACGTCAAGGTCGCGGTCTTCGCGCGCGGCGACAAGGCCGAAGCCGCTCTCGCCGCCGGGGCCGACAAGGTCGGTGCCGAGGACCTGCTCGAAGACATGCAGGCCGGCAACCTCGACTACGGCCGCGTGATCGCGACGCCCGACATGATGGGCATCGTCGGCCGCCTCGGCAAGGTGCTGGGCCCCAAGGGCCTGATGCCGAACCCGAAGCTGGGCACCGTTACCCCGAACGTCGCCGAAGCGGTCAAGGCGGCCAAGGGCGGCCAGATCGAGTTCCGCGTCGAGAAGGCCGGGATCATCCACGGCGGCATCGGCAAGCTCTCGTTCTCGAACGAGGCGCTGCGCGCCAACTTCGACGCGTTCGTGGACGCGATCGTCAAGGCGAAGCCCGCCGGCGCCAAGGGCAAGTACCTGCGCAAGGCCGGCCTGTCCTCGTCGATGGGCCCGGGCCTCAAGATCGACGTGGCGGAAGTCCACGGGGCGTAAGCACCGCGCTTCGGCTGAAAATCGAAAGGCCGGGAGGGGAAACCTTCCCGGCCTTTTCGTTGTGCCTATTCGCTGAAGCGCAAAACCACGCGTAGCCCCTTGGCGTGCGCCTTGTCGAATTCCGGGGTCGCGCCCAGCCCGCGGGCGAGGGCCTTGACCAGCTTGGTGCCGAGCCCGGTGCCTTTCGCCTCGCCCTCGCCGTTGATGCCGACGCCGTCGTCCTCGACCGCGAGGAGCAGGCCGTGTTCGCCCTCGCGCTCCAGCACGATGCGGACCTCGCCCGCGACATCGGCGGGGTAGGCGTACTTGCAGGCGTTGCCGGCGAGTTCGCAGACGATCATGCCCAGATTGACCGCGCGGTCGGTCTTGAGCGTGACGTCGGCGACCCTTGCGACGATTCGCCGCTCGCCCTGCGGTGTCGACCAGGTCTCGGCAAGGTCATGGGCGAGGCCCTCGAAGTAATCCTGCAGCGCGACCTGCTGGACATCGCCGGTCGAATAGAGGCGGCGGTTGACCTGCGCGATCGCGCCGATCCGCTGCTGGGTGGCGAGCAGGGCGTTGCGCGCCTCGCCTTCGGGAAGCGCCAGCGCCTGCATCCCGATGAACGCGATCGCCATCTGCAGGTTGTTGGCGACGCGGTGGTTGACCTCGCGCAGCAGCGCGGCGAGCCGGTCGTTGCTGGCGCGCAGCTCGGCCTCGGCGGAATCCTTGGCGCGCTGGAGGGCAACGTGCTCCAATGCCTGGCCGAACGCCGCCTCGAGCAGGTCGGGGAAGTCCTCGCCGACGTGCTTGACGACATAGTCCTCGGCCCCGGCGCGGATCGCCTGCATGGCGAGGCGGCCGTCGTCGGCGCCGGTGACATAGACCACCGGCGGACAGTCCGGCAGGGCGCGCAGCGCCGCCAGCGTGGCCAGCCCGTCCATCCCCGGCATGTGGTGGTCGACCGCGATCAGGTCGAACCCGCCGGCTTTCGCCAGCGCCACCCCTTCCGCGCCGTCGGCCGCCACGGTCACGGTGAAGCCCCGGCGGCCGAGCGTGCGCTCGACCAGCCGCCGCAGCCCGGCGTCGTCGTCGATGTAGAGAAGGCGGGGGCTTTCGCTCAAGCGCCGTCCTCGCCCAGGTCGGGCACCTGGATCACCGAGAGGAACAGGCCGAGCTGGCGGATCGCGTCGGCGAAGTTCTCGTAGTTGACCGGCTTGGTGATGTAGACGTTGCAGCCCATGTCATAGCAGCGCTGGATTTCCACCTTGTCGTCGGTGGTGGTCAGGACCACGACCGGCGTGCGGCGCAGCTTGTCGTCGCCCTTCACCTTGGCAAGGATGTCGATCCCGCTCATGTCCGGCAGGTTGAGGTCGAGCAGGATCAGTGCCGGGCCGTTGCGGGCCGGGCCATGCTCGTCCTCCCACAGGAACCGCAGCGCGCTGGTCCCGTCGGTGAAATGGTGGATCTTGTTGGAGATCCCGGCACGGCGGATGTTCTTCTCGATGAGCCGGGCATGGCCCTCGTCATCCTCGATCATCACGATATTGACGGCAACCTGGTCAGGCATCGGACACTCCGGTCTTGAATTCTCTGGGAAGGACGACGGTGAAGATCGAGCCTTCGCCGGGGGTGGATTCGACGTCGATCAACCCGCCGAGACGATAGGCCAGTGCGCGCACGTGGGCGAGGCCGATGCCTTCGCCCGGCTGGTCCTGCGCGCCCGAACGGCGGAACAGGTCGAAAATGCGCTCGTGGTCGCGCGCCTCGATCCCGCGGCCGTTGTCGGCGACGGACAAGTGCACACGGTCGCCCACCTCCTGCGCGGTCACGGCAATCCGGCCAGGCCGCCCGGGCTGGAGATACTTGAGCGCGTTCTCGACGAGGTTGGAAACGATCTGCTCCACGGCGAGCCGGTCGGTGAAAATGGTCGGCATCGGCCCGATCGTGATCTCGGTCCCGGTTTCCTGGATGCGGTGCTGGAGGCTCTCGACCACACCCTCGGCCACGTCCTCCAGCCTGACCTGCGCCGGGGCGAGGTTGCGCCGCCCCTCGCGCGAAAGGCGGAGGATCGCGTTGATCAGCCGGTCCATCTTCTGGGTCGAGCTGCGGATGAAGCCGATCGATTCGGGCAGGTCCTCGCTCACCGCCAGACGCACCGGTTCGGGCGGGGCCTCGTCCTGCGCCTCGAAATGGCGGGCGATGGTGTCGCGCGCGGCGTCGAGTTCGGCGGTGAAGCCCATCACGTTGACCAGCGGCGAGCGCAGGTCATGGCTGACGATGTAGGCGAAGCGCTGGATCTCGGCGTTGGCGCGCTGGAGTTCCGCGGTCCGCGCATCGACCAGCCCTTCGAGCTGGGTGTTCAGCACGCGCAGCTCGCGACGCGATTCGTTGATTTCGCGCAGGTTGCGGCGGATCAGGACGAGCGTGACCACGGCAGTCAGCACGATCAGCACGCCGGCCCCGGCCAGTACCGCATAGAACAGGGCGAGGTTCGCGTCCTGGACCCGGCTGCGCATCGCCAGCAGGCGCTCTTCCTCGGCGAGGATTTCGTCGGTGATCTGGCGAATCGCACGGACCGCCCGGACCCCGCGATCCGAGTTGAAACCGGCGATGACAGCGGCGCGCTCCTCCCCGAGCGTCGTCAGCGAGTATTCGGCGTGGCTACGGTATTCGGCGAGCAGGGAAGCGACCCTTGACGCGCGCGCCTGCTGGCCAGGATTGTCGTCGGTGAGCCGCTTGACCTTCTCCATATCGCGCGCGGCCTGGTCGCCGGACGAACGGAAGATCGACGCGAAGACCGGATCGGGACTGAGCAGTGCGCCGCGCCGCGCCGTCTCGGTGCGTTCGAGGACCTTGGCGAAGCGATTGACGCTCGTCTCGACGTCGAAGGTATGCTCGACCATCGCCGCATCGTGCTCGATCTGGCGCTGCACGAACAGCGCGGCCACCGCCGCCGCGATCAGCGCGACGAATCCCAGCCCGAGCAACGCCAGCACAATCCTGTTGGTGCGTGCGTCGCGGCCGAAAGCGTAGGTCGGCGTATTCGGCATGATCTGTCAGAGGTTCCCCGGTCCAACTGCTCGCAACGGCCCAGCGGACGGAAGGTTCCCGGCCCGCTTGATTTTATCGTCGCGCCAGGTTTGCGCGGGTGTAGCACTCCTGCACCCAGGCGATCGCCCGGCCATCGGGCAGGCGCAGCACGCCGCGGTGCGACAGGATGGTCCCGGCCGGGCAGCCCGGGAGCGTCCCGCGTGTCTCGGCCAGCCGCTCGCGGCGGAAACCGAGCGGAGCGACGACCCTGCCGAACGGTACGTTGGTCTGGCTGAGCGCCGCGTTCATCTCAGGGGTCAGGCGCGCCGGCACGTACCAGTTGCGGGCATCGGACAGCACCGTCTCCCCGCAAGCCAGGCGGACATGGCGATAGCCGAGCGGCTCGCCCGCCTGCACGCCGAGCGCCGCAAGAACGTCAGGACCTGCGGCGACCTCGTCGCCCACGACCGGCCATGCGGCGATGGTCGGCGGGTCGGCGATCCCCCGTGCCTCGCACCATTCGCCCAGCGCGGCGGTGGCACTCGGCTGGCGGGCCAGTGTCGCGCGGAAATCCGCGAGCCCCGGCGGGACACAGCCTCCCAGCACCAGCGCGAGCGCGGTGACGAGGCGCGCCGTCACGAAGCGGGGGCGGCGGGCGCTGCGGGGACCGAAGGCACGTCGATCCGCCGGGCCGTGAGGATCTTCACCGGTTTCGCCAGCATCTGTCCGCGCATCACGCCCTCCCCCTCGGTCGGGGAAATCGGCGAATCGTAGATCGCGCGCACCACCTCCATGCCCGAAACAACCCGGCCGAACGCGGCATAGCCGGCCTGCAGTTCGGGTTCGGTCGCAGCGGGATCGGCATCGAGCCCCGGCTGGTCGGACAGCATGATCGAGAAATCGCCGGTCGCCGTCCCCGGGGCGTAACGCGCCATCGACAGGGTGCCCGCCTTGTGGAGGATCCCGGTCACGCTGGTCGGTTCATGCGCGATGGGCTTGAAGTTGCGCCTGGGGTCGCCGCGCGTGCCGGCCTGGATCAGGCCATTGGGCTCGGCACCCCACGGCAGGTGCATGGCGCGGTAGAACGTGATCCCGTCGAACCGGCCCCCATCGACATAGCGGATGAAGTTGGTGCCGGTGATCGGCGCGTGCTTGACGTCAATCAGGGCGATGATCTCGCCCAGCTCGGTCTTGAAGACGACATATTCGGTCTCGCCGATCGGCTTAGGCGGCGGCAACGGAGCCGCGCGCTTCTTCTTCGGCGCGGCGGCGACCAGTGCGGCGGCCATTGGCGCCAGCAGCGCGAGGCGGCGGGTGAAGCGCATCAGATGCCGCCCGGGACCGGGAACCGGCCCACCGCGGCGAGGCCATCCTCGAGCGCCTTGGCGCAAGCCGCGAGGTCGTCCGCGCTCGTCGATCGGATCACGAAGTTCGCGCCGACCTTGCCCTCGCGGAAGAACGGATAACTGCCGATCTGGCAGCCTTCATGCGCCTTTTCGGTCACGGCCAGCAGGTCTGCGATCTCGCTTTCGGGCACCCAGCAGCCGATCGTCGCGGAAAGGAGCGGCAACCCGCCCTCGAGCGTGCCGGTGAGGCCGTCGAGCATCTGCGCGGTGATGTGGGGGACGCCGGCCATCAGGAACACGTTGTCGATGCGAATCCCCGGTGCGCCCGACAGGCGGTTCTCGATCAGGTCCGCGCCGTCGGGCACCCGCGCCATGCGCAGGCGCGCCTCGGTCAACCCGCCGCGGCTGGCGTACCAGCCTTCGAGCATGGCGCGCGCCTTGGGATGGACCACGACGCCCAGGCCCATCGCCTTGGCCACCGCATCGACGGTGATGTCGTCGTGCGTCGGCCCGATCCCGCCGGTGGTGAACAGGTAATCGTTGCGGGCGCGCAGCGCGTTCACCGCCTCGACGATCGCGTCCTCGACATCGGGCACGACGCGGACCTCGCGCAGGCGGATGCCTTGCACGCCCAGCCAGGTCGCGACCTGGGCGATGTTCTTGTCATGCGTGCGGCCCGACAGGATTTCGTCGCCGACGACGATGAGGGCGGCGGTCCAGATGCGCGATTCGTCCGTCATGGCCACAGCAGATAACCGCCAGCGGCCGCATGGCAAGGCGCAGATCAGTTTCCGGTCGTCGGCGATCCGGCGATGCTGAACATGAGCTCAACCGAGACGCCGACATGATGGGCCGGCGAGCCGCTCTGTTCGATTTCAACCTGCAGCGCGCCGCTGCGGATCACCGTCGGACCCAGTCGCCAACCCTCCCCCGCGCCGCGGCGAACGACCGCATCCGGCAGGCACGCCGTAATCGCCTCGGCGAGGCTGTCGCGGCGGACACCGTCGGGCGCGAGGGACATGGTGCACCACCACGTTCCGATCCCCGATGTCGTGCAGTAAAGCGGCGAAACTTTTGGAGCGCCGCCCGCAGCGAGCAATGCGGCAAATGCCGAAGGATCCGTCGCCGCATCGCGCAGCGCGACAAGCTGCGGGCAGTCGATTTCAGGCTTCAGGTCCCGGTACTCCGCGGCCCCGAGGAACAGCGCCGCCAGGACGCTCATTCCGCCGCCTCCATCAGCGCCGCCGCCTGCGGCTCGGCCTGGCCGAAGCGCATCAGGCCGTCGTCGACCGGATCGGCCTTCAGCCAGGCCTTGTCCTTCACGTACTCCTGGCTGAGCCGCCACGGGTTGGTCTTCGCGCTCTTGGGCATCATGTGCCTGGAGCGCTGGATATAGCCCGAGGAGAAGTCGAAGATGTCGTCCTCCTCCGGCTCGCTGCCCGGCGCGAGAAACGGCGTGGCGACGGTCGCGCCCTTGGCCTTCATCGTGTTCAGAAGGCGGCAGACATAGTCCGAAACGATGTCCGCGCGCAGCGTCCAGCTGGCGTTGAGATAACCGAACACCTGCGCGAGGTTGGGCACGTTCGAGAACATCGCGCCCTTGTAATAGAATCGCTCGGCGAGGTTCACCGGTGCGCCATCCATCGACAGAGCGATCTTGCCGGCGACCGCCAGCGCCAGGCCGGTCGCGGTGACGATCACGTCGGCGTCGAGATGGCGGCCATCCTTGAGCACGATGCCGGTTTCGTCGAAGCGGTCGATGTGGCCGGTGACGATCTCCGCCTTCCCCGCCTTGATCGCCTCGAACATGTCGCCGTCGGGCACCAGGCACAGCCGCTGGTCCCACGGATCGTAGGGCGGAGTGAAGGTCGCCTCGTCATACTTGTCGCCAAGCGCGCCCTTGATCTTGTCGGTGAGATAGGCCTTCACCTTGTCCGGGTGGGACCGGGCCCGCTTGAACACGAGGTCCTGCAGGCGGACGTTCTTGAACCGGGTGATCGCGTAGGCGACCTTCTCAGGGAGGAACTTGCGCAGCGTGTTGGCGAACGCGTCCTTGGCCGGGCGGATCGCGTACCAGGTCGGCGTGCGCTGGAGCATAGTCACATGGGCGGCGGTCTTCGCCATCGCCGGTACGACCGTCACCGCGGTCGCGCCCGATCCGATCACCACGATCCGCTTGCCGGCATGGTCGAAGTCCTTCGGCCAGAACTGCGGGTGGAGGATTTCGCCCGTGAAGCTCTCGCGCCCGGCGAACCCGGCATCATAGGGATTGTCATAGTCGTAATAGCCGGCTCCGAGGTAGACGAAGCGCGCGGTCAGCCGCTGGTACTTGCCGTCCTTGCCCTCGATCGAGAGCGTCCACATCGCGGTGGCACTGTCCCAGTCGGCGGCGCCGACCTTGCTCGAAAAACGGATATGGTCGCGGATGCCGCGCTCATCGGCGATGCGGTTGAGGTAGTCGAGGATCGCGGGGCCATCGGCGATCGACTTCTCGTGTTTCCACGGCTCGAACACGAAGCCCAGCGTGTGCATGTCGCTGTCGGAGCGGATGCCGGGGTA
The DNA here is from genome assembly GCF_058783565.1 of Novosphingobium sp. FW305-C-111. Classification (NCBI taxonomy): domain Bacteria; kingdom Pseudomonadati; phylum Pseudomonadota; class Alphaproteobacteria; order Sphingomonadales; family Sphingomonadaceae; genus Novosphingobium; species Novosphingobium sp. FW305-C-111. Next base: position 208,861 of record NZ_JBYSYP010000001.1, read on the forward strand.
GCGGAACAGGTCCCAGGTCCCGCCGATATTCTCGCGCCGGTCGAGGATCGCGTAACTGCGGTCGGGGCACTGCATCTCGAGGTGCGCGGCCATGCCGATGCCTGAAAGTCCCGCGCCGACGATCGCGACATCGACGTCCGGCTGCAGGTTTATGCTATCCATCATCCCGGTCTTCATTCTCGTTTTCGCCCTACTGACAAGAGTGTCAATTGGGTTACCCTGATTCGCCGCCGATTGCCAGCGCGCCCGCGCTTTGCCACTGTCGCGCCAGCATGACAGTCATCGCCGCCCGCCGCTACACCCTCGGAGTGCCCGGAGAGCACGCCATCAAGCTCGACGGATCGGTGCGGACCGAGAACGAGCCCCACAGCTTCGACTGGATCGGCCTGTGCGAGCCCGATGCCGCGGAAATGGAGCGGGTCCGCGTCCAGTACGGGCTCCATCCGCTGGCCGTCGAGGACGCGCTCAAGCCGACCCAGATGCCCAAGCTGGAGATCTACGGGAAGCACCTGTTCGTCGTCGCGCGCACCGCCGCGCTCGAGGAAGGCGACGTCATCGGCTATGGCCAGACCGCGGTGTTCCTCGGCAAGGACTTCGTCATCACCGTCCGCTTCGGCTCGACCCGCGCCCACAACGAACTGCGCCAGACGCTGGAGCGCGACGCCGAACGGCTGTGCGAAGGCGCCGACTACGTGCTCCACGCGGTGCTCGACTTCATCGTCGACGGCTACCTGCCGATCATGGAATCGCTCGAGGTCTCGGTCCAGGAAATGGAGGAAGGCGCGATCGACGTGTTCCCCGAACAGGACGTCATCCGCCGCATCTTCCGCCTGCGCCGCCAGCTCCGCCGCTTCCAGCGCATCGTCGGCCCGATGGAGGAGGTGTGCGAGCGGCTGGTGCAGGAGAACCTCCCCCACATCGACCCCGCCGCCCGCATCTGGTTCCGCGATGTGCTCGACCACGTCCGCCGGGTCCTGCGGCGGATGGACGGGCTGAAGGAAACGCTCGCCTCGATCGTCGAGACCGCGAGCCTGCTCGAACAGCACCGCCAGGGCGAGATGACCCGGTCGCTCGCCGCCTATGCCGCGATCCTCGCCGTGCCGACCGCCATTGCCGGGATATACGGAATGAACTTCGACAACCTGCCGGAGCTGCACTGGAAATACGGCTACTTCTTTGTCTGGGGTTTGATCCTGACCATCTGCGGGGGACTGTTCTGGCGGTTCAAGCGGATCGGGTGGCTCTAGCAAACCGGTTGCAATCGGAACCGCTTGCCGCAACACTCGCGCCCTGAACCAAAAGCCTTCAGGGGAGCATCCACACCATGACCCGTTCCATCTGGCTCGCCGGAGCCGCAGCCGTGCTGTTGTCCGCCGTCCCCGCCGCCGCCGGCCCGGCCGAGGATCGCGCCGTCGCGCAGGTCATCGACGAGGGCATGAACCGCAGCGAGGCGATGCTCACCGCGTCGGAGCTGATGGACCGGATCGGCCCGCGCCTGACCAATTCCGACGGCTACCAGAAGGCCGAGGACTGGGCGCTTGCCAAGTTCGCCGCGTATGGCCTCAAGAACGTCCACGCCGAGCCGTTCGAGTTCGGCCTGGGCTGGAACCTCAAGAGCCATTCGGCGCGGATGGTATCGCCCCGCCCGCTCGAGATGACCGCGATCCCGGTGGCGTGGTCGCCCGGGACCAATGGCCCGGTCCGCGCCGAAGTGGTGATCGCGCCGATGAGCGAGGATGCCCACTTCGATGCATGGCGCGGAAAGCTCGCCGGCAAGATCGTCCTCGTCTCGCTCCCCGGCACGCCGACCGAGCGCACCGATCCCACCTTCAAGCGCCTGAGCGACAGCGAGATCGCCGATCTCGACAAGTTCGACCAGCCGAGCTTCGATCCCGACAGCGCCGAGCTCCAGCTCAAGCGCTCGACCTTCCAGAACCGCCTCGCCGCGTTCCTGAAGGATGAAGGCGCGCTCGCCCTGGTCAAGCGCAGCTACCGCGACGGGATGCTGGTCCACGGCGAGGGTTATGCCTTCCAGCCCGGCCAGACACTGGCGGTGCCGGCGTTCGAACTGGCCGCCGAGGATTATCGCCGGCTGGTGCGGCTCGCGAAGACCGGTCCCGCGCCGGTGGTCGAACTTGCCGCCGATGCCAGCTTCGACAGCGCCGACCTGATGGCCCACAACATCATCGCCGAGATCCCGGGGACCGATCCCAAGGCCGGCTACGTGATGGCCGGCGCGCACTTCGATTCGTGGATCGCCGGCGACGGCGCGAGCGACAACGGCGCGGGAAGCGTCGCGGTGATCGAGGCGGCGCGGATCCTCTCCAGCCTCGGCGTGCGGCCGAAGCGGACGATCCGCTTCGCACTGTGGGCGGGCGAGGAGCAGGGCCTGCTGGGCTCCAAGGCCTATATCGAGAAGCACCTCGCGACGCGGCCGGTCGATCCCTCGCTCAAGGGCATGGAAAGCTACATCGCCTGGCGCAACGCCTTCCCGATTCGGCCGCTGCCCGAGCATGCGCAGCTCAAGGCCTACTTCAACATGGACAACGGTTCCGGCAAGTTCCGCGGCATCTATGCCGAAGGCAACATCGCCGCCGCCCCGCTGCTGCGCGAATGGCTCTCCCCCTTCGCTGCCATGGGCGCCGGCAAGGTGGTGACCAAGAAGACCGGCGGCACCGACCACGTCTACATGCAGGCGATCGGGCTGCCGGGCTATCAGTTCATCCAGGACCCGCTCGACTATTCGACGCAGGTCCACCACTCGAACCTCGACACGGTCGACCACATGCGCGCCGACGACATGCGCCAGGCCTCGGTGATCCTGGCCGGGATGCTGCTGCAGGCGGCGAACAGCGACAAGGAACTGCCGCGCATGCCGCTGCCGACCCAGCCCGACGCGACCGACCCGTTCAAGGTGCGCGATCCGGACCAGTGAGGCAGGGGGGTCGCGCGAAGGCGCAAAGGCGTTGCGCCCGTCCTTACCGTCACCCCGACCTCGATCCGGGGTCCGGTTTTTCGGGATTCGCGCAGAGTCTCTAAAAAGAAAGGAGGGTTCACGCGGAGACGCGGAGACGCGGAGATGCAGCGCCACCGGCGAAGCCGGCTTCCCGCTCACACCTCGCGCTTGCCGTAGCGCCGGAATCATAGATGGGCCTGTCGGCCCGGCGCACCATCCTTGCGCCTTCTTCCCCTTCGCGCCTTTGCGCGACCCCTCTTCTTCTTCTCCGCGTCTCCGCGTCTCCGCGCGAAACAATCTTTCCAACACTCCGCCGAAACGGAGCAAGTTGTTGGATACATGTAGGATTTGAACTCCTAGCCCCGACGAATCGGATCGGGAGCGGGCTTGGCCGGCCCAGCCTCGTTCCTTCGCTGGCAACAGCGACGCGGCCGGCGCGGCGGCGGGTGAGAACGGGGCGCTGACCTTAAGCCCTCGCGAGGCCCCCAGCGCCAAGCCCGGATGACGGGATGGGCGGTGCTCAAGTCTCCCCATCATGGCGCGGCACAGTCAGCCGCGAGGGCGTCGTTTCGTTCGCGAGCCTGCGAGCGATGCCCCGGCCCGTCGTCCTCACAGGCCGAGCGCACCGGGCGTCTGCTCCCCTTGCGCCGTTCGCAACGCGTACAGACACCGCCCCTCCCGCGGCACATGGCGCCGCGGCCGGCCGCGCGATTCGATGTTTCAGTTCCAGCGTAACGTCCGGGGTCGCTGCCGGATGATGGGTTGTGATTTGCTGGCAGGCCCACCCCCCGACCCGCTGTTCGCTTCGCGAACGCCTGCGGCTCCCCGCATGCGGGAGGGGGAGATTCAAGGCCTACCTCCCGGCTAGCGCGACCAGTTCCACTCCCGCAGGCGGGAGGGGTTAGGGGTGGGCATACCGCCAACAGCGGTTAGGTGCCCCCTACCCCTTCCGTGCCGCCGCAATCGCCTCGGCCAGTTCCGCCTTGCCGACCGCGCCGTGGATCAGGCGGTCGCCGATCACCCATGCCGGCGTACCGCTGATCCCCAGCCGGCGGGCGAGGTCGAGGTTGCGGGCGAGTTCCTGATCGGTTTCGGGGCGGACGACGAAGGCGTTGGCCGCGGCCATGTCGACCCCGGCGGCGGTGGCAGCAGCGGCGATGCTCTTCGGATTGGGCGTCTCGCCCGCGAACATCGCCTTGTGGAACGCCGGGTACTTGCCCTGCGTTGCGGCGGCGAGCGACATCTTGGCGGCGGGCGCGCTCTGCGGCGAGATGATCGGCAGTTCGCGCACGACCACGCGCAAGTCGGGATTGGCAGCGATCAGCGCCTCGAGGTCGGCGACGCTGCGGCGGCAGTAGGTGCAGGCGAAATCGGTGAACTCGACCAGCGTGACCTTGCCGTTCGGATTGCCGAGCACCGCGCCGGGGAACGGTGCTTCCAGCGCACCGCGCAAGGGCGCGATGGCGTTCGCCGCCTGCTTCTGCTCCAGCCGGTCGACCGCTTCGGGGATGATTTCGGGGTGCTCGAGGATATAGGCGCGAACTAAGCCTTCGATCGCGGCACGCTCGCGCCCGTCGATCCCGGCGGCGGCGAGATCGTTGTCGAGCGCCGCGTCGCCGCTCTCCGCAGCGGTCCGGCGGCTTTCCCACCACCAGCCGCCAAGCGCCCCGGCGACCAGCAGCACCACCGCAAGGATCAGGAAGGCGCGGTTGCTGCGCGGGCGAGCGGTGTCGTCGGATGCCATCGCCGGACGCGCTACTTCTTCTTCTCGCTGCGCTCAATCTCCGCACGCGCCGACATCGCGATATCCTGCGCGCGCAGCCAGTCGGGCGAGCCCTTGGGCAACCCCTGCTCGGCGGCTTCGGCGCTGCGCATCGCCTCGGGCAGCTGGTAGCTCATCAGCTGCTGCTCGGCGCTGGCGAGGCGGGCGCGAGGAAGATCGCCGCGCGCTTCATAGACCACGCCGAGCTGGTACCACGCGAACGGGTTGTCCCTGTCGCGCGCCACCGCGGTCTTGAGCACGGTCTCGGCCTCGGCAAAGTTGGCCTTGTCCTCGCTGGCGATCAGCGCGTGGCCGAAGGTCGTCGCGATCAACGGTTCATTGCGGCTGAGCGCGGTCGCCTTGCGCAGCGGCGCAATGGCCTCGTCGACCTTTCCCGATTCGAGCAGGACCTGTCCTTCAAGCTCGAGGAAGTACGGGTTGTCCGGATCGGACTTGAGCAGCGCGTCGGTTTCGGCCAGCGCCTTGTCCATCAGCGCTTCCTTGTGGAAGGCATAGGCGCGGGCGTACCGCGCGGGCACGTCGGTCATGTACTCGGGATAGGCGCGCAAGGTGTCTTCCGGCTCGGCGAGGTAGCCATAGAGCTTGGCCTTGACCCGCTGGAAGCGCGCCTCGAACGCGGCATCGCGCGGGGTGTTCCACGCAGGGTCCGCCTCGTAGGTGTCCTGCAGCGTGGTCAGGCGATCGGCCGTCATCGGGTGGCTGGAATAGAATTCGCTGTCGGCGTCGCGCTTGAAGCCATAGCGGAACTCGAGGTTCTGCAGCTTCTTGAAGAATTCGAGGCTGCCGCGCCCGCTCATACCGGCCTTCGAAAGGAACTGCGCGCCGGCCGCATCCGCGGTCGATTCCTGTGCCCGGCTGAAGGCGAGAAACTTGCCGAGCGCCGCCTGCTGGCCCGCCCCGATGATCCCCATCGCCGCGTCGGGTGCCCCCGCCGCAGCCGCGGCGACGCCGAGCAGAAGCGAAAGCAGGGTGATGCCGGTGGCAGGCTTCAGCCCCTCGTTGAAGCGGGTGACGTGGCCGCCGGTGATATGGCCAAGCTCGTGGGCGATAACGCCCTGGACCTCGTCGACGTGATCCGCCGCGCCGATCAGCCCCGAATGGATGTAGATCGCCTGCCCGCCGGCGACGAACGCGTTGATCGAGCCATCGTTGACGAGGATGATGTCGACGTTGCGCGGCTCGAGCCCCGCCGCCTTGATCAGCGGCGCGGAGATGTCGCGCAGCAGGGCTTCGGTTTCGGCGTCGCGGAGGATCGACTGGGCCGCGGCCTGCTGGACGGTCAGCGACAGCGCGGCAATGACCGCGAGGAGCCGGGCGAAAAGGCGATAAGGGCGGCGCGTCACGCGGCAGGCTTTGCCGCCGGGGGCTGAACCTGTGCTGAAGCCGCACCGCCGGTAACCTTCCGCAGGAACGGCAGCACCGCGTCGAGCACCCGCGCATCGCGCCGCGCGAAGGGCTGGGCAAGGTTCATCAGGATGGACGAATGGTCCATCCCGGTGAACACCTGGGCCTTGGTCGGCGCGCCCGCGGCGGTCATCGCCTTGGCCAGGGCGAGCGAGTTGCGCGGCTTGACCGTGGTGTCGGAGTCGCCGGTCAGCAGGAGCAAGGCCGGAGCATCGCGGCGCACATAATTGAGTGGCTGGGTTGCCCCCGGATCCTTCGCCTGGCCGAAGCTGGCGATCGTCGCGGGCGAGGTGAACGGCGCGAAGTCATAGGGTCCGGCCAGCCCGACGACGCCGCGGATGTCGTGGTCGGTCAGCCCGGCGCGCGCCTGCCACTCGCGGTCCAGCGCCAGCATCGCGATGTTGTAGGCGCCGGCCGAGTGGCCCATCAGCACGATCCGCGCCGGGTCCCCGCCGAAGCCCGCCGCATGGTCGCGCACCCAGCGCACCGCGGCGCCGGTGTCCTCGACCATTCCGGGGAAAACCGCGCGCGGGTAAAGCCGGTAGCCCGCCAGCACCACGGCATAGCCGTGCGGGGCCAGGGTGCGAGCGATGAAGCCGTAGTCGTCGGGATCGCCGCTCGCCCAGCTGCCGCCGTGAACGAAGACCACCACCGGCAGTGGACCGGGTGCGGGCCTGGCAGGGAGATAGACCCGCACCTTCTGCGCCGGGTCCGCGCCGTAGCGTGTCGCCTCGACCAGCCGCGCCTCGTCGCCCGAGCGGAAGCGCATGTCGGCCCAGTCGAGCACAGCCGGTGGATTGCGCCACACGGCATACCGATAGATCCCGTACAGCCCGATCGCGAGCGCAACCACGCCAGCCAGGGTCCAGCCGAGCCAGCCCATCCGTCGTCCTTTTCCCACCATGACCGGTCTCTTAGACCAAACGCGGGAAAATCTGAATCGTCATTGCAAGGCCGAATGCCGCTTCGGTCCAAGGTCCGCGCGGGGCGGCTGGATTGGGTCGTCGCAGCGTTCCTCGCAATGACGAGGGGAGTGCGAGTGCCCCGTCAGCCGACCAGTCGCCGCGCGGCGCGTTCGACTAGCGCGGGATCGCCGGTGACCTCGCCGAGCAGCGCGACCTCGCCCGAGGGCAGGCGGCGGGCGACGAGGAGGGTGATCTCCGAACCCTCGCGCGGAATTTCGGCGAACGGCAGCTGCGGCATCGTGCGAAGTTTCGCGGTGAGCGCTTCCGGCCCCTTGCGGCGGCTGGTCTTGCCCGATTCCTCGCGGCGCAGCTTGCGCTCCGACTGGACCACGCCCTTGAGCCCGCCCGGTGCGTCGGTCAGGTAGCGGCCGAGCGTCCCGCGCGCCAGCTTCATCCGCTGCGCATGGTTCAGCGCGGCGGCGTATTCGGTGAGGCGGGTCTTGTCGTAGTCCGCGCCGAACACGAGCTTGACCACCGGCGTCATCGGCGCGCGTTCCTGCGCCTTGAGGCCGGCCTCGGCGAGCAGGTCGGCGAATTCCTGGCGTGCGTCGGCGGCGGCGAGGGCGAAGTCCCACGCCCGGCCGATGGCGGCGTAAAGCGCGCTGCGGCTGCGGTCCTCGGCGGCGTGGGCGGCGCGGGCGAATTCGCGGGCGCTGGCCAGCCAGTCGGCCAGCGTGTGCGCCTCGGCGATGTCGAAGGGCTGGTCTGCCGCGGCCTCGACGTCGCTGCTGCCGAACACCGGCTGGGGGATCGCATATTCGCTGTCGGGCAGCGCTGTCCCGCCGATCGAGACCGGGCCATCGGCCCAGCTCGCCCCGACCGGCTCCGGCGCACGGGGCGCCGGCCGCGGCTCGAGAGCCTGGTCGAGACCGAGCAGCAGCTCGTCGGTGGTGTGCTGGTCGGCGAGTTCCTTCCAGTTGATCACGCCATAGATGTAGTCGATCGCATCGTCGTTCGAGGAGAACGGCAGCAGGATCCCGCGGTAGAGGATGGTCCGGCCACGCTGGTTTACGAACTCCGCCTCGAACCCGATCGGCGCCTGGTTGGCGATGATCTGCATGTAGTGGTCGGTGATCCGCGACAGCAGCGAGCGGCCGGGCACGTCGCTCAGCCGCTCGATCGGCCCGTTCGCCCCGCACTCGTCCGCCAGCTTGTCGCCGAGATAGGCGATCAGCGGATTCTCGATGCCGTGGGAGAAATCGAGCAGCACCGCATGCGGCGCAAAGTCGGGGAGGACTTCGCCGCGCAGGTCGTCGACCGCGGGGTAGTTGCGATTGCCGAGCAGGCCCGCCCAGAAGTTGTAGGCGCGCACCTGCATCCGGCGCTCGTCCTGGCCGACCGGCGAAGGCGGCGCTTCGACCACGCCGTCATCGAAATCGTCGCGCCCGGCGTCGTAGCCTTCGCGGTCTCCACCCAGTCCCCGGTACGTATCCATGGCGCGTCCTTGCGTCCCCCTGCGTTACGAGGGCCCTTCTGGCGCAACATGGTAAAGGAAGGCTTAAGTTGCGCTGGCACCGCTCAGCGGGCCGCGATCGCCTCCGCCCTGGCAAGCAGGGCGCGGGCCTGGGCCAAGTGGAGCAGCTCGACCATCTTGCCCGCGACCCGTAACGCGCCCCTCCCGGCATTGGCCGGATCGGCGAAGGCGGCGACGATCCCCTCGGCCTCCGCGACCTGCTCCGCCGTCGGCGCGAAGACGCGGTTGACCGGCTCGACCTGGCTGGGGTGGATCAGGGTCTTGCCGTCGAACCCGCCGCCTTGGGCCTGGACCGCTTCGGCTTCGACCCGCGCGGGATCGTCGATCGCGTTGCACACCCCGTCGAGGATCACGAGCCCGTGGGCGCGGGCGGCGAGCACCGCCATGGTCAGCACCGGCTGGAACGCGGCGCGGCCCGGTGCTTGCGCAATCCCGCTGTCCTTGGCGAGATCATTGAGGCCGAGGACGAACCCGGCGAGCCGCGTCGCCCCCGCCGTGGCCGCGATCGGTTCGAGCGCGAAGACCGCCCGCGGGGTTTCGATCATCACCCACAGCGCCACGTCCGCCGGGTAGCCCGCCGCGTCCATCGCCGCCGACAGCGCGGCGACGTCGTCCGGCGAATCAACCTTGGGCGCGAGGATCGCCTCGACCTTTGCGCCCGCCAGTGCAACGATGTCGTCTGCGCCCCACGGCGTCCCCAGCGCGTTGACCCGGGCGATCAGGCGGCGGTGGCCGAACCCGCCCGCAGCGCTTTCGGCGAGGATCGCCCCGCGTGCCTCTTCCTTCAGCTCCGGCGCGACCGCGTCTTCGAGGTCGAGAACCACCGCGTCGCAATCGAGCCCGCGCGCCTTCTCGATCGCGCGGCGGTTGCTGGCCGGCATGTAGAGCACGGAGCGCAAGGGGCGGGCGTCAGTCTCGGGCATTCGCGGGGGTCTCCACAGTGTCGATCCGCCCTTCCTCGCGCGTCGGCATCGGCGCGAGGAAGCGCAGCAGCAGGGTCAGGACCAGCCAACCGGAGGCGAGGTGCATCGCGGTCGGCAGGCTGGTGTAGTCGGCGGTCGCGCCCCAGGCATAGGCGCCGAGCGCCATCCCGCCGAAGGTGATCGCCTGGTAGATCGCCATGCAGCGCCCGAGGATCGCCTCGGGCGAGCGCAGCTGCATCGCGACGTTGAGGCTGGTCAGCGCCGCGATCCAGCCGATCCCGCCGAGGATCGCGCTAGGCAGCGCGAGCGCGAGGCTGCGGGCCTCGGCCATGCCGGAGATCGCGGCGATGAAGGCGATGGTCCCGGCGGTGACCACGTTCTCGCTGCCGAAGCGCTGGCGCAGCGCGCCGACGCGGAATGCGGCGAGGACCGAGCCGATGCCGAACACGCCGAGCATCAGGCCGTATGTGATCTCGTCGCCGCGCAGTAGGTCGCGGGCCGCGGACGGCAGCAGCGACTGATAGCCGGCCATGCCGAAGCCGAGCACCAGGCCCCGCCCCAGTACCTTGCGCAAGGGCGCGGAACGGGCGCAGTAGTCGAGCCCGGTCCGGATCGAGGCGAGCATCGGCTGGCGTGCGGGAGATGCCCCGACCTCGGGCCGCCAGCGCCACAGCACCACGATCATCCCGATGTAGCTGACCGCATTGAGTGCGAACGCCGCGGTCACGTTCCACAGCGAAATCAGCACGCCGCCCAGCGCCGGGCCAAGGCTGCGCGCAAGGTTGAACGAAACCGAATTGAGCGTGATCGCCTGCGGCAGGTCCTCGCGGGCGACCTGCGTCCGCACCGAGGCCTGCCACGCCGGGCCATTGAGCGCGGTACCGGCCCCGACTGCAAAGGTCAGCGCCAGCAGCGAGAGCGGGCCAAGCACATTCTCGTAGCTGAGCACCGCGAGCAGGGCGGAGACGACCAGCATCCCCGTCTGCGCGGCGAGCATCACCCGGCGGCGGTCGAAGTTGTCGGCGATCGCCCCGGCAAACAGGCCGAGCAGCATGATTGGCAGCGTGGTCGAGGCCTGGACCAGCGCGATCAGCTGGTGCGAGCGGGTCAGCTCGGTCATCAGCCACGCCGCGCCGACCGACTGGATCAGCGAGCCGAGATTGGAAAAGAGGTTGGCGATCCAGATCGCCCGGAACGCCGGGTAGCGGAACGGAGCCAGCGCGGAAAGGCGGACCGGTGCCTCGGCAATGGGCGGCGGGGAACTCACTCCCCCCGCCTAGGCTCCGGTTTGGGCCGCCGCAACCCTCCGGCGCGGGTTACATGTAGCGGATGCGGATCGTCGAGTTGACGCGGCCGGTGCCCACGTCGAACGCCGCCGCGCCGAACGAGGGCGGTCCCATCCGCACCGGGGCGTCGCGGGAAAAGCCGAAGCCTTCCTTCGGCAGCATCAGCGTCTTGTTCATCTTGCCGTCGCCGTTCTCGTCATGGAGCACGGAAATCGCATAGCGTCCGGCGGCCAGCCCGGTGAAGTTGAGCACGGCGCCGTTGCGCGCATCGATCGAGACCTTCTGCGCATTGGGATCGCGGTCGCAGTTGGGAAAGGCGCGCGCGTTCGCGGTGATGCAGGCGCGCAGGTAACCCTTCGCGTTGCGCAGCCCGCTGACCGTGATGCTGACGCTGCCGGTGTTCGCGGCCAGCGCCTCGGGCACGATCGTCCCGGCGGTCAGGACCGCGGCGAGAGCCAGGCCGGCGAGAGCCCGCGGTCGGTTCCGCATAGCCGGTCCCAGAACCGGAAATAGAGACCGTAGTTGCATCGGTATTCCTCGTGATGCCGCTGGTGGTGGCTGGCGGTTATCAGCCAGCCGCCCAACCGCGAATGAACAAGGGCCCTTGGAAACAGCTCCCACCCCATGTGGTTGGTTACGCCCATTACTGTCATCACTGTCAATACGGTGCCGAGCACCGCCACGTGGACCGGGATGACGAAGACCAGCGCGGGAATCACGAACGCGCCGGTCAGCGCCTCCCATGGATGGAAGCTCATCGCCGCCCACGCGGTCGGCGGGCGGCTGGCGTGGTGGACGGCGTGCGCCACCCGGAACAGCCGCGGCCGGTGCATCCAGCGGTGGGTCCAGTAGAACCAGGTATCGTGGAGGAAGAGGTACACGAACAGCGAAACCGGCAGCCACCACAGCGGATAGCGGCCGACCTCGGTATAGATCAGCGTCCACCCGCGCTGCTGCCAGCCCCAGGCGACGATCCCGGCGGGAACCCCGTAAATCGCCGCGGACGCGAGGCTCCAGGCGATCTCGCGGCGGATCTGCGGATCGAGCCCGGCATAAAGGCCGGGACGCACGCGGCTGGTCGCCCACGCGAACGCCCCGCTGGTCACGAGGTAGCGCACGCCCACGATCAGGGTCATCGCCAGCGCCGAGAGCCAGAGGCTGTCCATGGCGGGCTTATGCGCGGCGCCGCTCCTCCCCGCAAGCGGGGAGGGGAACCATGCGCAGCATGGTGGAAGGGCACGCGCGGTGAACGGGGCCTCGCCGCGAACGCGTGTTCACAGCGCCTGCCCCTCCACCACCTTCGGTGGTCCCCCTCCCCTTGCAGGGGCGGTTACGAGGCCCGGCGCACCTTGTTGCGGTGCTGGCCGACGCCCGGGGCGCCCTTGGGGCGGAAGTGGCGCTTGCGGTTGCCGCCCTCGCCGCCCTGTCCTTCAGTCCGCTCGCCCTGCGCACGCTCGCCATGGACCGGGTTGCGGACCGGACCGCGCTCGTCGCGGGTGTGCTCGGGACGCGCCGGGTTGGCGTCGCGGGGACGACCGTCGCGTCCCTGCGCGCGGCCGCCGGCAGAGCGGTTGTCGCGCGGGCCACGCGCCCCCGGACCGCCGCGACCGCGTGCATCGCGCTCGTCGCGGCGGGCATCGCGGGCAGCTTCCTCGGGCTTTCGGCTCGGCGAGGGCAGCTTCGCCGCCTCGGCCATGAAGTTGTCGGGCAGGCCGCGCGGGTCGAGCTTGACCCGGGTCAGCTTCTCGATGTCCTTGAGGTACGGCTTCTCATCGGGCGCGCAGAAGCTCATCGCGATCCCGTCCGCCCCGGCGCGCGCGGTGCGGCCGATGCGGTGGACGTACTGCTCGGGCACGTTGGGCAGCTCGAAGTTGAAGACGTGGCTGACCCCGGTCACGTCGATCCCGCGCGCGGCGATGTCGGTCGCCACCAGCACCGGGCACGAGCCGTTGCGGAATGCCTCGAGCGCCGCGGTGCGCTGGGCCTGGGTCTTGTTGCCGTGGATCGCGCGGGCGTCGACCCCGGCGCTCGAAAGGTGGCGCACCACCCGGTCAGCGCCGTGCTTGGTCCGGGTGAAGACCAGCGCGCGGTCGAGTTGCTTCGAGCGGATCAGCTCGCGCAGGGACAGCGAGAGCAGCGCCTGCTTTTCGGCCTGGTTGATGAAGGTGACGTACTGTTCGACCCGCTCGGCGGTGCTCGCCTGCGGGGTCACCTCGACCCGGACCGGATCGTGGATGAACTGCTTGCCGAGGTCGGCGATCGCCTTGGGCATGGTCGCCGAGAAGAACAGGCTCTGGCGCTTGGCCGGGAGCAGGTTGGCGACGCGCTTCAGCGAATGGATGAAGCCGAGGTCCATCATCTGGTCGGCTTCGTCGAGCACGAAGATCTCGACCCGGCTCAGGGTCAGCGCGCGCTGGTCAATGAGGTCGAGCAGGCGGCCGGGGGTGGCGACGAGGATATCGGTGCCCGGCACCAGCCGGCGCGCCTGCTTGCCGACGGGGACGCCGCCGAAGATGCAGTCCACCGTCAGGTTCAGGTACCTGGCATAGCCGCGCATGTTCTCGGCGATCTGGGCCGCCAACTCGCGGGTCGGCGAGAGCACCAGCATCCGGCACGAGGCCGGCTTCTTGGGCTGGGGATCGGCGGCGAGGCGGTGGAGCGAAGGCAGCGCGAACGCCGCGGTCTTGCCGGTCCCGGTCTGGGCGATGCCCAGGAGGTCGCGGCCCTCGAGCAGCGCCGGGATCGACTGGCGCTGGATCGGGGTGGGGTCGCTGTAGCCCTTGGTTTCGAGCGCGCGGAGAATGGGCTCGGCAAGGCCAAGGTCGGAGAAATAGGACATCAGTATTCCAATACGATGGGCGGCACGCGAGGTTAGGCCGCGCGCGGCCGGGGTCTGTCAGGCGACCCGTGCGTGAAGGGGAAGCTTGGGCTGCGAAGGACCGTAAATCCGGGGCGGATCGCGCCATGTCTTGCGGCGGATCTCACGCTGGCACCGGGTTGCGGAAGGAACTCCCGCCGGTTTCGCTGCGGCGCACATAAGCGCGGTTGCGCTGGAAAGCAAGAAAATTGCGGGAGCGGTTGCATGGTCCGGCGCGGCGTGCTTGGCCCGTGCCATGGAGCGACCGGCCAGCCCCTGCATCCGCATATGCACCGTCGACCCGGCAAGGGACCTCTGCCGGGGCTGCCGGCGGACGCTTACGGAAATCGCCGAGTGGCCGACTGCCAGCGCGGCGCGGCAGCATGCGATCGTGGCTGCAGCGAGGGGGCGTTAGACTTCGACGTCGTCCCGGGCTTGACCCGGGACCGCTGACGTCTGACGCCGAGCAGTGCTTGCAAGCACTTGGCACCGGTCCCGGATCGAGCCCGGGACGACGCGGTCAGATCACCGCAGCAGCCACCACGCCAAGACCGCCGCCCCGATCCAGACCGCCAAGATCGCCACCATCGCCGCCGTGCTTCTCGGCCGGGCGGCGATGCTTGCGGCCTCGGCCCGGAACCGCGCCATCAGCGGCGGCGGGACCAGCCGCAGCGCGAGCGCAATGCCCAGCGGCACGAGGATCACGTCGTCAAGATAGCCCAGCACCGGAACGAAATCGGGGATCAGGTCGATCGGGCTCAGCGCATAGGCGGCCACCGCCATCGCCACGATCCGCGCGGCCAGCGGCGTATCGGGGCTCCGCGCCGCCAGCCACAGCGCAACGACGTCGCGTTTCAGCGCCTTCGCCCAGCGCTTCAGCCGGGCAAACATGGTCAATTCCCGCCCCAGCTCGCGCAGTGCGGATCGAGGTGGACATGATGGCGGCGCAGCGAGGCCCGCGCGAGTCGCTCGATCTCCGCCTTGCGCCGGGCCGCGGCGAGCGGGAGCGACGGCGCGGGACGGACTATCTCCGCGTCATAACCGTCGGCGACGATCACCCCGCACGATTCGGGGAGGAACGCCGCGCCTTCCAGCGGGGCGCGGTCGAGCTGCGGCGGCACGCCCCAGAAAAACCGGTCGCAGTGATCGAGATAGTCGGTCCATTTCGAATCACCGAGCAGGTCGGCACGGCTGACCTTGATCTCGACGATCACCACCCGCCCCTTCGAATCGATGCCCATGAGGTCGGCTCGCCGGTTCGAGCGCAGCGGCATCTCCGCAATGCACCACACGTCGTTGCGCGCGAACAGGCGGCAGATTCCACGCGCGACGGCGAGCGCCTGCCGTTCTTGCGGATCGGCGGGCAGCACCGGGGAATCGGGGGAAAGCAGCGAGGCCATGCCGCGACACTACGAACAAACCGGAAACGCCGCAAGCGGGCCAGACTCGACATGCCGCAAAAGTTAATTGCGTATTCTGCAACTGCTGCGGTTTCTTTCGCACTTGCACAATAGGTCGCGAAAGGCCACTTAGAGCCTGCCTTTCAGGCATCCTCTCCCAAAACTTCCAGGCCCGGGCGGCAACGTCCGGGCCTTTTTTTGTCCGCGATCCGGAAAAGTTTTCAGCGCCGCGCCGCTCTAGGCGCGCCGTTTGATCCCGAGGGGTGGGACCAGCGCCAGCAGCGCCTCGCGCGCGGAATGGAATTCCTGCCACAGCGCCAGCGCCGCCGCCTCCACCGCCGCCCCGCGGGAATGCGCGGCGAGCAGCGCGGCGAGGCCCGGCTCCATGATCGCGGCAAGATCGTCGACCCCCTGCCGCGCCAGTTCGAATCGCCAGCCGCCGGTATCGCGCATCATCGCAGGGAAATTGCGCACGTCGGGCTTGCGCGGTTCAGGGGCGAGGCCGGCCAGTTGCCCGACCACGCCCGCGGCATCGTGGAGCGCCGACCAGGTCATGCTCATCGCGCTCGATGCGGCCTGGCCGAACTCGGCCCGCCCCGCGCCCGGCAGGGACGGCGGAGTGCCAGTCGTCGATCCGGTCCCGCCCGGAGGTTGCAGGTGAGTCGCCATGGGCCGCAGCATTACCGCAAACGCCCCTACCAATTCGCTAAGGCCGCTTGCGCGCGGGCCACAAAGCCACTGGCGCAGGCGCGCCGGCGCTGCTAGGTGCCGCCCGGCCCGCACCCGTAGCTCAGCTGGATAGAGCGCTGCCCTCCGAAGGCAGAGGTCACAGGTTCGAATCCTGTCGGGTGCGCCAAGTTTTCAAACACTTAGCGTCGTCCAACTTCATTCGTATGGAATGAGTATGGAAAACAGGGGGTGAAATGCCCCCGTGGATCGGGCTGCATCAAGATGCGCCGCGCGCTCGGTCCTGCCCGGAATGGAAGGCAGACCGTCGCGGCTCATTCGGGCAATTCACTCGGCTGGTGCGGATGCAGTTCGATATACACCGAACGCGACAAATTGCGGGTGGAAACGGCTGGATTGTGAGGGTTTCGAGAGGTGGCAGCTTCTCGGTCAAAAGTGACTTGTGACTTGGATTCGACCAAATGCCCCGGTTTTCTGCGGAGTTGCGGAAAATCATTTCCGGGTGACACGTGAACCAGCCGAACCACAAGCCCATGGCATGGGTGCCTATCCGGCCTTGCCCTTCTTGGCCGCCTTTTTCAGCTTCCTTTGCGCCGACTGAAAATCAATCGCGACCGGCTGTAGCTCCCCGGTCTCATTGATGTTCCACGGCGGACGGAAGCATTGCCGGGGCTTCATGGCGAGGATGCATTCTTCGATTCTGGCCCACCACATGAGAATGTGCGCTGATTGCATGGTGCCTTTCGCCTGCCCCCATTTCGCCGGCAGATGAATCACCTTTGCGCCAGTCCGGAAGACTGCATCAACCTGAGGGGGATTTTCCAAAAAGTCGCGGTCGGCTGAAAGAATCGCATCGCCGCCATCGGCCATAAACTCGGTGATCCAGTGAACGTCTGACTTCCCAGCCTGTCTGGCGCTTACGACGGAATCCAGTGTCCAGCCGTCCCGCAATGCAATCTCGCGGACCGCCTTGATAATCGCCTCTGCGACGTGCTCGTCCGCCCTGATCCTCAACTTGCCAATTCAAGCTCAAAGCGCACGGCACCCTCAACCTGCCCACGTGACACGTTGAACCAGCGCGCCACCCTTTCAAAGTTGCCGTCTTCCGCTTTCCATTGCCGAAACAAGGCATCGGTTGGAATGCCTGCACTGTCCACCAGCGGCTTGCCGAATGCCCGCGCCGGATCGAGAACAATATCGGGATGGTCACCGGGGCGAGGTTTCCAGCGCGACGCCAAATGCGTCGCAGGATCAAAGACGACACCCTTGGCAATCGAAGCTTCGATTGCATCCCAGATCAGATATTGGCCTGTCACCAATTCCCAAGTTGGCCGGTCGCCTACTGCTTCGGAAGCCTGAGCAATCACGCGGCGACGGTCGGTTAGATATTTCACATCGGACAGGGCAAAGGGATGCTGAACACTCCATTCCTTGCGCGCCATTTCGGCGGCCTTGCGAAGTGTCTGCATCGAGACACCCTGGCCCCGGAAATATTCAATGAAGCGCAGTTCCATCAGGTCCAGAAAGCTGACCGTGGGGGACTTCTTGAAGTCGCGGTCCACAATCGGCCCGGACTTACTGCTTGGCCAGCCGTTGATCCAGCCGCGCAGCTTTGCCGCATGAGACACGCCCAGCAATCGGGTCGCATCCCCGATGCTGTAGAAGCCCGCAAGCAACGGGTCGCGGTCAATGGCTTCCATTACGCCCATGGCAATACCCTAACGGTTGGGTTGCCCTTTGGCACCCCTTAATCACAGGGCGTTCCGCTTCTAGCGATCTAGCCCCTAAACCAGCCGCGCAATCTCCCGCACGTATCGAGCCGTCGCAGTTGCCTCGGCTGACCGCGCGCCGTGCTTCCAAGCATTGCGGTTGCCCTCAGGCGCGCCGCTGCCTTTGCCGCCGTGCATCCGGCATCGCTTCGCCCCCTTGATCGCCGGGGATTGGCAAGCGGTTCCCCTGCGCGTCATGGCCAAGCAGCGCGGAGCCGCTGCCAGCCGCGCCGGTTCCGGCTGCATGGGGTTGTTCGGCTGATTCTGCATTTCGGTGCCCCCCAGCGTGGTGGTAGAATTGATCGGCAATAACGGCCTGCCCGCCCTCGTTTACATGCACATGCCGCACGGTTTGCTCGCGCGGCTGGTGCAGCTTGGCCAGCGCCTCCAGCGTGGCGCGGCAATTGCTCTGAGCCTTGAGCGCCAGCCGCCCATAGCGTTCGGCGGCGTTGATATATTCGCCCATGTTGTTCGCCACCCGCCGCGCCAGTTCGGCAAACATGCTGTCGAGGGTGATCGCCTGAGCAGCCAGAATCTTGCTGGTCATAGCGAGATCGCCCGCCGCTGCATCGCGGGCCGCAGTATGAACGTGATCGGCGTAGTCACCGATACCCGGCGATTCAAAGTCGCTCCCCATCATCTTGCCGGTGAATGCCGATGCAGCCGCCGCGTTTTTCAAGATTGGCTGGAGCAGCTTCCGCGCCATCGCCTGAGCGCCAGTTTCATCCGTGGTTTGCTCGATTGTAAGGGCGTTGTTCGGCTTCATGCCGCCGTCCGGGTTCTTTCGTTTGGCCATTGTCAGTCCTTTGCCTTGCGTGCCTTTGCGCCGATGTTTTGAGAGGTTCCGCAACGCTTGCCGATCACGCGCCCGCCCGGCTCCAGCCGCTCCAGGCCGAATTGTGACGCTGCCTCAGGACTTGCCCCTTTCAGGACATAGGCAAGCGCCGCCTCTAGATTGACGGCGTGGAGATCGGGATTGCCCGCCTCCAGCCCCAGCCGCCCGCCAATCGGTTTGCTGTGGATCACGCGCGCCCGGTAAGGCTGCCCGGTGATCCGGCGAAGCCAGCCCCGTTGCAGCGCCGTAACAACCGGCACCAAATCGGAAGGCACATGGGCAAGCAAGTGACAGTGCCCGCCTTTGTCATGGCCGTTGCCGGGCACATTCTCATGCGTCCAGAGCCATGCCGTGCCGCTGCCATGCCGGGCCAGCGCCTTTGTCAGCAGGTCGGTATAGCGGTAGGTTGCTTTCGCCATGCCCGCCAATGGCACTCCAGCGGCCTGCCAGTGAATCGAGATCATGCGGGTGAACGGCAGCCCGATTTTTTCCGCATGACGCTCAGCGGCCTTTAGTTTGCCAATTTGAGCGGCTGTCAGGGCATGGCTTTCCCGGTCGGCACGGTTACGCGCGCCGCCCCTGCCAGTGCCTCCAGCGGAAAGGGCTGCCACACCAGAGGTAAGGTAATTAATTGCAGGTGCCGTGCCAGTTCGGACAATCGGCGGATTTGTGGGTGATTGCGGCTGGAGCGGCGCAATTGAAACTCCACCGAAACCGCAATCCCGGTGGAGTTTCAAAGCGCCGCCATGGCGGCAGAGATCATGCGGCAATCCAGACAATGGCCAGCTTTCCGGTGCTATTCGGCCTGCGCTGCCCGCTGTCACGAATAAGCCCCTTGCGTCTCAATTCGCTGGTGCGCGGCTGGATAGACCAGCGGTCCATATCGAGCCGTGCCGCCAGTTCATCGGCAGTCAGACCATGCGCGCCAGCATTGCGAATAGCCCCCTCTGCCATGCGCTGGAGCCGCCCCAGCTTGGGCGCAAGGGCATCGGCAGCCGCAATCGAGGTTTCCACGTTCCGGTGCCCCGGTGCATCTGGATAAGTGCTCATGCCGCTCCTCCCTTTGCCATTGGCGGCAAGCCTGCGCGGGCCAGTAGCTTCGCCAGCCAATCGGCCTGCGCTTCGCTCATGGGCGTGGAATCGACGGCAAGCTGGCCAAGGAACTGCCCGGCCTTTCGGCTTAGGCGGCTAGAGCCGTTGAGCAGGGCAAGCGCCGCTGCCCGGTGATCGGGAAAGGGCCGCTCAGTCATTGCAGCCCTCCCCAAAGCAGAGCCGCGCCATATCCCGCGCCATCCAAGGCGACAGGCAGAAACGGGCCGCAAGCATTTGCGCCCGCCAGTCCGATGCGGTAGAGGAGGGATGCAACCAGCCGCCAAGTTGATTGCGCGAAGCCCCGGCCTGCCCGCCGGGGTTTTGCATATGTGCCGCCATCGCTCATGCTTCCGCCTGAAAAGTCGGGAGGCCGGCCAGATACGATTCGAGATCGGCCATCATGAGAAGCGTGCGCCGCCCTGCCTTCCGCGCGGAAAGATCGCCGCGTTTCAGCGCCTCATAGAGCGCGGAGCGCGACATGCCGGTTGCCTTCACGGCGTCCGGGATGGTGACTGCAATAGGTGCCTGCATGGGGAGGGTAACCCGCAAGGTCCGAGCGGGATTGCCCGGACGTTGTGGGACAACCAGTTGTCAGCCTTTCAGCGCCCCGGCAAAGGACAAGAAAGGACTTTTAATCGTGCCGGAAATATTCGGCATAGGCTCGCTGAACCTTTTTCAGCTTCGCGTCATAGCTGGCGCCATCCACTTGTCCGGCGTCGATTAGCACGCGCGCCGCATCCGCTACGGAAGTTGCCTTTGCAGTGCCCAATAGCTTTGAGACTTCGACCGCGAGCCGGTAATCCCGGTTTGACTGATCGCGTGTCTTGTTAGGCCGCCCGCGCCGTTTCTCTGGCAACGAAGCGCCGCAAAGCGTCCTTTCCACATCATCCATGTGCACGGCCATCCAGATCGGCAGTTCGAACACTTGTTCGCTTTCCGGGACGTTCCAGTGAATCAGCTTAAGCAATGCCCGAACCTGATCGCCGGAAAACTCCACATCCATGATGGACACGCGGATATGTCCGTCATGCACTGCTCGCCAGAGATCGGCGGGCGTGCGCTCGGCTGCGTCCAGATAGTATTCAAACGCCTTGCGCGGCGTTGCCCAAACATATGACGACATGCCGCCTCCCGAGCGGTTCCCATTGGGGCGGGGAAGCGCGTGGGATGCGCGCTTGTCGGCTGGCCTGCCTATCCCCGAGCCACCATACGCTATTGTCGCGACATTGCTGAGCTGCATATTTCACCACTATCGCACGCGGCTGAGAACAGGATTGCAACGGAGGAATTATGGCGCGCTTCAATGGACCCAGTGATGCAGCATCCGCCCATGCGGCAGCGATGCGCGCCGCGAAAGCTGCAAAGAACGCGACTGGGTGCGGCGTGCTTTTTTTGCTGTGTGCAGGCTTTGGGTTACTGGGAAGCGTTGCCGGCTACCTGGCTTAAGGCCGCTTGCGCCCCACCGATCTATAAAGCCAGTTCCCCCAGCGCCTTCACGGCTGCATCGCTGGCAAGGTGCCCATAATGGCGCTCGATCATTTCGGCGCTGGTGCCTGAGATTTGCGCGATGGTGAGCAGCGGCAGCCCCGCGCTCACAAGGTCGGTAATCGTGCTGTGCCGCAAGGTGTATGCCGTTGCATCGCCGGGCAGCCCGGCAGCGGCGACGGCAGCGGCAATGGGCAGTTTCCAGCTATTCTTGTTCCATGCCTTGCCGTTGGCGCGCATGAACAACGCCGCGCCCGGCAGCTTGTTGTTCGCCTGAGCCGCAAGCAGCTTCGCCGCTTCTTGCGGCAACTGGATTCGCCTGGGCTTGCCCGTCTTGTCCTTGCCGATGGTCAATTCCGCCGTGCGCTTGTCGAAGTCGCCAGCGGTGAGCGCCGCCAGTGCGCCGGGGCGCAACGGCAACAGGCAAAGCGCCCGAACGAACGGTGCGGCTTCCGCGTCCGTCTTTTCGAGCAGCTTCCGGCGCTGACTGCGATCAAGGTAGAGGGTGCGCCGTCCGTTGGCATTCGGGGCGGCCTTCAAGGCTTCCTGCCATGCTGCCTCGCTGTTCGGCGCGCCGGGCGATAGCACCTTGGCCAGCGCCGCCCGGAAAACCGCCATGTCGCGGTTGACTGTGGAAGCAGCGCGCTTCCGGTGGATCGGCTCGCCTTTCTTGCGACGGCTCACCAGCGCCGGTTGCGCCTCCAGCCGGTCGCGCCATTCCTTGACGTGGCGACGGCGCAGCTTGTCGAGCTTCACCTTGGCAATAGGATCGTCATAGATATAGCGGCGGAAGCGGTGCCCGGCCTCGGTGCGTGTCTTTGCGTATTCCTTGCAGGCATCGGCAACGGTTTCGATCTTGGCGCGGACCTGTCCGCCCCCCTCCACCATCTCGGCCAGTTTCTCGGCTTCCTTCCTGGCTGCAGCGAACATTTCATTGCCCGGCAGCGTTCCGAAGTCGCCAAGAGACTTCACGCGATATTTCCCGGCGTCCTCGTCATAGGCGCGGGCGATCCACGTTCCCTTGCCGCCGCGCTTGGAGGGGCGGAAGCCAAGGAAACACCCGGCGCGAAGCCTCTGCCAGTGCGGTTCGCGCTGTGCCTTGAGCCGGTCCCGCTCTCCCACTTTGCTCAGGTCCATCGCCATGCCAGCCGCCTCTTTCCGTTCCGTATGGAATGCGTATGGAATACATTAGGGGATGGATCGAGACAAGTGTGGACTGAAGGCCTAGGGTTTCAGCGGGTTTACGTGTCCGGCTCTGTCCGCACTTGGAGCCTAACCCTGCACTCCGAAGGCAGAGGCCACAGGTTCGAATCCTGTCGGGTGCGCCAGCTGCTTCTGCCCCGCAGGGGCGGGAGATGCTGGCGGGCTCTCTTCAGGATTTGAAGTTCGGGGCCGGAGCGCCAGCGGAGGCGGCTGCGCCCGCAGGGCGCAGCCAACCCTGTCGGGTGCGCCACTTGCGAAAAAGGCGACGCTCCGTGGGGAGCGCCGCCTTTTCACTTTACCGTGCTGGATGGCCTCACAGCACCTCGAACAGCCCCGCCGCGCCCATGCCGCCGCCGACGCACATCGTCACGACAACGTGTTTGGCACCGCGGCGCTTGCCTTCGATCAGCGCATGGCCGACGCAGCGCGCCCCGGTCATGCCATAGGGATGGCCGATCGAGATCGAGCCGCCGTTGACGTTGAGCAGGTCGTTCGGGATCCCGAGCTGGTCGCGGCAGTAGAGCACCTGCACCGCGAACGCCTCGTTCAGCTCCCACAGACCGATGTCGCCGACCGAGAGCCCGAAGCGCTCGAGCAGCTTCGGCACCGCGAAGACCGGGCCGATGCCCATCTCGTCGGGCTTGGTGCCCGCCACGGCCATGCCGACGTAGCGGCCGAGCGGGGCGAGGCCCTTCTTCTCGGCGACGCTCGCTTCCATGACCACCGCGGCCGAGGAGCCGTCCGAGAGCTGGCTGGCGTTGCCGGCGGTAACGGTGCCGTCGGGCAGCACGGTCTTCAGCGAGCGCAGCCCTTCGAGCGTGGTATCGGCGCGGTTGCCTTCGTCCTTGGCGAGCGTGATTTCCTTCTGCGAGGTTTCGCCGGTGGCCTTGTCGGTCACGTTCATGGTGACGGTGCACGGCACGATCTCGTCGTCGAACTTGCCCGCGGCCTGCGCGGCGGCGGTACGCTGCTGCGACTGGAGCGCGTATTCGTCGCAGGCGTCGCGGCTGATGCCATAGCGGGCGGCGACGACCTCGGCGGTCTGCAGCATCGGCATGTAGATGTCCGGGTGCATCGCCATCAGATCGCGGTCCGGCGCGACCCGCATCTCCGGCGTCTGCACCAGGCTGATCGATTCCTGTCCGCCCGCGACGACCACGTCCATGCGGTCGACGATCACCTGCTTGGCGGCGGTGGCGATGGTCATCAGGCCCGACGAGCACTGGCGATCGATGGTTATACCCGAGACCTCGATCGGCAGCCCGGCGCGCAGCGCCACCTGGCGGCCGAGGTTGGTCGACTGCGTGCCCTGCTGGAGCGCCGAGCCCCAGATCAGGTCGTCGACCTCGCCGCCTTCGATCCCGGCGCGGCGGACCGCCTCGGCGACCGAGAACGAGCCGAGCGTCGCCCCGGCGGTGGCGTTGAACGCGCCGCGATAGGCACGCCCGATCGGCGTGCGGGCGGTGCTGACGATGACGGCATCACGCATGGATTCTCTCCCGATGGGCGCGAGGGTCCGCGCCGGAAACAGGGCGCGATTCCTAGTCTCCGAAGCCGGGCAAAACAACGGATTTCCCGGAACTGCCACGCGCCGAAAGGAGACCCGGCTTTGCCGTAGCGTCAAGCGGGCCATGCCGCCCGAACGCCACCAGGCGCGGCCCGGTCGGGCGATTATCCGGCGATCGCGATGGAAGGAAACTGGAGCGGGCGAAGGGATTCGAACCCTCGACCCCAACCTTGGCAAGGTTGTGCTCTACCCCTGAGCTACGCCCGCTCGTGCGTTTCGGACCCGGGAGACAAGCCCCTCGGGCCGGGGTGAGGCGCGCCGTTAGCATCGCCCCCCGGGCCGTGCAACGGGAAAATGCGTTGCGCCGATCGTTGCGCCGTTTCCCCTTGCCGAATGCGCCGGGGTTCCCACATGGTGCGGCAAAGCGACACTCGGAGACAGACACTTGGCAAGCCTCGGCCTCAGCATCGACGAACAGAAGGCGGTCGACCGCTTCCGCACGAATGTGGTCGAACCGTCGATGACCAATCTCGTCATTCTCGACTTCTGGGCGGAGTGGTGCGGGCCGTGCAAGGCGCTGACCCCGGTGCTCGAAAAGGTCGCGGCGGACTATGCCGACAAGGGCGTGATCCTTGCCAAGGTCAACGTCGATGAAGAGCAGTTCATCGCCGCGCAGTTCCAGGTGCGCTCGATCCCCACGGTCTATGCGCTGTTCCAGGGCCAGCCGGTCGCCGACCTGACTCAGGCGCGCAGCGAATCGCAGCTGAAGGGCCTTCTCGACCAGCTGCTCGCCAAGCTGCCGATCCAGCCGGGCGGCGAGCCCAAGCAGGACATCGCCCCGCTGATCGCGATGGGCGAAGAGGTGCTGGATAGCGGCGATGGCGAGCGCGCCGCCGGGATCTTCGCCCAGATCGTCGAGATCGCGCCCGACAATGCCGCCGCGCAGGCCGGCCTGATCCGTGCGCTGACGCTCTCCGGCCACCGCGAGGAGGCGCAGGCCGCGCTCGATTCGCTCGACCCCAAGCTGGCCGCCGACCCCGCTCTGGCGCAGGCCCGCGCCGGACTCGCGCTGGCCGAGGACGCGCCCGAGGAAGGCGAGCTCGCCGCGCTGCGCGCCGCGGCGGCCGAGCGCCCGGCGGACATGGACGCCCAGCTCGCCTTCGCCAACGCGCTCTATGCGAGCGGCGACCGCGACGGGGCGGCGGCGAAGCTGCTGGCGATGGTTGCCGCCGACCGCGAATGGAACGAGGGCGCGGCGAAGGCCCGCCTTCTCCAGATCTTCGAGGCGACAGGGCTGGAGGATCCGTGGGTCGCGGCGACCCGGCGCAAGCTGTCCACCGTGCTTTTCGGCTGACGGTCATGGGCGGGACGATCCAGACGACGCGCCTGTCGATCTTCCCGCTGCCGGGGGCGATCCTGTTCCCCGGGCTGCAACTGCCGCTGCACATCTTCGAGCCGCGCTACCGCGCGATGGTCTCAGATGCGCTCGCCCGTGACAGGCGGATCGCGATGATCCAGCCGCAGGCCCCGGTCGAGGGCGCGCCACTGTTCCAGGTCGGCTGCGTCGGCCACATCGGCGAGATCGAGGCGCTCGACGACGGGCGCTTCAACCTGGTGCTCGAAGGGGTCTCGCGCTTCCGCATCCTGCGCGAACTGGAAGTCGTCACGCCGTTCCGCCAGGTCGAGGCCGAACTGCTTCCCGACGACGAGGGCGAGGCGCTGAGCGCGATCGAGCGCGCCGGCTTTGAACGCGAGGCGCGCCGCTTTGCCGACGCGCAGGGTTACCGGGTCGACTGGGAGTCAGTGGCGCGGCTCGACGACGTGTCGCTCATCAACGGCGTCTCGCAGATCGCCCCGTTCGACGCGGCGGCCAAGCAGGCATTGCTGGAGGCGGAGACGCTGTCGGCGCGGTGCGAGCTGCTGGTCCAGCTGATGCAGTTTTTCGGACGGCACGATTCGGACGATGGCCGGGTGACGTTGCAGTAGCCGCTCCCGCATGCGGGAGGAGAGCGAGACATGCACTTGCGCAGCAAGCGTCAGTCGCAGCGGGGTGGGCTTCGGCGACTCGCGCCTAGAACTGCGCCTTGAGCCCGTCGATCACGTACTGCGCCGCCAAGGCCGCCAGCAGCACCCCCAGCAGCCGCGTGATCACCGCTTCGCTCTGCTTGCCGAGCAGGCGCATCAGCGGCTTGGCGGCGATCAGGGCGAGGAGCGAGAGGACCATCACCGCGGCAAGCGCGGCCAGCACGACCAGCGTCTGCTCGGTGCCCTCGCTGCGGCTCATCAGCAGCATGATCGTGGCAATCGAGCCCGGCCCGGCGAGCATCGGCATTGCCATCGGGAAGACCGATACGTCCTCCACCTCCGGGGTCGCCCGGACCTTTTCCGCGCGCTGCTCGCGGCGTTCGGTGCGCTTCTCGAACACCATGTCGAGGGCGATGAAGAACAGCATGATCCCGCCGGCAATGCGGAATGCGTCGAGTTCGATGTGCAGCGCACCAAGCAACGCCTCGCCGAACAGCGCGAAGACGAACAGGATCGCGGTGGCGATCAGCGTCGCCTTGATCGCCATGGTGCGGGCCTGTTGGGCAGTCGCCCCGCTGACGAGGCCTGCATATATCGGCGCGCAGCCCGGCGGGTCGATGACGAGGAACAGGGTGACGAAGGCGGAGAGGAACAGCTCCTGCATCACTTGGTCTCCGGCGCGGCGACTTCCTCGATCGTCAGGGGAACGAGGCTGCCGTCCTTCACCCATTCGACCGAGAGGTTGTGCGCACCCTCGGGGGTGGCGGTGACCTCCCACGCGATCGTCCCGTCGTCGGACTTGCCCGCGCGGCGCGCCGGGTCGAGCGGGGCGGGCTTGCCCTTCTTCACCTTCTTGCCCGGCCCCGGACCGCGCTTTTCAGCGCAATCGGCGACGTGCGCCGGGATGAGGTCGGGCACGGCCACGGCCTCTTTCAGTTCATCGCCGTGGTCGAACACCCACTTGTACTTGCCATCGTCCTGGCGCTGCCAGATCGTGGTGAAATAGCCGACCGAGTTCGGACGCTGCCATGCGCCGTGGCTGACCACCAGCGAGCCGTCACAGCTCGACCAGACTTCGGTGGGTTGCCAGCTCACCGCCACCGGGGGGTTGGCGCGGTCTTTCAGCCAGCCTTGCGCGAAGACCATCTGCGGCACGAACATGACCGCGTCTTCGGCGGCGAAGGCGCGGAAGGCGGTCCACTGGCCCTTGTCCTTGGCCGCCTGCGCGAACTCCAGCTCGCGCGCGATGACCGCGCTGGGGTTGGCGGCGGGCCGCAGCTGCGGGCCGCGCTCGCGAGCGAGCGACGGCGTTGCGGCGAGGGCGAGGAGAACGATGGGGATCAGGCGCTTCATACGCCAAGCATAAGCACCGCGGCGCTGAACGCCACCCGTATCAGATCGCCCCGTCCGCCAGCGCGACACCCGCATTGCGGTGCGCCGCGACCAGCGTGTTGCGCAGGAGGACCGCGATGGTCATCGGCCCGACGCCGCCCGGAACCGGGGTGATCGCCCCCGACACTTCGCTGGCCGAGGCATAATCGACGTCGCCGACCAACCGGGTCTTGCCCTCGGCGGCGGGAACGCGGTTGATGCCGACGTCGATCACGGTCGCGCCGGGCATCAGCCAGTCGCCCTTGACCATTTCGGGACGGCCGACCGCGGCGACGACGATGTCGGCGCGGCGCACCAACTCGGGCAGGTCTTTCGTCCGGCTGTGCGCAATGGTCACCGTGCAGCTTTCGGCAAGGAGGAGCTGCGCCATCGGCTTGCCGACGATGTTCGAGCGCCCGATCACCACCGCGTCGAGGCCGGAGAGGCTCCCCAGCCGGTCCTTGAGCAGCATCAAGCAGCCGAGCGGCGTGCAGGGCACGAAGCCCGGCTGGCCGACCGCGAGGCGGCCCGCATTGATCACGTGAAAGCCGTCGACGTCCTTGTCCGGATTGATCGCGGCGATGACCTTCTGCTCGTCGATGTGCGAGGGAAGCGGCAACTGGACGAGAATGCCGTCGACCGCGGGATCGGCATTCAGCTGATCGACCAACTCGAGCAGGTCGGCCTCGGCGGTTTCGGCGGGGAGCTTGTGCTCGAAGCTCGCCATCCCGGCCTCGAGAGTCTGCTTGCCCTTGGAGCGGACATAGACCTGGCTCGCCGGATCCTCGCCCACCAGCACCACGGCAAGCCCGGCCTTGCGCCCGGCCGCGGCCTCGAACGAGGCGGCCAGATCACCGACCTTGGCGCGCAGGCCAGCCGCGAACGCCTTGCCGTCGATAACCTCGGCGCTCACATCCCGCTCGCAAGGTTGCCGAGGATGATCAGGATGACGTTGATTCCCAGCAGCAGGACCAGCGGCGAGAAATCGATCGCGCCGGTGTCAGGCATGTGGCGGCGGATCGGCCGCAGGATCGGATCGAGGATCGCGTTGAGCGAGGTCCAGATCGCGTAGACCACCTTGTTGGTGTAGTTCACCACGTTGAACGCCATCAGCAGGCTGATGATGAACTGGACGATGACAACGGTCGAAACGACCGACCCGAGCATCGAGAAGATCTGGTAGAGGATGTTTATGAGCATGGCCGCCGTTTAGCCGAGGCGGCGGAACCGTGCTACCCGGATAATACAGGGCGCACCACCGCGAAAGCGGGGCCTCGTGCCGCTAATGGTCCGCTTGATTGTTGGAGGTCCCCGCCTTCGCGAGGACGCACTCAGGCTTATCCGATCACCACTTCAGCGTCGTGCGCTCGATATGCCACCTTAGCTGCTCCGGCGTAGCCCCGGGGACGTCGTTGGCCCGGCGCATGGTGACCTCGCCCTTCAGGGTGCGGCTGCCGTCGAGAATCGTGACCGGCGCGGTGTAATAAAGCGAACCGGCCGCGCCTTCCTGCTGGCCGGGGCCGACGGTCACCTTCGGCGCGATAAGGTCCGCCCATTTCGCGGCGAACGCGGCATCGTCCATCCCGCTGACCTTGCCGGAGTCGCCCCAATAGCTGCGAACCGTCCGCCAGTCGCGCAGTTCGACCGCCTTGGCCCAGGCGGCGAGCACGTCCTGCGGATCACGCGAAGCGCTGGGGACGGCGGGTTCGCTCACTTCCGCGGTCGGGGTGGCGGAGGGGCTGGGAGCCGGACCTGGGTCGAGCACCGCCTCGCTCACGGGCGCCTCGGACGCCGCCGGCACCGGCGCCTGCTGATCGCACCCCGCGAGGTTGATGGCGAGCGCGGACAGCGCGGCAGAAAGGACGGCAAGGCGGATCATCGCAAGCATGACGCCCGGACCGCCGCGATGTTCCCGGCTCAGGCCCGGATCAGCGTGCCGGCGCCGCGCTGGGTGAAGATTTCCAGCAGCATCGCGTGCGGCACCCGCCCGTCGAGCACGACCGTCGCCTCGCACCCGGCCTCGACCGCGTGAACACAGGTTTCGAGCTTGGGGATCATCCCGCCGCTGATCGTACCGTCATCGGCCAGCCGGGCGATGTCCGCCGGGGTCAGGTCGGTAAGCAGGTTGCCCTGCTTGTCGAGCACGCCCGGCACGTCGGTCAGCAGGAACAGCCGCGCCGCGCCGAGCGCTGCGGCGATCGATCCCGCCATGGTGTCGGCGTTGATGTTATAGGTCGCGCCGTCCTCGCCCACGCCGATCGGGGCGATGACCGGGATCATCCCGGCGGCGCAGATCGTGTCGATGACGGTCGTGTCGATCTTGGAGGGCTCGCCGACGAAGCCGAGGTCGACCACCACCGGATCGCCGTCGTCGCCCGGCACCGACTTGGGCGCCTTGGCCTCGACCTTGCTGGCGATCACCATGCCGCCGTCCTTGCCGGAGATGCCGATCGCCTTGCCGCCGGCCTTCGCGATCCACCCGACCAGTTCCTTGTTGATCGCCCCGGCGAGGACCATCTCGGCGACTTCTGCGGTCTGCTTGTCGGTGACGCGCAGGCCGTCGACGAAACGCGATTCGATGCCCAGCGCCTTGAGCATCCGCCCGATCTGCGGCCCGCCGCCGTGGACGACCACCGGATTGATCCCGACCGCCTTCAGCAGCACGATGTCCTCGGCAAAGTCGTGCGCCAGTTCGGGATCGCCCATCGCGTGGCCGCCGTACTTCACCACGAAGGTGCGCCCGGCGTAGCGCTGCAGGTACGGCAGCGCCTCGGTAAGGGTCTCGGCCTTGGCGAGCATGAGCGGGTCGTGGTTCTGGGTCATGATGGCCGCGCCTTTGAACGAGGCGGCGCATTTTCGCAATAAATACGCGTTCCCCCGCGAGGGCGGGGACTCAGGCTTCCTCGCGGTCCAGCCAGCGCCCCAGCCGGACGAACAACCAGATCAGCGGCGGCACCATGATCGTCGAAAGCACCAGCTTGGAGATGATCTGCCCTTCCATGATCTGCACAAGCGGCATGTCCTGCCCATAGAACGAGATGGTGATGAACAGCACGGTGTCCACGGTCTGGCTGAGCATCGAGGCGATCCACGCCCGCAGCATCAGCAACCGTCCCTGCCCGCCGGCGATGCGGCTGAACAGGTAGACGTTGAGCGTCTGCGAGGTGCCGTAGGAGATCAGCCCGGCGAACTGCATCCGCGCGCCCTGCCCGAGCAGGCGGGCGAACGCGTCCTGGTCGGTCCAGAACGAGGCCGGCGGGACGACGTTGATCACCACCGTGAGCAGGATCATCGACACGATCAGCGGCACGAACCCGAAGCGGACGAGGCGGTTGGCCATGTCCTGCCCGAACAGTTCGGCAACCGCGCTCGACATCACCACCAGCAGCAGGAACGCGAAGATCCCGCTCTCCACAGCCAGATCGCCGAGCACCGGCCAGTGGCCGAGCGAGGCGAGCTTCGTCCCCAGCACCCCGGCGAGCACGCACAGCCCGCCGTAAAGCAGCGAGAAGGCGAACAGCGATGTCGGGATGGTGCGTGCGGCCGGTGCGGTCTGGTTCATGCGCGCCACGGTTAGCCGCATTTTGACCGCTCGCCAATTCGCGATTAGGAACGGGTGAAACCAGCTTGGATCAGGGACAACTCACCCGATGCGCGTCGTACTCAGCCTCGTCGGGATGGCCCTCATCCTGCTTGTCGCCTTTCTGCTTTCCGCGAATCGCCGCGCGATCCGCCCGCGGGTGGTGGCCTCCGCTTTCGCGCTGCAGGCCGGATTCGCGGCGCTGGTGCTCTATTCGTCGTGGGGCAACGCGGCGCTGCAGGGCGCAGCCGCCGGGGTTGCCGGACTGCTCGGCTATGCCCATGCCGGCGTGGAGTTCCTGTTCGGCCCGCTGGCCAAGCCGGAAATCGGCGGGACCAGCTTCGCCATCGCCGCGCTGCCGGTGATCGTGTTCTTCGCCGCGCTGATCTCGATCCTCTACTACCTCGGGATCATGCAGCTGGTGATCCGCTGGATCGGCGGCGGGCTCGAGAAGATCACCGGCATCAGCCGAATCGAATCGCTGTGCGCCGCCTCGAACATCTTTGTCGGGCAGAGCGAGGCACCGCTGGTGATCCGGCCCTATCTCGCCGCACTGACCCCGTCGCAACTGTTCTGCGTGATGACGGTGGGCATGGCAGGCGTCGCGGGCACGATCCTCGCCGCCTATGCCAGCATGGGCATCCGCATCGACTACCTCGTCGCCGCCGCCTTCATGTCTGCACCGGGCGGCATTCTCATGGCCAAGCTGATGATGCCCGACGAACCGCCCGCCCCGGCGGAGGTCGCGGACGAGGCCTTGCCCAACCCGCACGTCAAGCCGAGCCTCGCCTCCGACGAGGAAGAGCGCCCCGCCAACATCATCATGGCGGCGAGCCAGGGCGCGCAGACCGGCGTCAAGCTGGCGGTCGCGGTCGGCGCGATGGTGCTGGCGTTCGTCGCGCTGGTCGCGCTCGCGAATGGGCTGTTCGGCTGGGTGGGCAGCTGGTTCCGCGCCCCCGACCTCTCGTTCCAGTTGGTGCTCGGCTACGTCTTCGCTCCCGTGTTCTACCTGCTCGGCGCGCCGAACTGGGCCGAGGCGATGCATGCCGGCGGGCTGTTCGGCTCCAAGCTGGTGCTCAACGAATTCGTCGCGTTCATCGAGCTGGGCAAGGACACCTCGCTGTCCGAGGCGACTCGCGCGATCGTGACCTTTGGCCTTTGCGGTTTCGCCAACTTCAGCTCGATCGCGATCCAGATGGCGGTGACCGGCGGCCTCGCCCCGAATCAGCGCCCGATGATTGCCAAGCTGGGCATCCGCGCGCTGGCGGCGGGGAGCTTGAGCAACCTGATGAGCGCGGCGCTCGCGGGGTTGTTCCTGGGGCTGGCGTAACGCACTCGCGTCCCCGCCTGCGCGGGGGTTCAGCCTTCTGCTTCCCTCTTCAGCCGGTACAGCTCCTCGAGCGCCTCGCGCGGGCTGAGCGCATCGACGTCAAGGCCCTTCAGCCGCTCGCGCAGGTCGTCGCGCTGCTCTTCTTCGGCCTGCAACGCCGCCGCGAACAGCGGCAGGTCGTCGAGCCCGGCGGCGAGCCCGCCGGTCGCGGCACGGCCCTTTTCGAGCTTGTCGAGCACCGCCTTGGCCCGCCGCACCACCGGCGCGGGCACTCCCGCGAGGCGCGCGACGGCCAGGCCATACGACTTGTCCGCCGGTCCCTCGGCCAGCTCGTGAAGCAGGACGAGGTCGCCCTTCCATTCGGTCGCCCGGACATGGTGCAGCGAAAGCGAATCGCAGGATTCCGCCAGCCGCGCGAGTTCGTGGTAGTGCGTGGCGAACAGGCAGCGGCACTTGTTGACCTCGTGCACCGCCTCGACCACCGCCCACGCCAGCGCCAGCCCGTCGTAGGTCGAGGTTCCGCGGCCGACCTCGTCGAGGATCACGAAGCTGCGCTCGGTCGCCTGGCTGAGGATCGCGGCGGTTTCGACCATCTCGACCATGAAGGTCGAACGCCCGCGCGCGAGGTTGTCGCTCGCGCCGACCCGGCTGAACAGGCGGTCGACCATGCCGACCGTGGCGCTATCCGCGGGCACGAACCCGCCGGCCTGCGCCAGCAGGACGACCAGCGCGTTCTGGCGCAGGAAAGTCGACTTGCCGCCCATATTCGGCCCGCCGACCAGCCAGAGCCGATCGCTCAGGGATAGCCGGCAGTCGTTGGCGACGAAGCGCTCGCCGCGCCCCGCGAGCGCGGCCTCGACCACCGGATGGCGCCCGCCGGCAATGTCGAGGCAGGGTTCGTCGATCACCCGTGGCAGCGCCCAGCGGCCTTCGGCGGCGCGCTCGGCCTGGCCGGCGGCGACGTCGATCCGGGCGAGGGCCGCGGCGGTCGCGGCGATCTCGGTCTTGCGGGCGACAGCTTCGCCCACCAGTGTTTCGAAGTGCGCTTCCTCGGCGGCGAGGGCATGGCCGCCCGATTCGGCGATCCGGCTCGCTTCCTCGTGCAGCGCCAGCGCGTTGAACCGCACCGCCCCGGCCATCGTCTGGCGGTGGGTGAAGCCCGATTCGGGCTCCATCAGCCGGTCGGCATGGCGCGCCGGAACCTCGATGAAGTAGCCGAGCACGCCGTTGTGGCGGATCTTGAGGGCAGAGACCCCGGTCTCGTCGCGATATTTCGCCTCGAGCGCGGCGATGGCGCGGCGGGCGTTGCCCGAAACGCGGCGCAACTCGTCCAGACCGTGGTCGTACCCTTCGGCGATGTAGCCACCCTGCGATCGCTCGGTCGGCGGGGCCGGCACCAGCGCATGGGCGAGATGATCGACCAGCGCGGCATGGCCGCTGAGCGCGGGCAGCAGCGAGTCGAGCAGAGCCGGGCGATCGCCGCGCTCCTCGAACAACTGCCGCAGCCGCCATGCTTCGCTCAGGCCATCGCGGAGCTGGCCGAGATCGCGGGGCGAGCCGCGTCCCGCCACCACCCGGCCGAGTGCCCGCCCGACATCGGGCAGCGAGCGCAGGATCGCGCGCAGGTCGCCGCGCAGCAGCGGGTCGTCGTGCAGCCAGCTGACCAGTTCGAGCCGCGCCCGGATAGCGCCGGCATCGGTGAGCGGGGCGGACAGGTCCTCGGCGAGCAGGCGAGCGCCCGCTCCCGTCACGCAGCGGTCGATCGCCTCGACCAGGCTGCCCTTGCGGGTTCCGGCGGAGGAGACGAGGATTTCGAGGCTGGCGCGCGTCGCCTCGTCCATCGCCATGTGGCCGCCGCTTTCGCGCGCGACGGGTGGCAGCAGCAGCGGCAGGCGGCCGCGTCCGACATGGTCGAGGTAGGCCACCAGTCCGCCCGCCGCCGCGAGCATCGCCCGGGTGAACTGCCCGAACCCGTCGAGCGTCGCCACCGCATGGACCGCCTTCAGCCGCGATTCGCCCTCGCTGCTGGCGAAACCGGACGCGGGGCGGGGAATCGCCGAATCGGGTGCCGCCTCCCAGGCTTCCGGGCAGACCAGTTCGCTTGCGCCGAGCCGGGCCAGCGCGGCGGCCATGTCAGTGGTCGCACATTCCTCCAGCTCCATCCGACCGGTCGAGATGTCGCAGGCGGCGATCCCGATCGCCCCGCGCACCTCGCACACGGCAGCGAGCACGTTGGCCCGGCGCGGCTCGAGCAAGGCCTCTTCGGTCAAGGTCCCGGCGGTGACGAAGCGGACGATGTCGCGGGCGACCAGCGCCTTCGATCCGCCGCGCCTCTTCGCTTCTTCGGGCGTTTCGACCTGTTCGGCGATGGCGACGCGGCAGCCGGCCTTGATCAGCCGGGCGAGGTAGCCCTCCGCCGAGTGGACCGGCACGCCGCACATCGGGATCGGCGCCCCGGCGTGCTCGCCCCGGCTGGTCAGCGCGATGTCGAGTACCTGTGCAGCCACTTTCGCATCGTCGAAAAACAGTTCGAAGAAATCGCCCATCCGGTAGAACAGCAGGCAGTCTCCTGCCTGCTGTTTCAGCGCAAGATATTGCGCCATCATCGGAGTTGCGGCATTTGCAGTCACGGGTGGACGGGTAGCCAATGCGACCACGTTTCTCAAACCGCCGCCCCCGCCTTATCGACACCTTGGCTCCGGGATCCTTCCACGTTGCGTGACCGTCCTTCGCTGTGGAGCTTGCCGGGCCGCTGGGGCGACGACTGGCGCAGCACGCTGTGGGACTGGCACGGCCCCGCCCTGCCGTGGCTGCGCACGCCGGCGGTGGTGCTGATCGTCCTGGCCATCATCTTCCCCTATTTCCTCGTCGAGATCCCGCCGCTGGTCGACATTCCCGGCCACACCGGCGCCGCGGGAATCGAGGCCGCACCCCCGGGGAGCCCGCTTCACGACTATTTCGGCTGGGAATGGCTGCTGACGCTGAACCTCGGCGGCGAAGTGCTGATGAAGCTGCTCTCCTACCCGTTCGGGGTGCTGGCGGCGGGATGGTGGAGCACCGTGATCGCCACCGCGCTGTTTGCGTTCGGGGCGCTGGCGATGATCCGCGTGCTCAACCCGCGTGGCGGCCACGGCGCAAGTTGGGCGCTGGTGTTCATCTATTCGTTCCCGCTGCTGACCGGATTCCTCAACTACATCCTCGCGACCGGGCTTTCGCTGTGCGCGTTCGCCGCATCGGTGTGGTTCGAGAAGCAGCCGAGGAAACGCGCGATCCTGCTCATGGCCATCCAGCCGGTGGCGCTGCTGTGCCACGCCATCGGTGGACTGCTGCTGCCGATCACGGTCGCGACATATGAGCTGGGCAAGCTGATCGACGAGAAGGTGAAGAGCCCCCGGGAGATCGTCCGCCGCCTGGTGATCGCCTGCTGGCCGCTGGCGATGACGGTGCTGACGATCCTCGTCTGGAAGGTCCTCAGCAGCGACCAGGGCGCCAAGGGCGGGCTCAAGTGGCGCTGGGCGCAGAAGGGCTGGTCGTTCGTCCTGACCCTGCGCGACCAGGTCTATGAGCTCGACATCGCGACGATGGTCGCGTGCATCCTGATCGTCCTGCTCGGCGTGTTCGTGGGCGCGCGGTGGAACTGGCGGCGGGGGCTGCCGCCGCTCGCGATCCTGCTGATGTTCGTGGCGATCCCCAGCGACATCCAGGGCAGCGCGCTGGTCGACATCCGCCTTCTGCCGATCGCATTCCTGATCGCGCTCGGCCTGCAGGACTGGAGCAAGGCCCGGCCCCGCCTCGCCCGCACCGTGGCGCTCGCCGGATCGGTCGTGCTGGCGGCGCGGCTGCTGGTGATCGGCGCAGGGTTCGTCGAATACCGCGACGACTATGCACGCCAGCTCGCCGCGCTGAACCACGTCGAGCCCGGCAGCCGGATCATGGTCTTCGTCCAGCACTCGTGCCTGCAGATCGACTGGCGCAACACCCGGCGCGACCACATTGCCAGCCTCGCCAGCATCTACCGCGAGTCGTGGGTGAACGACAACTGGGCGGTGCCGGGGCTGCACATGCTGCAGACCAAGTTCAAGCCGGCGAAATACTTCTCGGCCGATCCGTCGGAGTTCGTGTGGACGCCCAGGTGCGGCCGGCGCCTGCGCACCATCGGCGGGGCGCTGAAGCGTGCGCCGATCGACAAGGTCGATTACGTCTGGCTGATCGACACCGGCATTCCCGCCAAGGTCGACAACCGCATGCGGCTGGTCTGGCGCGACGGGCGAAGCCTGTTATTTGCGGTCGAGCACTTGGGTTTTCCGAAGCACCGGCCTAGCAAGGAGTGAAGTCGGCAGAATCGGCATGGACATTGTTCTGGCAGGGCGACCCGAACGGGCGCGGGCGACCTGACCGGGGGGCAAGAACAAGGAGTTGGGGAAAATGGCGGAAGACAGCAACGTCCGGTTTACGGAGCGCGAGGCGCTTTTCTATCACAACACGATCCGCCCGGGTAAGATCGAGATCATCGCCTCGAAGCCGATGGCGACGCAGCGCGATCTCAGCCTCGCCTATTCCCCCGGCGTCGCGGTCCCGGTCCAGGCTATCGCCGACGATCCCGCCACCGCCTATGACTATACCGCCAAGGGCAACCTCGTCGCGGTCATCTCCAACGGCACGGCCATTCTCGGCATGGGCAACCTCGGCGCGCTGGCCTCGAAGCCGGTGATGGAAGGCAAGGCGGTGCTGTTCAAGCGCTTCGCCGACGTCGATTCGATCGATATCGAGCTCGACACCGAAGACCCGCAGGCCTTCATCGACGCGGTGACCCTGATGGAGCCGAGCTTCGGCGGCATCAACCTTGAGGATATCAAGGCGCCGGAGTGCTTCATCATCGAGCAGGCGCTGAAAGAACGCCTCAAGATCCCGATCATGCATGACGACCAGCACGGCACCGCGATCATTTCCGCGGCCGGCCTGCTCAACGCCTGCTTCCTCACCGGGCGCAAGCTGGAAGACGTCAAGGTCGTGGTCAACGGCGCCGGCGCTGCGGCGATTGCCTGCACCTCGCTCGTCAAGTCGATGGGCGTGCGCAACGAAAACGTCATCATGTGCGATTCCAAGGGCGTGATCTATGTCGGTCGTCCGGGGATCGACCAGTTCAAGTCGGCCCATGCCGCAGTGACCGACACCCGCACCCTGGCCGAAGCGCTGGTCGGGGCCGACATCTTCCTTGGCCTCTCGGCCAAGGGCGCACTCAAGCCCGAAATGATGGAGAAGATGGCGCCCCAGCCGATCATCTTCGCCATGGCCAACCCTGATCCGGAAATCACCCCGCCCGACGCCAAGGCGATCCGGCCGGACTGCGTGATCGCCACCGGGCGTTCGGACTATCCGAACCAGGTCAACAACGTGCTCGGCTTCCCCTTCATCTTCCGCGGCGCGCTCGACGTACGGGCGACCGCAATCAACGAGGAGATGAAGATCGCCGCCGCCACCGCGATCGCCGAACTCGCGCGCGAGCCGGTGCCGGAGGAAGTCTCCGCCGCATACGGAATCAACCACCAGTTCGGGCTCGACTACATCATCCCCGCCCCGTTCGATCCGCGCCTGATGGAAGTGGTTTCCTCCGCGGTCGCCAAGGCGGCGATGGAAACCGGCGTCGCCCAGAAGCCGATCGCCGATTTCGACGAATACCGCCACAGCCTCAAGGCGCGGCTCAACCCGACAACCTCGGTGCTCACCAACGTCTATGCCAAGGTCAAGCAGAACCCCAAGCGGGTGGTCTTCGCCGAGGCGGAAAACGAAGTGGTGTTGCGCGCGGCGATCCAGTTCCGCGACTTTGGCTACGGCACCCCGGTGCTGGTCGGGCGCGATCAGGTGGTCCGCGACAAGCTGGTCGAACTCGGCATCGAGGATCCCGACAGCTTCGAGATCCACAACTCGGCGATCAGCCCGCACGTGCCGGCGATGGTCGAACTGCTCTATGATCGGATGCAGCGTCGCGGCTTCCTCGAGCGCGACGTCAAGCGCATGGTCAACCAGGACCGCAACGTCTTCGCCTCGGCGCTGGTCAAGCTCGGCCATGCCGACGCGATGATCACCGGCATGACCCGCACCTTCTCGCAGACGATGAAGGAAGTGCGCCAGGTCCTCGACCCGAAGCCAGATCACCTGCCGTTCGGCGTCCACCTGATGGTGGCAAAGAACTATACGGTGTTCCTCGCCGACACGACCGTGAACGAGCGCCCGAGCGCGGAAGACCTCGCGCACATCGCGATCGAAACCGCCGACGTCGCCCGCCGCATGGGTCACGAACCGCGCGTCGCGTTTCTTTCTTTCTCGACCTTCGGCAACCCGATGGGCCGCTGGCTCGATCCGATCCGCGGCGCGGTGGCGATCCTCGATGCCAAAAATCCCGGCTTCGAGTACGAGGGCGAACTCGCGCCCGACGCCGCACTCAATCCGCGGGTCATGGAAAACTATCCGTTCAGCCGGCTGTCGGGACCGGCCAACGTGCTGGTCATGCCGGGGCTGCAGTCGGCCAATATCTCGGCCAAGCTGCTGCGCGAGCTGGCTGGCAACGCGGTGATCGGGCCTATGCTGCTGGGCATGGAAAAGCCGGTGCAGATTGCGCCGATGACCTCGATCGCGCCCGACATCCTGACGCTGGCGGTGCTTGCCGCCGCGGGCATCGCGGGCTGACGAAATGGACGATCCGGCCTCCGTCACCAACTGGCGGAGGCTGGACGACCGCCTGACCACCTCGGGCCAACCGGGCGAGGACGAGCTTGCCCGGATCGCGGCGCTAGGCGTGCGGACCGTCATCAACCTCGGCCTGCACAGCCACGAGCGGGCGCTGCCCGACGAGGCGGACAGCGTTGCCGGGCTGGGGATGGATTACGTGAATATCCCTGTCCCGTTCGACGCACCGGACGACAGTCACTTCACAGCGTTCTGCGCGGCCATGGCCAAGAACGCGGACGGGCCGGTGCACGTCCACTGCATCATGAACTGGCGCGTCTCCGCCTTCGTCTATCGCTGGAAACGCGACGTGCTGGGCGAAGACGAACCAGCCGCACGGGCGGACATGCTTGCCATATGGGACCCATGGGACAACCCGGCGTGGGCCGGGTTCGTCGGGCCAAAGCCCGCCTAGCTCAGCCCCAGGCCTTCCAGACGCTGTAGGCGCTGGTCAGGGTCAGCACGATGCCGACCAGGATCAGCATGGTCTTGGCCGGAAAGTGCTTGGCCGCCCAGGCGCCCAGAGGCGCAGCGAGCAGGCCGCCGATCAGCAGGCCCAGCGTTGCGCCGGCCACATCGGCGATGCCCAGGTGATAGATGAACGCCGCCGAGACCGTCAGCGTCAGGAAAAACTCGACCGTGTTGACCGTGCCCACGACCTTGCGCGGGTCAGCGCCCTGGATCAGGAGGTTCGAGGTGACCACCGGCCCCCAGCCGCCCCCACCTGCCGCATCAAGGAAGCCGCCAAACAGCCCGAGTGGGGCAACGTACTTCGCCTCCTTGATTTTCGGGGGATACATGATCCCGCGGATCAGGATGTAGAAGCCGATGCCAGTCAGGTAGAGCATGACAAAGGGCTTCACCACGCCGGCATCCAGCGACGACAGGACATACGCGCCAAGGACGCCGCCGATGACGCCCGGAATGAGGAGACGGAAGAAAAGGCCTTTCTCGACGTTGCCGTGAAGCAGGTGGCTGATCCCCGAAGTGGCCGTGGTGAAGCACTCGACCAGGTGAACCCGCTGCGAAGCCAGCGCCGGGGGCACGCCAAGGAACCCGACCAGCAACGTGTTCGAGATCACGCCGAACGCCATGCCGAGCGCGCCGTCGACCATCTGGGCGGCAAAGCCGACGGCGATGTAGGGGAGCAGGGAATAGAAATCGAAAGTGCCGAAGATATCCATTGCCCCACCTTCGCGAATCAAACTCCACTTGGCGGGTAGAGTTAGATCGACAACGGCGCCATAAAGATTTTCATGCGCGCGCCAAAGCGCACCTGATTCGCGCCGGGCGGCGGAGTTCAGCCTTTGCGGCGGTAGCGGAAATACCAGACCTCATGACCGTAAACGGTCCGCGCCTTGTGCTCGTAGCGCGTCTCGGGCCAGCCGCCGGGACGTTTCTGGAAGTCGCCCGGCTTTTCGCACAGCCACTCGAACTGGTGAGAATGACGGCGCATGACCATCAGCGCGTGGCGCAGGTAGACGGCATGGTCGGTCCCAAAGCGGAACTCCCCGCCGGGCCGCAGCTTCGCCGCGAACAGGTCGACCGGGCCGTCGTTCATCATCCGCCGCTTGGCGTGGCGGGCCTTGGGCCAGGGATCGGGATGGAGCAGATAGAGGAACGAAAGCGATCCGTCGGGGATGCGCCGCAGCACTTCGAGCGCGTCGCCATGGTGGATGCGGACGTTGCCGATCGGCGGGTGGGCCCCGTTGTCGCCCGCGACATGGGTCAGCGCCTGCGCCACCCCGTTGAGGAACGGCTCCGCGCCGATGAAGCCGTGGTCGGGGAGCATGTCGGCCCGCGCCGCCATGTGCTCGCCGCCGCCGAAGCCGATCTCGAAGTGCAGCGGGCGGGGTTCGCCGAACAGGCGCTCGGCCGTCACCTCGCCGTCCGCAGGCACCGCGATCTGCGGGAGCAGCTCATCGACCAGCGACTGCTGCGCGGCGCGCAGCGGCTTGCCCTTGGCGCGGCCATAGAGCCGGTTGAGCGTGGTCGGATCGCCGGGCTTGTGCGCGGTCACCGGATCAGCCCCCGTTCGGCAAGGTCGGCCGCGAGCACCGCCGCATCACCAAGGAAGTGATGCACCTGCCAGCCGAGCGCTTCGGCGGCGGCGATGTTGGCGAAGTTGTCGTCGATGAACAGCATCGCCTGCGGATCGCGTCCGAAGCGCGCTGCCGCCAGTTCGAAGATGGCCGGATCGGGCTTGGCGAGCTTCTCGGTCCCCGACACCACGATGTCGTCCATGTGGTCGAGGATCGGGAACGTCGGGCGGAACATAGCCCAGGTGTCATGCCCGAAATTGGTGACCGCATACTGCGCCATGCCCCGGGCCGAAAGCTGCTCGACCAGCGCGTGCGTACCCTCCACGGGGCCGGGCACCGAATCGAGCCAATGGGTCCGATAAAGCTCGATCAGGTCGGCGTGCTCAGGAAACTCGGCCTTGCGCTCTTCGACCAGCGCATCGATCGACTCGCCGGCGTCATGGCGGAAATGCCAGGCCTCGGTCACCACGGTGCTGCAGAACAGCGCGCGCTCGCCTTCGTCGGGAATGGCGTCGCGGTAGATGCGCGAGAGGTCCCACTGTACGAGGACCTTGCCGATGTCCCAGACGACCGCATGGACCGGTTGCACGATGTCACGAGCTCCAGATACGACATGTCCAGAAACGACTGAGCCCCCGCGATGGCGGGGGCCGCGTGCCTCCTTCGAGGCGGTGCAGGCTGCACGAGGTCCCCGCTCTCGCGGGGACGCGGCAAATCAGCCCTGGCGCGCCTTGAAGCGGCGGTTGGTCTTGTTGATCACGTAGGTCCGGCCACGGCGACGGATCACGCGGTTGTCCCGGTGGCGGTCCTTGAGCGACTTCAGGCTGTTGCGAATCTTCATGACGAATCCTTTGCCCGAAGCGACCGGGCCTCAAATTGAAGTGGCGCGGTTAGTGTCGCGACTACGCCAAGTCAAGCAAAACGGACCTCGTCCCGGATCGTTAGGTCCTTGCGTTGCCGGTTGCCAGGTGGAATGCAAGCGGCGGAGGGATCGCGATGAATGTCCTGCATGCAATCTGACGCCGAATCCGGGATCGTCCATCAGGCCGGGGCACCAAGCTTCCTCAATACCCGGCTGATGGCCATCAACGCTTTCGAGATCGATATCCCGGAACCCGTCATCGCCGCGCTGCGTCCGATCGCCGCCCAGGTGCGGGACCTAGAGGAACGGGGCGAGACCCATCGGCTCGGCCATGGCCTTCGGCTTTATGTCGAACGGCCGCGCGAATGGCGGAGCGATATCTGCTGGATAAGTCATGCCGACGAGCCGACCTATCGCTGGTTCGAAAACATCTATCGAGGGCTCGGACTCGCCGAAGCGGTAGCGCCTTACGTCCCCCACGACCGCGCGATCCGGCTCTATGCCGGCTTCTTCGTGACCCGTTCGTGGTGCGACGCTCTCGACATGCATTACGATTGGCTCGGATCCGAAAATCACGCTTTCACGCTGATGGCTCCCTTGACCGACAATGCCGGCGGACTGGGTATGACCTACGAAACCCTGCACCGCCGACACGCGGACTTCACCTACCGCGTCGGCAAAGGCCTCGTTTTCGGTTCCCGGTTCTGCCATTCCACTTCGGTGGGACGACTGGACGAGCGCGCGGTCTTCCTGTGCATGAATTTCGGCACCGACCGCATGGAGCACTGGCCGGAACTGGCGCGAACGACCGGGACCCAGGGCGATTTCTTCCGCCAGCCCGACGGCAGCTTCATCCATCGCGCCGACTGGGAGGCGACGACAGGCCAGACGCGCCGCTATTGAGCGCCGCGGATTTCCGAAAGCCGCCGCTCCCACGCGAGCGCGTGGTTCACGATGGTGTCGAGGTCGGCGTACTGCGGCACCCACGGCACGGTCGCCTTGATCCGGCTGTTGTCGGAAATCAGCGAATCGGGGTCGCCGGCGCGGCGGCCTTCGATCCGGCGGTCGATCTTCATGTTGGTGACGCGATCGACCGCGTCGAGCACCTCCATCACCGAGAAACCCTTGCC
The DNA here is from genome assembly GCF_058783565.1 of Novosphingobium sp. FW305-C-111. Lineage (NCBI taxonomy): Bacteria > Pseudomonadati > Pseudomonadota > Alphaproteobacteria > Sphingomonadales > Sphingomonadaceae > Novosphingobium > Novosphingobium sp. FW305-C-111. The sequence continues at coordinate 251,553 of NZ_JBYSYP010000001.1, forward strand.
GTATCCGCAGTTCATGGTGAGCGAGCGACCGGGCTGTTCGATCAGGCCTTCCAGCGCCAGGACGTGCGCAGCGGCGAGGTCGGAGACGTGGATATAGTCGCGCACTCCGGTTCCGTCCGGCGTGTCGTAGTCGGTCCCGAACACCGACACGTGACTGCGCTTGCCCAGCGCCGCCTCGACCGCGACCTTGATCAGGTGCGTTGCCCCCTCCGTCGACTGGCCGCTGCGGGCTCGCGGGTCGGCCCCGGCGACATTGAAATACCGCAGCGCGCAGTAGTTGAGCGGATGGGCCCGGGCGACGTCGGCGAGCATCGTCTCGGTCATCAGCTTGGACATGCCATAGGGATTGATCGGCGACTTCGGGCTGTCCTCGGTCACCGGCGAGACTTCCGGGATCCCGTACGTCGCGGCGGTCGAGCTGAAGATGAAGTGCGGCACTCCCGCCGCCACCGCCGCCGCGATCAGCGCCCGGCTCTTGGCGGTATTGTTGTGGTAGTACTTGAGCGGGTCGGACACCGATTCCGGCACGATGATCGATCCGGCGAAGTGCATGACCGCCTTCGTCCCCTGTTCGGCAAAGATCCGGGCGAGGAGGTCGCCGTCTTCGATGTCGCCCTGGTAGAACGGCACGTCATCGGGCACCGCCCAGCGGAAGCCGGTGACGAGATTGTCGATCACCGCGACCGGCCACCCGGCATCCTTGAGCGCGAGGACGGCGTGGCTGCCGATGTAGCCGGCGCCGCCGGTAACGAGGACGGGAACGGGCATCGAATCACCTTGGGAGAGGAGTGGTCGCTCGCTGCCTAGCAGCAGCGCATGGCAGTTTGGCAGCGGCATAGTCCGCAATGGCGGAATTTTCATGCCCGTTCAGCGCCCCTCAAGCCACTGGCGGCTAAATCGCCTCCACCTTCCCGACCAAATGACATTGCGGCACCCGTGCAACTGCGCGAGACCGGTGAACTGCAACAGGAACCCAGACGATGCGTTTTGCCCATCTTCCGCTTCTCGCCGGCGCGGCGCTGCTGGCATCAGCGGCTCCGGCCGCAGCCAAGGGCGTCGAAGTCACCCGTTTCCATACGCCCGAGACCCTGGCCCGCCTCGACCGCGCCGCGATCGCGGTGGTGCCCGCACCGGGCAGCGATGCCGCATCGCTCGAAAGCCGGGTATGGCTGAGCGCCGTGGAGCGGGCTCTGCCCGGTCCCGGCTTCACCGCCGCTGCCGACGGCGCCTCCGACAAGATTGCCGAAGTCCGGGTCGAGCGCCGTTCGTGGCGGCCGGAGCGCAACCGCGGCGGGGTCAGCGTCGGCGTCGGCGGCTCGACGGGCGGCTATGGCAGCGGCGTCGGGCTTGGCATCGGCATCGACCTGTCGGGCAAGCCGGCCGAGTTGACCGAGACGACCCTGTTCGTGACCATCCGCGACAAGACGACCGGCCAGCCGCTGTGGGAAGGCCGGGCGGAGCAGACCGTGAAGTCCAAGTCGAAGGACGCCGATCCGGACGTTGCGGCGGACAAGCTGGCGCGCGCGCTGTTTGCGGGCTTCCCCGGCAAGTCGGGTGACACTATCTCGGTCAAATGACCGAAAGCCTCATCGCCATCGACGCCGCGTTCGACGCCGGCAACATCGAAGTTCTCTCGGTCGAAGGTGCCACCGCGCGCCTCGCGATCCGCAAGGACAACGAATCGGACTTCTTCCAGTGGTTCCACTTCCGCGTCTCCGGGGCAGCGGGGCGGACACTGACGCTGAAGATTACCGGGCTGGGCCGCTCTGCCTATCCCGACGGTTGGCCCGGCTACCGTGCGGTGGTGTCCGAGGACCGCGAGTTCTGGGGGCGGTGCGACACTGCCTATGACCGCGGCGAAGATGGCGGAACGCTGACCATCACCTGCACTCCCGCGGGCGATTCGGCGTGGTTCGCCTATTTCGCGCCGTACTCGATGGAGCGGCACCACGACCTCGTCGCCGACGCGGCGGGGAGCGAGGGGGTTACCTATCGCAGGCTCGGGACCAGCCTCGATGGCCAGCCGATCGACTGCCTCGAGCTTGGCGAGGGGCCGTTCCAGGTCTGGCTCTATGCCCGCCAGCACCCCGGCGAGACGATGGCCGAGTGGTGGATGGAAGGCGCGCTCGAGATGCTGACCGATCCGGCCGACCCGCACGCCCGGCGGCTCCGGCAGAAGTGCCGCTTCCACGTGGTCCCCAACGCCAACCCCGACGGCTCGCGGCGCGGGCATCTGCGGACCAACGCCGCGGGAGTGAACCTAAATCGCGAGTGGGCCGAGCCGACCCACGGGCGCTCGCCCGAAGTGGTGGCGATCCGCGATGCGATGGACCAGACCGGCGTCGACTTCGCGATGGACGTGCACGGCGACGAGGCTATCCCGCACGTGTTCCTCGCCGGGTTCGAGGGCATTCCGTCGTGGAGCGAGGCGCTGCAGGGCGGATACGACCGCTACAAGGCGATCCTCGAGCGGCGCACGCCTGACTTCCAGACCCGGCGCGGCTATCCGGTGGCGCCCGCCGGTCGGGCCAACCTGGCAATGAGCACCAACCAGCTCGCCGAGCGCTTCGGCGCGGTGTCGATGACGCTGGAAATGCCGTTCAAGGACAACGACGACTTGCCCTGCGCCGCGCAGGGCTGGAGCCCGGAGCGGTCGATGCTGCTTGCCCGCGAGTGCCTCGCCGCGCTCGACGAGTGGCTGGCGGAACGCGGCTGATCTTTACCCGGTGTTAGGACCTCGCGGCGCACTCTCGCGCCATGGACCTCGCGCTCGCCCGATTCCACATGCCCGAGCTTCCGCCGCTGGAGGAAATCCTGCGCGCCGGGACGGTGCTCGGCTGTGCGCTGGCGCTGATCTTCGCGGGGCCGCTGCTGCCCTTCTGACGTTTGCCGGGTGACACTGGGTGACACCGTGTCACCTGCATCTTTTTCACAATTCCAAGAGCTTGCCGTAAGCCGGGTAGGTTACACGGGCGAGGAAAACGCCCTCTCCCCGCGTAGGACCGGTGATCGACGATGGGAAAGAGCGTCGCAGGCCGTCATCGCAAATCCGGCGCGTGTAGGACAGCGTTTACAGGATCTCCCGCACCACCTCCTGCGGCCGGCAGAGGCGCACGCCCTTGTCGGTTTCGACCAGCGGGCGCTCGATGAGAATCGGCTCCGCGGCCATCGCGGCGAGCACGGTGGCATCATCGGCTTCCGGCAACCCGCGCTCGGTCGCATCCGTGCCGCGGGTGCGCAGGCCCTGCTGCGGGGTGATCCCGGCATCGCGATAGAGCTGGGCGAGCTTTTCGGCGCTGGGCGGGTTCTTCAGGTATTCGACCACGGTCACGTCCACCCCCGGCGTTTCCTCGAGGATTGCCAGCGTCTTGCGCGAAGTGCCGCAGTTCGGGTTGTGCCAGATCGTCGCCTTCATGCCCTGCTCCACCGTGAGAATGCGCCATCGCTCTAGCGCGGCGATATTTTTTCTCAATTTGATCCTTGTCAATGCGAACGATTCGCAATAGCAGCCAATTCGCTATTGAGAGTTGTTCGCAATTAGGGGATCTGTCTTGTCGTCATTCCACCGCCCGCTCGCCCTTGCCCTGCTGAGCGGTGCCGCACTGATCCCCGTGGCCGCGCAGGCCGAAGATGCTGCCGCCGAACCCGTGATCGTCGTGACCGGCCAGAACGACGGCTACCGCGCCATCGATGCCAATGGCACCAAGACCCCGACCCCGCTGATCGACGTCCCCCAGAGCGTCACCGTGCTGACCCGCGAACAGCTCGACGACCAGGGCATCACCCAGCTCGGCGAGGCGCTGCGCTATGTCCCGGGCGTCGTGCTCGGCCAAGGCGAGGGGCACCGCGACCAGATCAACCTGCGCGGCCAGAACACCACCGCCGACTTCTACCTCGACGGGCTGCGCGACGACACGCAGTACTACCGCTCGCTCTACAACATCGAACGGGTCGAAGTGCTCAAGGGCCCCAATGCCCTGCTGTTCGGCCGGGGCGGCGGCGGCGGGGTGATCAACCGGGTGAGCAAGACCCCTGATTTCGACGAAGCCAAGGGCCTGCTCACCGGCAACGTCGACAGCTTCGGCGCCTTCGCACTCGCGGCCGACTGGAACCAGCCGCTGGCCGCCAATGCCGCCGCCCGGCTCAACGCGACCTACGAGGAATTCGACAACCACCGCCAGGACTTCGAAGGTCGCTTTATCGGCCTCAATCCGACTGTGGCCATCGAACCGGGCGAGGCCACCCGCATCGAGCTGTCCTACAACTACGACGACGATCGCCGGGTCACCGACCGCGGCGTGCCGTCGCTCGCCGGGCGGCCGCTGACCGGTTTCGACGACACCTTCTTCGGCCGCGCCGACATCAACACCGCGAAAGTCGAAGCGCATATCGGGCAGGCGCGGATCGACCACGAACTGAGCGACAACCTGTCGTTCAACGTGCTCGGCCAGTACAGCCACACCGACAAGTTCTATGCCAACATCTATCCCGGCGGCGCGGTCGTCATCCCTGCCTCGGGCCCGCGCACGGTGCCGCTGTCCGGCTACCAGAGCGGCACCTTGCGGGATAGCTGGGTCGGCCAAGCGAACCTCGTCTGGACCGGTGATACCGGCGGCATCGGCCACACCCTGCTCGCCGGGATCGAGGCCAGCGACCAGGACACCCACAACACCCGCCGCAACACCAACAACGGCTCGGTCGACCTGGCCGAGCGGATCAGCCCGCCCGCCTTCACCTTCGGCCCATTGGTGACGGACAACCGCACCGGGGTGACCACGCTGTCCGCCTATATCCAGGACCAGGTCGAACTGGCCGAGTTCCTCCAGGTCATCGCCGGGGTCCGCTACGACGAGTTCCGCATCACCGGGCGCAATGCCATCAACGGAGTCGGCGCCACACGCACCGACCGCAAATGGTCGCCGCGCTTCGGGGTGGTGCTGAAACCGCAGGCGAACCTGAGCCTCTACGGCAGCTTCACCCGCACTTTCCTGCCGCAGTCGGGCGACCAGTTCGGCGGGCTCGACGCGACCCAAGCCACCCTGGCACCCGAGCAGTTCGAGAACCTGGAAGCGGGCGTGAAGTGGGAGCCGGTTCCGCAACTAGCGCTGACTGCCGCCGTCTACCAGCTCGACCGCGAGAATTCGCGCTTCAACAATCCGGTGACCGGGTTCGCCGAGCTATCGGGCAAGACCCGGACGAAAGGCGTCGAGCTGCAAGTGGCCGGCCGCATCCTCCCGCAATGGCAGGTCAGCCTCGGTTACACCCGCCAGGACGGTGAGGTTCGCTCGGCAACGACCGCCGCGCCTGCCGGACGCCGGCTGGCCCAGCTGCCCAAGCACCAGTTCTCCGCATGGAGCCGCTATGACCTGACCCCGCGCCTGGGCTTGGGCCTTGGCGTGACCCACCAGTCGTCGAGCTTCGCCACGATCAGCAACGGGGTGACCCTGCCCGCCTATACGCGGGTCGATGCCGCGGTGTTTTTCGACCTCTCCGACCGGCTCTCGCTACAGCTCAATGTCGAGAACCTGCTGGACGAGGACTACTTCCCGGCCGCCCACACCGACAACAACATCTCCACCGGCGAGCCGCTGAATGCGCGGCTTACGGTGAAGCTGAAGATATAGGGCGTGGCGCGATGGCCGGAACGGCGCGGGCTGCGTCGTTCCGGTCGACCCGCGGCGGCGGGGCGGCATCGACCGTCTCCTCGCGCCGCATGATCCGCCCGGCGCGCTGGACGGCGCGAACGAGCCGCGGGTAGACCCCGCAGCGGCACAGGTTGGTCAGCGCCTGCCGGATCTCATCGTCCGAGGGATTGGCGTTGCGCGCGAGCAGCGCGGCGGCGGTCATGACGATCCCGGGCGTGCAGAACCCGCACTGGATCGCCTGCTCCGCCACCAGCGCCTGCTGGACGGGGTGCGAGCGGTCTGCCGACAGCGCCTCGATCGTGGTGACGTAGCGGCCTTCGGCCTCGGCCAGCGTCAGCGTGCACGAATGCAGCGCCTCGCCATCGACGATCACGGTGCAGGCGCCGCAGTCACCGGTGCCGCAGCCGTACTTGGTCCCGGTGAGGTTTGCCGCATCGCGCAGCGCGAACAGGAGCGGCGTGTCCGCGTCCATGCGGAACTGGACGGGCCGGTCGTTGACGGTGAGGCGGCTCATGGACCTGTCCTAGAGCAATTCACCGCGCACCGGAATCGTCATTGCGAGGCCGCAGGCCGAAGCAACCCAGAGAGGTTGCGGAAACCGCTGGATTGCTTCGTCGCTACGCTCCTCGCAATGACGAAGGTGGCTTGCAGGAACATCAATCGCGCCAGCTGCGGTCCACCCGGTCGAGCTTGCGGGTCCAGGCGGCGAAGTCGGCCGCGCCGGGGCCGCCGGGGAGTGAGACCTGGTTCAGGTCGCGCTGGTGGACCTCGATGACCTCGTCCGGGACGACCAGCGGCTGGCCCGCGGCCATCGTCGCCAGCTGGATCTCGCACGCGCGCTGCAGGCTCCAGTGCATCAGGAAGATTTCGGGGATCGAGCGCCCGAGGATGACCGGGCCGTGGTTCTTCAGCATCAGGATGCGCTTGTCGCCAAGGTTCTCGAGCAGCCGCTCGGCCTCTTCCGAGCGCACGGTGACCCCCTCGAAGTCATGATAGCCGAGCCGCCCGGCGAAGTTGCAGGCGTAGAAGTTCAGCGGCTGGAGCCCGCCTTCCAGCGAGCACACCGCCATCGTCGCGGTCGTGTGGGTGTGGCAGATCGCGTGGGCCCACGGCACCTTGTCGTGGAAATAGGAATGCTGGGTAAAGCCCGCCTTGTTCACCGGATAAGGGCTGCCGTCGAGGTTGTTGCCCTCGATGTCGATCTTGACGAGGTTCGAGGCGCAGACCTCGGAATAGAGCAGGCCGTAGGGGTTGATGAGGAACGCGCCTTCCTCGTCCGGAACCTTCACCGAGATGTGGTTGTAGATCGATTCCGACCAGCCGAGCATGTCGAAGATGCGGTAGCAGGCGGCCAGTTCCTGGCGGACCTTCCATTCGGCTTCGCTGCAGTCGATATTGCGCTTGAGCTGGGTGGCCATCGTTCTCTCTCCACGCGAGTCCATTGCTATGTGCAACTTGTATCGCATGACCAGCAACCCGCAAGCCATCGCGCAGCTGTTCGCGCCGGTGGCGACGGGCGGGCTCAACCTGCCGGCCTTCCACGAGATTTTCCCGGACTACAGCGCCCCGGTGCTCGTTGCAGGCGCGGAGGCCGGCGCACCGCGGCGACTGGAGATGATGCGCTGGGGCTGGCCGGGGTTCGGCGAAGTGAAGCGGCCGATCACCAACATCCGCAACCTTGCCTCGCCGATGTGGCGACATGCGCTGGCCGATCCGGCGCGGCGGTGCTTGGTCCCGGTGACGGAGTTCTCCGAATGGTCTGCGGCGCCCGATCCGGCGACGGGGCGCAAGACAAAGCACTGGTTCGCGCTGCGGGATCAGCCGCTGTTCGCCTTTGCCGGGCTGTGGCGGCCGACCACGGACGGGCCGCGCTATGCCTTCCTCACGTGCGAGGCCAACGGCGTGGTCGGGCGGGTCCATCCCAAGGCGATGCCGGTGATCCTCGCGGACGCCGAGGCCGCGAACCGCTGGATGACCGCCGACGGCCCGGCCGCGGCGGCGATGCAGTGTGCGCTGGCCGACGCGCTGATGCACGAGGTCGAAGTGTCCGATCCGCCACCGGCGCAAGGCTCGCTGCTGTAAGCCCTGTGGAAACCCCGTATGGCTCCCCCTTGACGCAACCGGGCCTTGGTGGTCCTTTCCCGGCCATGCGTCACCAAGTCGTCACGCCGCGCTGCCACATCCCGGTCGATGACCGGGCGGAGCCATGTACCATAAGGCGCTGATCGAGCGGGCCGCCGCGGCGCGGGCCAATCCGGGCGACGAGAGTCGCCATCTTTCCAGTTGTCCGGCGCTGGTCCTCAACGCCGATTACACCCCGCTCAGCTATTATCCGCTGAGCCTGTGGCCGTGGCAGACCGCGATCAAGGCGGTGTTCCTCGAGAGGGTGGACATCGTCGCGACGTATGAGCGCGAGGTGCACAGCCCCTCGCTCGACATGAAGATTCCCTCGGTCATCGCGCTGCGCCAGTACGTGAAGCCGAGCGAGTTTCCCGCCTTCACCCGCTTCAACCTGTTCCTGCGCGACCGTTTCGCCTGCCAGTACTGCGGCAGCCCCGACAACCTGACCTTCGACCATGTCGTCCCGCGCAGGCTCGGCGGACGCACCACCTGGGAAAACGTCGCCGCCGCCTGCGCGCCGTGCAACCTCAAGAAAGGCGGGCGCACGCCGCGCCAGGCCGGAATGCAGCTTGGGGTCGAGCCGATCCGTCCGACCAACTGGCAACTCCAGGAACGCGGGCGCAGCTTCCCGCCGAACTACCTTCACGATTCTTGGCGCGACTGGCTGTACTGGGACATCGAGCTCGAAGCATGAGCGGTGACCGGCGCATCTGGCTGTGGCGGCTGGCTGGCGCGGCGGGGCTAGCCGTCGCGCTGATCTCCCTGAGCTTCGGCAGGATCGAGGGGATCGATGCGTGCAAGTCCCACGAGGACCCGATCCTCGCGTTCGAGCTGGTCGCGCGTCCCTCGCAGGCCGCATCGCTGTTCCCTCCGGACTGCCGCGACGCCCAGCTCGTGGCGCAGCGCGAAGCGCTCCGTCTCGACAACCTCGCGTTCATCCCGGCGTACGGGCTGTTCCTCATCCTCGCGCTCTATGCCCAGTTGGGCGAGCGCAGCCGGAGGACGGCACGGGCGATCCAGGTGCTGGCGGCGATGGTTGGCACGGCGATGCTGGCCGACTGGTGGGAGAACAGCCGCCTCGCCATCCTCGCCGACACTTATCCCGGCACGGTGGAGCTGATCGGCCAGCTGTACCCGGCGGTGCGGGTCAAGTTCCTGCTGCTGGGGTTCGTGATGACCATGCTCGGCGCGCTGCACATGCGCGCAGGCGGTATCCGCCGACTCGCGGGCGCGATCATTGCCGTAAGCGCGGCCTGGGCAACGGTGGCGACGGTGGTCGCGCCGCATGGCCTCGTCTATCCGAACACGATCGCGTGGGGCACGCTGATCGCGCTGAGCCTGTTTCTCGCGATCAGGCCGCCGCGTCCGATCCCCGAAGACTAGCGCCGCGACAGCGCGGCTTCGCTCTCGGCCAGCAGTTCGGCGATGATCGCCGCGACGGGCTCTTCCTTCGTGACCATGCCGACAGACTGCCCGGCCATGACCGAGCCGTTCTCGACATCGCCGTCGATGACCGCGCGGCGAAGCGCGCCGGCCCAGAAGTGCTCGATCTCGAGCTGGGCGGCCGCCATGTCGACCGCGCCCTCGTCGAGCAGGCGGGCGACCTCGATCTGCTTGGCGGTGAACTCCTCGGTGCCCTTGTTCTTGAGCGCGCGGACCGGGATCACCGGCAGGCGCGGGTCGACTTGGACGCTGGCGACGGCGTCGCGGGCGTTGGCGCGGAAGAACATCTTCTTGAAGGCCGGGTGAGCGATCGATTCGCTGGCGCAGGCAAAGCGGGTGCCGAGCTGGACCCCCGCCGCACCCATCTCGAGATAGCCGGCGATAGCCTCGCCGCGGCCGATCCCGCCGGCGACGAAGACGAGATGGTCGGCGGCCAGTTCGGGCAGGAATTCCTGCGCGAGCACGCTCGTCGCGACGGGGCCGATGTGCCCGCCGGCTTCCGAACCCTCGATGACGAGCGCGTCGGCGCCCGAGCGGAACAGCTTCTTGGCGAGCGCCAGCGTCGGCGCGAAGACGATCACTTTCGCGTCGAACGCCTTGAGCGCCTCGACCGAACCCTTGGGCGGGATGCCGCCCGCGAGCACGACGTGGCCGACCCGGTGGCGGGCGCAGACCGCGATCAGATCGAACAGCTGCGGGTGCATGGTGATGAGGTTGACGCCGAACGGCTTGCTCGTCAGCGCCTTGGTCCCGGCAATCTCCTGGTCGAGCAATTCGGGCGTCATCGCCCCGCAGGCGATCACCCCGAAACCGCCGGCGTTGCTGATCGCGGCGACGAGGTTGCGCTCCGACACCCAACTCATCGCGCCGCAGAGGATCGCGTGCTCGCTGCCGAGAAATTCGGCGCCGCGTTGCATCAGGTGGCTCGTCTTGGGCGTGCTGGTCATGGCCGGCGCGCTTAGGCGAGCACCGGGCGGGCGGCAAGCATTGATCGGATCAGCCGCTGACAGTGACCCGAAACATGCTCTTTCGCGGCGCGCTACCATCAGGTAGGGGGCTTATCCAAAGTTCATTTCTCGAAGGGGCTCCAGCCCTTCGGGTCGCAGGGACCCCGCCTCCGCTTTCTCGCAGAGGCGGGGTTTCCTTTTATTCCCCGTCGAGCCCGTAAGCGGTGTGGAGCACGCGCACCGCGAGTTCGGTGGCGTCCTCGTCGATCAGCACCGAAACCTTGATCTCGCTGGTCGAGATGGCGAGGATGTTGATGCCCCGGTCCGCCAGCGCCTTGAACATCGTGCTGGCGACCCCGGCGTGGCTGCGCATGCCCACACCCACGACGCTGATCTTGGCGACCTTGCTGTCGGCGATCATCCGGTAATAGCCGATCGTTTCCTTGTGCCCTTCGAGCAGCGCCTGGCTGCGCGCAAGGTCGGCGGCAGGGACGGTGAAGGTGACGTCGGTCTCGCCCTTGTCCTTGGCGACGTTCTGGATGATCATGTCGACGTTGATCGAGGCCGCCGCAAGCGGGCCGAACACCGAGGCAACCGCGCCGGGACGGTCGGCCACGCGGGTCAGCGTGATCTTCGCCTCGTTCTTGTCGGCGGCGATGCCGGTGATCAGCTGGCGTTCCATGTCGCTTCCTTCCAGTTCCTCGTCGCTGACGATCATCGTGCCGGGGATGGTATCCGCCGCCGGGGCATCGTCGTCGATGAATGATGAGAGCACCTGCACGCGCACGCCTTCCTTCATGGCGAGGCTGACCGAGCGGGTCTGCAGGACCTTCGAGCCGACCGAGGCCAGCTCGAGCATTTCCTCGTAGGTAACCTGCTTCAGCTTCTTCGCCTTGGCGACGATGCGGGGATCGGTGGTGTAGACGCCGTCGACGTCGGTGTAGATGTCGCAGCGATCGGCCTTGACCGCAGCCGCCACCGCGACCGCCGAAGTGTCGGAGCCGCCGCGGCCGAGCGTCGTGACGCGGTTGTCGTCGGACAGGCCCTGGAAGCCGGGGATCACCGCGATCTCGCCGCGCGCCATAGAGGCCATCAGCGCTTCGGAATCGATATCGTCGATCCGTGCCTTGGCGTGGCTCTCGCTGGTCCGGATCGGCAGCTGCCAGCCGAGCCACGAGCGCGCCTTGCAGCCGAGCGCCTGGAGGTGGAGCGCGAGGAGGCCCGAGGTGACCTGTTCGCCGCTCGCCACGACCACGTCGTATTCGGCGGGATCGTAGAGCGCGTGGGCCTCGCGGCAGAAGTTGACCAGCCGGTCGGTCTCGCCGGCCATGGCCGAGACGACCACCGCAACTTCGTGCCCGGCGGCCTGCTGGCGCTGGACGATCCGCGCGACGCGGCGGATGCGCTCCGTCCCCGCCATCGAGGTGCCGCCGAACTTCATCACGATGCGGGCCACGCGAAAGGCTCCCAAACAACGAAAGAATCTTGCCCGCCCGGCCCTCGACCGCGCGGCGTGGGCGCTTTAGGAACGTCGCATGAGCAATGCAACCACGATGAGCCCGGCGACGATCCGCCCGGAGGAGGCCGCGCACTTCGGCAAGCTCGCCGCGGAGTGGTGGGATCCGAAGGGTTCCTCTGCGATGCTCCACCGGCTCAACCCGGTGCGGCTGGGTTTTGTCCGCGAGGCGATCGACATGCACTGGCCGGATGCGGCGACGTCTGTTCGGCCGCTTTCGGGCAAGCGCGCGCTCGACGTCGGCTGCGGCGCAGGGCTGCTGTGCGAGCCGCTGGCCCGGCTCGGCGCGTCGGTCACCGGGGTGGATGCCGCGGCGGAAAACATTGCCGCGGCCAAGGTCCACGCTGATGGCGCGGGGCTGCTTTCCCCCCTCCCCTTCAGGGGAGGGGCCGGGGGCGGGGTTTCTCCGGCAAGCGCTGCGACAACCGACAGCCCCCACCCCAACCCCTCCCCTGAAGGGGAGGGGCTTTCGGGCACAGTCTTCTACATCCACGGCGACCTCGCCGCGCTCGGGCTCGGCCAGTTCGACCTCGTCACCGCGATGGAGGTGATCGAGCACGTCGCCGACAAGCCCGCCTTCATCGCCGCGCTTGCGGCGTCGCTCGCGCCGGGTGGGATGATGATCCTCTCCACCCCCAACCGCACCACCGCTTCGCGCCTGCTGATGGTCGAGGGGGCGGAGCGCACCGGCATGATCCCGCGCGGCACCCATCACTGGGACGACTTTGTGACGCCGGTCGAACTGCATGACCTCTTGGGCGATGCGGGGCTGGTCATGGGCAACCCGATGGGCATCGCCTGGACCCCGGGCAAGGGACTGCACTTGTCGGACAACACCGCGCTCAACTACATCGTCACGGCAACGCGCAAAGGGGACTGAACCGATGGCACTGACCACCGCCGAACTGACTCTCGTCGAGGCGCGCGTCGCCAACGAGACGCCGAGCACCGGCGCGGCCTATGTCCTGTGGTTCTTCCTGTGGTTCGTCAGCGCGCACCGCTTCTACCTCGGCAAGCCGGGGACCGCGATCCTCCAGATCCTGTCGTACTTCGTACTGGTCGGGTTCGTCTGGGTGGTGATCGATGCGTTCCGGATCCCCGGGATGGTCCGCGAGAAGCAGAACCAGGTGCGCAGCGACGTGATGATGCAGCTGGCCGGTTATCCCGGCTGAGCAGCCTCCGCGCCGGGAAGGAAGCGGTCGATCAGGTCCCGGGCAAGCCGGGCGGGGCGAAGCGTCTGGGCATCGACGCAGCACCAGCTCGACTTGACCTCGGCGAGCACTTCCTCGCCGCGCTTGATCACGGTTTCATAGAACGCCCGCGCGCCCTGGACCTTTTCGAGGATGACGTGGGCGATCACCACGTCGTCGAGGAAGGTCGGACGGCGGTAGGTGATCTCGTGCTTGAGCGCGACCCACAGGTGGGCCGCGACCGCCTCGGCCGGCGCGAGCGCGCGCCAGTGATCGATCACCGCGTCCTGCACCCAGCGCAAGTAGCTGGCATTGTTGACATGCCCCATGAAGTCGATGTCGGCGGGATCGACGGCGATGGCGAAAAGATGCGGCTTGCTCACAAAAGTGTCAGTAACACGATTCGCGGGTGCGCGATAGCGCCGGTCAGGTCAACTCACCCGAAAGCGCGGTAGACCAGCGCTGTTCGTCGAAACCGACGAGCAGGCCGCGGCCATCCTCATTGCCATACTCCGCGATCGGCCGCTTGATCATCGACGGCTGGGCCAGCATCAGCGCGATGGCCTTGTCGGCATCAAGGTCCAGCTTGTCGGCCTCCGGCAGCTTGCGGAACGTGGTGCCGGCGCGGTTGAGCACCTTCTCCCAGCCCGCCTCGTCGATCCAGCGGCGCAGGTGCGCCTCGTCGGCGCCCGACTTCTTGTAGTCGTAAAAGGTGTAGTCGAGCCGCAATGCGTCCAACCAGTTGCGCGCCTTCTTGACCGTGTCGCAGTTGGGGATGCCGTAGAGGGTGATGCTCATTGCGTGTCGTCCGGGAAATGGTGGATGCGGGTCGGGGTCCCTGCGAACAGGGTGTAGCTTTCGTAATAGGCCTCGCGCCCTTTCGCCTGAACCGCGGCGTGGGCGGCGACGCGCCGCCAGCCGAGCGCGGCGTCCTCGCTGTCCCATTCGGAGATCGCGACGACTTCACCGTCCTCGGCCGTGTAGCTCTTGAACGCGCGGAACCCGGGCTGGGTCCAGGCAAGCGCTTCCATCGCCTCGGCATCGGCGGCGTAGGCGGCGGCGTCGATGTCGGCGCGCTTGCGGTTGCGGAAGACGACGAGGAACATCGGACACCCTATAGCGCTGCGTGAACCTCGGGCCCACCCCCGACCCCTCCCGCCTGCGGGAGGGGAGCAATTACGCACTATCTCGCCAGGTCGCGCACCCGGTCCCCCTCCCGCAGGCGGGAGGGGTTAGGGGTGGGCAAGGCGCAATTGTAGACTTTTCCGCGCCAATCCGACAAAGCGCACCCCCATGAGCCTGAACAGCTTCGGACACGTCTTCCGCTTCACCACCTGGGGGGAAAGTCACGGCCCCGCGATCGGCGCGGTGGTCGACGGGTGCCCGCCGGGCCTGATGCTGTCGGAAGCGGAGATCCAGCCGTTCCTCGACGCGCGCCGCCCCGGCCAGTCGCGCTTCACTACCCAGCGGCAGGAGCCCGACCAGGTCCGCATCCTCTCGGGCGTGTTCGAGGGCCGGACCACCGGCACGCCGATCAGCCTGATGATCGAGAACGTCGACCAACGCTCCAAGGACTATGGCGACGTCGCCAAGGCTTATCGCCCGGGCCACGCCGACTACGCCTATGACGCCAAGTACGGCTTTCGCGACTATCGCGGCGGCGGGCGGTCCTCGGCGCGCGAAACGGCCAGCCGGGTCGCGGCGGGCGCGGTGGCGCGGCTGGTGATCCCGGAGGTGTCGATCCTCGGCTACGTCAGCGCGATCGGCGGCGATGGAATCGATCCTGCGAATTTCGACGCCGCGGAGATCGCCCGCAACCCGTTCTTCTGCCCGGATGCGGCGGCCGCGGCCCGGTGGGAGAAGCTCGTCGACGACGCCCGCAAGGCCGGCTCCTCGCTGGGGGCCGTCGTCGAATGCGCGGCGACCGGCGTCCCCGCCGGCTGGGGCGCGCCGCTCTATGCCAAGCTCGATGCCGAGCTCGCCCACGCCATGATGGGGATCAATGCGGTCAAGGGCGTCGAGATCGGCGACGGGTTCGCCGCCGCCGCGAACACCGGGGAGTGCAATGCCGACCCGATGCGCCCCGGCGATAACGGTCCGGTCTTCACCGAAAACCACGCCGGCGGGATCGCCGGGGGCATCTCGACCGGGCAGCCGGTGGTGGTCCGCGTCGCGTTCAAGCCGACCAGCTCGATCCTCACCCCGATGCCGACCATCGACCGCGATGGCAACGCGGCCGAGCTGTTCACCAAGGGCCGCCACGACCCCTGCGTCGGCATTCGCGGGGTGCCGGTGGTCGAGGCGATGATGGCGCTGGTGCTCGCCGACCAGAAGCTGCTGCACAAGGCGCAATGCGGGTAGGCATTCGACCCCATTTCCGTCTGTGCTGAGCTTGTCGAAGCACCGCACTTCTTGGAATGGCGGGCAAGGAAAAAGGACAGTCCTTCGACAAGCTCAGGACGGGCGGCTTTGATTGGCGGGTGGCATTGCCCGATCCCTCCGGGCCGTTTAGTCTCCCCTGCAACAAAGTTTCGCTTGGGAGCAATACGTGGCGCGGCGCCTGACCCTTTACATCCTTGTCGGCATGGTCCTGGGCCTCGTCGTCGGTTACTTCCTCAACGTCTCGACCAGCCTCGATATCCCCCGCACGGCGGATTACCTGAAGCTGCTGCCCGACGTGTTCCTCAAGCTGATCAAGATGATCATCGCCCCGCTGGTGTTTGCGACGATCGTCACGGGCATCGCCGGAATGGGCGATTCGACCGTGCTCGGGCGGATCGGCGGCAAGGCTCTGGCGTGGTTCGTCACCGCCAGCCTGCTCTCGCTCAGTCTCGGCCTGGTACTGGTCAACCTGTTCAAGCCCGGTGTCGGCCTAGAACTGCACGACGCGGCCAAGGTCGGCGAGCTGGCCACCGGGGAGTTCACGTTCCGCCACTTCGTGCTCGAGATCTTCCCGACCAGCGCGTTCGACGCGATGGCGCAGAATCATATCCTCCAAATCCTGGTGTTCTCGCTGTTCGTCGGCGTCGCCCTCTCCGCGATCGGAGAGAAGGGCGCGGTGCTGGTGCGCGGGTGCGAGGCGCTGACCGAGGTCATGCTCCAGATCACCGACTACGTGATGCGCTTTGCCCCCTTTGCCGTTTTCGGAGCCATCGCCTCGGTCGTCGCGACCAAGGGGCTGGGGATCGTCGTCACCTATGGCGTGCTGATCGGCGAGTTCTATTTCGGGCTGTTCCTGCTGTGGGTCCTGCTGATCGGGATCGGCGCAGTGTTCCTGCGCGGGCGGATCGTCACGCTGGTCCGCTACATCCGCGAGCCACTGCTGCTGGCGTTCTCGACCGCGAGCTCGGAAGCTGCGCTGCCCAAGCTGTTCGAGCAGCTTGACCGATTCGGCGTGCCGCGGCGCGTTTCCGGCTTCATCCTGCCGCTGGGCTACAGCTTCAACCTCGACGGCTCGATGATGTACATGAGCTTTGCCGCAATCTTCATCGCGCAGGCGTACGGCATCGACCTGTCGCTTGGCACGCAGATGCTGATGCTGCTGACGCTGATGGTGACGAGCAAGGGCATCGCCGGCGTACCGCGCGCGAGCCTCGTCGTGATCGCGGCGACGCTCAGCCAGTTCGGCCTGCCGGTGGAGGGAATCGCGCTGATCCTCGGGATCGACCAGTTCCTCGACATGGGCCGCTCAGCCACCAACGTCGTCGGCAACGCGGTGGCGACCTCGGTCATCACCAAGTGGGAAGGCATGCTCGAAAAGCCCGAACCCGATGCCATCGAGCCGCCCCACATGCCGAGCCATACCCCGGCCGGCGGCAAGCAGGGGCTGGATCTCGACCCGACGGTCTAGGCGGTGTGCGTTACCTGGCCGGTTCGACCGGCACGAACTGGCCGAGGCCGCACGAACCGCGGCTGTCGATCCCGCCGCCGGTGTTAGCAATCACCGTGATGATGTCGGTGCTGCACAGCTGACTGAGCGAGGTCGAATAGGAAAACGCCTTTTCGAAGCCGAGGCTGTTGCAGCGGTGCGGCAGGGTGTTGCGATACCACTTGTTACCGCCGGTGCGGAAATCGATCGTCCAGTCGTCGCGGACGCGGCTTTCCTGGATCGATGCGATCGGGATGCAACTCTCGGCCGCGCCGAGCACCCTGGCTGCGGGAACATCCTCGGCATGGCCATTGCGGCCTGTGCCTTCCTGCATGCTGCAGCCGCTGGCGAGAAGGAGCGCGCTGGCTCCGGCGGCGATCCTGGCTTTGTTCATGCCAACCTCTCCTTGGCCGGGCGTCTGGAGGCAATCGCTGCCTTCGCTTTCGCCGCGGCCTTCTTCGCAACCGACTCGGGACTGCCCGGTTCCGGGGTCTTGTCCTTGTAGCGGCAAATGTCGGCGACGGCACAGCGCCAGCATTCGGGCGTGCGCGCCTTGCAGACGTAGCGGCCATGGAGGATCAGCCAGTGGTGCGCGCCGACCCGGAAGGGTTCGGGGACCTTTTTCTCGAGCTGCTTCTCCACCGCCAGCGGGGTCTTGCCCTTCGCCAGGCCGGTGCGGTTCCCGACGCGGAAGATGTGCGTGTCGACCGCGAAGGTTTCTGCCCCGAACGCGCAGTTCATCACCACGTTGGCGGTCTTGCGGCCGACGCCGGGGAGCTGCGTGAGCACGTCGCGGTCCGCCGGAACCTCGCCGCCATAGTCGCGCACGAGAATGTCGGACAAGGCGATGACGTTCTTCGCCTTCGAGTTGAACAGCCCGATGGTCTTGATGTGGTCCTTCAGCCCCTCCTCGCCCAGCGCGACCATTTGCACCGGGGTCTGCACATCGCGGAACAGTGCCCGCGTTGCCTTGTTCACGCCCACGTCGGTCGACTGGGCGGAAAGCACCACTGCGACCAGCAGCTGGTAGGTGTTGCCGAATTCCAGTTCGGTCTGCGGGTCCGGGTTGGCCTCGGCGAGGCGGCGGAAGAACTCGAAGATTTCGGCGCGGGTCATGGCGCGGTGGTGGACTGCGCCTCTCCGGCTGGCAAGTGCGCGGCCTTCCACTCCATCGCCATGCGTATCCGCCGTTCGAGCGAAGGATGGTCGTAGAACAGCATTTCCTCGAACGGCGACGGGCGCGGATAGCGGTACTCGGCGGTCTTCAGCAGCGCGCTGGCCAGTGCGTCGGGATCGTTGGTGGCGGCCAGCGCATAGCGGTCGGCCGCGGTTTCGCTCCGTCGGGTGATGGTGTTGGGGATCGGCGAGAGCACCATCGTCAGCACCTGGACGAGCGCGGCAAACACCGCGATGCTGGCGGGGTGGCCCAGCGGCACGGAGGTCCCGAACCACCGGGCAATGCGTGGGTACACCTGGTCGATGATGGCCAGCGCCAGCATCGCGACCAGAGGCAGCACCAGGACCAGCCGCCAGATATGGCCCAGCACGTAATGCCCCGCCTCGTGCGCGATCAGGACGCGAATTTCCGGAATGGTCGCGCGCTTCAGCGCCACGTCCGAAATCGCGATCCGCGCCGAAGATCCGAGCCCGGATACGTTGGCGCTGAACGTCTGGCTCTGGCGCGAGCCGTCGTACTGGAAAATCCGGTCGTGCGGGATCCCGGTGCGGTCGGCGATCCGCTCAAGCTCGACCCGGGCCGGCCCCGGCGGGACGGGCTGGTAGCGGTTGAACATCGCCTGGATCAGCGTGGGCCCGAGCAGGAGCATGACGAGGATGCTGAGCGCGGTGAGCCCGCCCGCCGGCACCCACCAGCGCCGGGGTGCGCGGCGGATCACCCCGAACAGGATCGCGATCACGACACCGCCGATCACCGCTTCGGCGATGCTGCTCAGCTCGGCTTGGCCGAGAAAGTCGGTGAGCGGCTGGCTCGACAGGCCATAGCGGCGCTCGTGCCACCAGTCGGCAAAGACGATCCACGGCAGGCGGATGAGGTCGACAAGGACGAAGAACACCGCCGCGACCCCGAAGGTCGCCAGCCACAGCGGGCGGCGCGACCAGCGCTCCGCCAGCCGGTCGAGCAGCCCCCAGCGGGCGATGGCCCACGCCGCGGCGACCCAGATTGCGGCACCGATGACCAGCAACAGGTTCGAACTGCGGGTATAGGCCTCGGCACGGTCGAGCGCCAAGGGTCCGAGACTGTCGACTAACCGCGCGGTTGCCCCCGCGGGATCGAAACGCTGCATTGGCCCCTCACTGTTCGGGGCTTGATACAACGGGAATGCCCGGGTTCAACAGTTTCGCTCGGATTCCGAGGTAACCGCCGGGTATTGTGCTTCGCCGTGAGGCAGGGCGGCTAACCCGGGCTGCCTTCCGAGAAGCCGAGGACCTGCGCCATCTTGTACCGCCCGGCCGGCTTGCCCAGCAGCCACTGGCAGGCGCGGACCGCCCCGCGCGCGAAGATCATCCGGCTTTCGGCGTGGTGGGAGAGCGCGATCCGTTCGTTGTCGGCGAGGAAATGGACCGTATGGTCCCCGGCAACCGTGCCGCCGCGAAGCGAGGCGAAGCCGATGGCCCCGATCCCCCGCTTGCCGGTAATTCCGTCGCGGCCGCGCTCCGAATTGTCGGTGAGCGCGATTCCCCGCCCTTTCGCTGCCGCCTCGCCCAGCAGCAGCGCGGTGCCGGACGGCGCATCGACCTTCATCCGGTGGTGCGTCTCGGCGATCTCGATGTCCCAATCCTCGCCCAGCCGGGCGGCGGCTTCCTGCACGAGGTGTGCGAGCATGTTGACGCCGAGCGAGGTGTTGCCGGTCTGGAGCACCGCGGTCCGCAGCGCCGCGTCGTCGCAAAGGAAATGATGGCGCTCTTCCAACCCGGTCGTGCCGACGAGGATCGGAATGCCGGCCTCGGCCGCCGCGTCGAGGTTGGCTTCGAGCGCGTGCGGGCTGGAGAAATCGACGAGAACGTCGCTGGCACGAGCGAGCGTGAGAGGATCACCGCCCTTGTCGATACCGCCGGACAACGTCTCGCCTGCCGCCGCGATCGCCTCTGCCAGCGCGTGGCCCATGCGGCCCTCGCTCCCGATGATCCCAATCCTGGCCACAGATAATCTCCGTTCGCCCTGAGCTTGTCGAAGGGCCGCCCTTCCCTTGCTGCGCCGCTTGAACCAAAAGCGGTCCTTCGACAAGCTCAGGACGGACGGGCAAAGTGAGTTCACTCCGCAACATCGTGATCCTGACAGGCGCCGGCATCTCGGCCGAATCGGGGATCGACACCTTCCGCAGCGCCGGTGGGCTGTGGGAGCAGCACAAGGTCGAGGACGTGGCGACGCCCGAGGCATTCGCGCGCGATCCCGACCTCGTCCTGCGCTTCTACGACATGCGCCGCGAGGCGATCCAGACCAAGGCCCCGAACGAGGCGCACTACGCGCTCGCGAAGCTCGACCGCGAATGGGACGGCGAACTGCTGATCGTCACCCAGAACGTCGACGACCTCCACGAGCGCGCCGGGGCTGCCCGCGTGCTTCACATGCACGGCGAGCACCTCAACGCGTGGTGCACGACCTGCGACGAGCGTAGCCGCTGGACCGCGCCGCTGATCCACCGCCCGGCCTGCCCGGTGTGCAGCGCGCGCACGCTGCGCCCCGACGTCGTGTGGTTCGGCGAGATGCCCTACCGGATGGACGAGATTTTCGCCGCGCTGCGCCGGGCCGACCTGTTCGTCTCGATCGGCACCTCGGGCGCGGTCTATCCGGCGGCGGGCTTCGTCCGCAACGCGCGGGACCTCGGCGCGCGGACGCTCGAACTCAATCTCGAGGAAAGCCAGGGCTCGCGCTGGTTCCACGAGAGCCGGCTGGGCCCGGCGACGCAGGTCGTGCCGCAATGGGTCGAGGAAGTGCTGCGATGAGCGCGCACCACGGCAGCTGCCACTGCGGCCACGTTCGCCTCGTGCTCGATGACACGCCGGTCGAGGCGGCCGAGTGCAACTGCTCGATCTGCCGGCGCATCGCCGGACTTTGGCATTACACCGATCCGGCGCTGTTCTCCGCCGCGGGGGCCGAGGTCGCGTACCGGCAAGGCGATGGCGCGCTCGACACCTGGCATTGCCCGGTCTGTGCCTGCACCACGCACTGGACGGCGGTGGACCCGGCCTACGCGAAGGTCGGCGTGAACCTGCGGATGTTCGAGCCGGCGCTGTGGCGAGACCTGCCCCGCCGCTTCATCGACGGCGCGAGCTTCTAGGCCCAACTGCCCCGGCATTCGGCGTCTTTCGCGATCCGCATCGTGCGCATTTCGGGCTTCAGCCCGTCGAACAGGTGAAGCTTGCCCCACTGCGGGTCGCCGAGCGTGGATACGCCCGCCAGCAGGACGCGGATCGCGTGCATCGCGGCGAAACTGCCGACCATCCCGACCATCGCGCCGAGCACCCCATCGGCGGCGCAGGTGTCGCAATCCTCGGCATCGAACGCGTCGCCGACGAAGCAGCGATAGCAGCTCTCGCCCGGAAGATGCCCGGCGAAGTTGGCGACCTGCCCCTGGAACCGCCCGAGCGCGGCGCTGGTCAGCGGCACGCCTAGCGCCACGCAGGCGTCGGACACCGCTAGCCGCGTGGCGAAGTTGTCGCAGCCATCGAGCACAAGGTCGGCGCCGGCGAGCAGTTCGCCTGCATTGTCCGCCCCGATCCGCGTGACGTGCGCGTCGACCGCAATGACCGGGTCGAAGCGCCCGAGCCATTCTGCCGCGACTTGCGCCTTGCTCCGGCCCACGTCCGCATTCGTGAACAGCGTCTGGCGCTGGAGGTTGGAGAGATCGACCGTATCGTCGTCGATCAGGGTCAGCCGCCCGACGCCCGCGCCGGCAAGGTACTGCAGCGCCGGGTTGCCGATTCCGCCCATCCCGACCAGCACGACATGGCTTTCGGCGAGCCGCGCCTGTCCGGCGCCGCCGACTTCGGGCAGGACGATGTGGCGGGCGAAGCGCCCGACGCGGTCTGCGGGCAGGCTCATTCCGCCCCGGCCCGCCGTTCCTTGCGGAAGCCGTGGAGCCCGTGCCACCACTGCGCCGCGATGATCGCGCCCTTGGCCGGACGCAGCAGGCCGAGCATCAGCACCGAGGCGAGCACCAGCACGATCGCCATCAGCACCGGGGTCGAGAGGTCGAACTCGGTGACCAGCGCGATGATGATCGGGGCCATCAGGTGACCGGTCACGAGAATCGAGACGTAGGCGGGAAAGTCGTCGGCGCGCTGGTGGCTCCAGTCCTGCGCGCAGGCCGGGCAGTGCGCCACCGGCTTCAGCCATCCCGCGAACAGCGGTCCGCCACCGCAGCGCGGGCATTTGCCGGCAAGACCGCGCAAGGCGGCCTGCCAGAACGTGGCGGGAAGATCGGGAGCCATTGCCGAAGCGCCTAGCGCAACGCGTCCGGCAAGGGAACCGCTCAGCTCTCCAGCTGGCGCAGCAGGGTGCGGACGTCGCCGTCCATGTCGGCGTCGCGAGTGCGCAGTTCCTCGATCAGGCGGACCGCGTGGATCACCGTGGAGTGGTCGCGCCCGCCGAATTTGCGGCCGATCTCCGGGTAGGAGCGCGGGGTCAGCACCTTGGCGAGGTACATCGCCACCTGGCGCGGACGGACCACGGCGCGGGCACGGCGCTTGCTCGCCATCTCGGTGCGGTCGACCCGGTAGAACTGGCAGACCGTGCGCTGGATCTCGTCGATGGTGATGCGGCGTCGGTTGGCCGAGAGGATGTCGGTCAACTGCTCCTCGGCCAGCTGGAGCGACACCGGCTGGCCGGTGAGCTGCGCAAACGCGATCAGCTTGTTGAGGCCGCCGACCAGCTCGCGGACGTTGCGGTTGATGGTGCGAGCGAGGAACTCGATCACGTCGGCCGGCACGTGGCTGCTGGTGAAACGGGCGAGGCGGTGCTCGAGGATCTTGCGGCGCAGCTCAATGTCGGCCGGGGCGATATCGGCGACGAGGCCCATCGACAGGCGCGACAGCAGGCGCTGCTCGACCCCGTCCAATGCCTGCGGCGCGCGGTCGGCGGCGACGACGAGGCGCTTGCCCGCGCTCATCAGCGCGTCGATCGTGTGCAGGAACTCCTCCTGCGTGCTGGCCTTGCCGATGATGAACTGGATGTCATCGACCAGGAGCAGGTCGAACCCGCGCAGCCGTGCCTTGAACTCGATCATCTCGTTCGAGCGCATCGCCTGGACGAACTCGATCATGAACCGCTCGGCCGAGCAGTAGAAGATCCGCGCGCCCGGGCGGTTGGCGGCATAGGCGTGGCCGATCGCGTGGAGCAGGTGGGTCTTGCCCTGCCCGGTCGAGGCCTTGAGATAGAGCGGCGAGAACTGCGGGGTCTCGCTCGCCGCCATGCGCTGCGCGGCGTTGCAGGCGAGCACGTTGGCGGTGCCGGTGACGAACTCGGCGAAGGTCAGCGACGGGTCGAGCCCGCTGGTCATCGCGTCGGCAACG
Organism: Novosphingobium sp. FW305-C-111; assembly: GCF_058783565.1. Lineage (NCBI taxonomy): Bacteria > Pseudomonadati > Pseudomonadota > Alphaproteobacteria > Sphingomonadales > Sphingomonadaceae > Novosphingobium > Novosphingobium sp. FW305-C-111. The sequence goes on from NZ_JBYSYP010000001.1 coordinate 274,814, forward strand.
CCCTGCGCGGCCAGTGCGACCGAGCTGGTCTGCAGTCCCTGGACCTCGCTGCCGAGACGCAGCTCGGGCAGCGAGCGGCGGCGGGGGTGGACCGAGATGCGCACTTGCCGGACTTCGTTGCGGGCGATCTTCCACGCCAGCGACAGGCGGTCGGAAAACCGGTCGGCCACCCAGTTGGCGGAGAACTCGGTCGGCAGGTAGAGATCGAGCGTGCCGGTCTCCTTGCAGAACGAGCCAAGCTGGATCGGCTTGATCCACTGGGTGTGGAGCTGCTGGCCAAGATCCTTGCGCAAGCCCTGGCTGATGTCAGACCAGTCGGCAGCCAGATCGAGTGCTTCCTGGTCTTCGATCATCGCTTCGTCACGGCCTTTCCTGCCCTGGGCGGGAACGCCCGCACTCCTTGTCGCATCTTTCACGGCAAGACGCACCAAGGGCGCGCCGTCCAGTCCGATATCTGACACTTGCTACCGCCCCGCCCAATGTTGATGGCCCGCAAATCCGACCCCCGAATTCGCCGGGCACGACCGGACCGCCGCCGACGACCTGAAATCGTCAGCCGAGGTCCGGAAGAATGTCCCATGTGATGTCCCGACAGATGGAATCGCCGTGGACAGATGGGACTGTATTGGGGGTATGCCGCACCGCGCAAGTCCGGGACCTGCAAAAAAACTGAAATAAACATGCTTGACTCGGTCGAGGCCGCAGAAATCAATCAAGTTACTGTAAAATAACAATAAAGTTAAATCCGGTCCGAATCGGCATTCCCGAATCGTGGATTTTCCTAGCCTTCCCGCAACTGCTCACCGGCATGCTGCGCTGCACAGTGCCGGAAACGAAAATGGCCGGCGAAACACCCGCCGGCCACGTTCTGTCTTTGTGCCCGATGACTCGGCTTTTTCGCCATCGTGACCTGCTCATGACGAGGCCGGATCGAGGCGATTCGCCCGGCCTGAAGCCGGGCGGCGCGAATCAGAGGCCGGCGACCCGCTTGGTCAGCCGGGCAAACTTGCGCGAGGCGGTGTTCTTGTGGAGCACGCCGCGGGCCACGCCGCGCGACAGTTCCGGCTGGGCCGCCTTGAGCGCCTCAGCCGCCGCTTCCTTGTCGCCGCCGGCGATCGCCGCTTCGACCTTCTTGACGAAGGTGCGGATGCGACCCAAGCGGTTGCCGTTGATTTCGGCGCGCTTCTCGTTGCGGCGGATGCGCTTGCGGGCTTGCGGCGTATTGGCCATGTTCGTCCTTGTTCCTGACCCGGCGAGGGGCCGTTATGTCTTGCGTGTCTGGGCATGAAGGCGCCCCCGGCCAGACGGCCCGGATCGCCGGAAAGCGCGCCCCTTAGCCAGCCAGCCCCGAATCGTCAACCAGTTCCGGGCGGAGCGGGGCGTCAGAGTCGGCGCAGGGTGACCTGCAGCCCGTCGCGCGGCTTCGGGATCGGCCAGGGCTGCCACTGCGGCGCATAGCCGGGCTCGGCCGTGAGCTCGTAGCGGGTCAGCAGGTGCGCCATCAGGATTTTGACCTGCATGTAGGCGAAGTGGAGGCCGAGGCACATGTGCGCGCCGCCGCCGAACGGTACCCACGCGTACTTGTGCCGCTTCGCGACCTGGTCCGGCGTGAAGCGCAGGGGATCGAACCTGTTGGGCTCGGGCCAGACTTCGGGATCGAGATGGACCATCGAGGTACTGATTCCCACCGGCGTGCCCGCCGGGATATGATAGCCGCCGAACTCGAAGTCGCGGATCGCCCGGCGCGGCGTGCTCGGGACCGGCGGGACGAGCCGCAGCGCCTCCTTGAAGGCCATCTCGGTCAGCTCCATCCGGCCAAGGTCGTCGTAGGCGAGCGGGCGGCCTTCGCCGCCGGTCACGGCCAGTGCCTCGGCGCGGAGCTTGCCCTGCCATTCGGGCGACTTGACCAGCTCCCAGACCAGCGAGGTGGCCGAGCTGGTGATGGTGTCGTGCGCCGCCATCATCAGGAAGATCATGTGATCGACCACGACGTCCTCGGGCAGCAGCGAGCCGTCCTCGCGGGTGGCGAGCGCAAACTGGCTGAACATGTCCTGCCCGGGCCGCTCGCGCCGCTCACGCACCAGGGGCGTGAAGTATTCGACCATCAGCTTCCGCCCGGCGACGCCCTTGCCCATCTTGGTGAAGGGCAGCGGCCGGCGGACCACCCCGACCGAGGCCTGGACCATGTCGACGAAGGCCTGGTTGAGCCGGTCCGCCTCCGGCCCCAGCGGCAGGCCGAGGAACGAGGCTGCGGCGGTGTCGAGCGTGAGGCGCTTGATCTCGTCGTAGAAGCGGATGCGCCCACCGGGGCGGTCGCCCCACCTGGCGACGTCGGCGGCGATGCCGGCATTGAGGACGTCGGCATAGTGGCGCATCGGTTCGGGCTTGAACGCGACCGACAGCGCGCGACGATCGACCCGGTGTGCCTCGAAGTCCATCAGCATCAGGCCGCGCGGGAACAGCAGGTTGAGCATCGGCCCCCAGCCCTGTTCCGACGAGAACAGCTTCTGCCGGTCGAACAGCACCAGTTCGTTGGCGTCCGGCCCGACGAGGATCACATTGCGCCGCCCAAAGCTGCGACTGCGCGAGACGCGGCCGTGCTTGGCGAGCATCTCGCGCCCGTAACCCATCGGATCCGCCAGCACCTTCAGCGTGGTGCCGACGATCGGCCAGCCGTCTTCGCCCGGGATGTGGTCGAGCGCGTGCTCGTCCTTGAGCGTGGTCCAGTGCGGATTGCCGGCGTCTGTGGCGATGCTGGCCATGGTTCTCCCCGGGGTTGGCCTTGATTACTTACCGTAATGTAAGCAGGCCTGCCCGAACCGTCAAATCCACCCGGCAAGCTCGCGCCGCACAAGCGTCTCGATCAGCTCCATGCCCGGACCGGAGGTGTTGAGGCAGGGCAGCGCGGCAAACTTCTCGCCGCCTGCCTCCACGAACGAATCGCGTCCGCGCAGGGCCAGTTCCTCGAGCGTTTCGAGACAGTCGGCGGAGAACCCCGGCGCGGCTATGGCGAGGCGGCGGGTGCCCTTCCTTGCCTCCTCGACCAGCACCGCGTCGGTTGCCGGTTCGAGCCATTTGGCCCGCCCGAACCGAGACTGGAAGGCGGTCTCGATCCGCAGCTGGGGATGCGTGGCGGCGAACCGCTCGCCGAGCAGGCGTGCGGTCTTCCGGCAGTGGCAATAGTAGGGATCGCCAAGCGTCAGTGTCCGCTCGGGCATCCCGTGGAAGCTGAGCAGCAGCACCTCCGGCGCAAAGTCCAGCCCGGCGAGGCTGGCTGACAGATCAGCGTGGAGCGCGCCGATATAGGCCGGATCGTCATGATAGGGAGGCAGGGTGCGCAGCGCCGGCAACCGCCGGTTCGCGTTGATCCAGGCCGCGAGTGCATCGAGCGAGCTTGCCGTCGTCGCGCCCGAATACTGCGGATAGAGCGGCGCCACGAGGATGCGCTCGCACCCTGCCGCGAGCAGCGCGTCGAGTTCGCGTTCCATCGCGGGACTGCCATAGCGCATCGCGTGCCGGACCACGGCAGCCTCGCCCAGCCGCTCCTGCAGGAGCCGCGCCTGCGCCGCCGTGATCGCGGCGAGCGGCGAGCCGTCCTCGCCCCAGACCTGGGCATAGGCGTGTGCGCTCTTCTTGGGCCGGGTGTTGAGGATGATCCCGCGCAGGATCGGCTGCCACACCAGCGCCGGGATCTCGACCACCCGGCGGTCGGAGAGGAACTGCTTGAGGTAGCGCTTCACCGCCCCCGCCTCGGGCGCATCGGGCGTGCCGAGGTTGGCGAGCAGGACGCCGACCTTGCCGGTGGCGATATGGGGATGGTCTGCGGGCTTTTGCATCATAGTCCGTCGGATAGCAGCGGCAGGCGGCGGAAGCGCAAGCCGGTCGCGGAGAAAAGGGCGTTGGCGATGGCCGGCGCAACCGCGACCGCGCCGATCTCGCCGGGGTCGAACGGGGGATCGTCGCTTTCGGCGAACCGTGTCACGATCTCGGGACAGTCGGCGACCAGCGGCAGGCCGAGCTCCGCCAGACGCCCGGTCAGCGGGACGCCGCGGGCATAGCTTGCCGCCCCGCCGATCGCCATGGCGAGGCCGAAGACGAGCCCGCCCTCGATCTGCTGGCGCGCGATATCGAGGTTCACGATCCGGCCGATGTCGGCAAACGCGGAGAGCCGGTCGACCCGCACCCCGTTTTCATCCCGCCGGGCCGTCGCGACGACCGCGATCCGCCCCGTGCGCCCGGCGATCTCCATGCGGTGGCAGGCGATCCCCTGACCCGAGGCGTCGCGTCCGCCGTCCCACTCCGCAAGCCGCGCCGCGCCGGTCAGGCAGGCGGCGAGGCGCGGGTCCTGGCCGAGCATGGCGATGCGGTAGCTCATCGGCTCGTGCCGGGCGAGCACGGCCAGTTCGTCGATGAAGCACTCGGTGAAGAACGCGGTGTAGCCATGGGCATTGCCGCGGTAACGTCCGGTCGGCAGCGGCAGCTCGACCGATACGTGGCTCAGCGCGAAGTTGGGCAAGGCATACGGCGGCACCGCCCCCTCGACCGCGAGCGGATCCGCCGCGCCGAGGCTGTCCGCCAGCGCCTCGACCGGGTCCTTGCCGCCCAGCAGCCGGCCCAGCGCCTCGCGCGCGGAGGCAGGAGTGGCGATGCGGGTCTTGAGCGCGAGCACCCGGCCCTCGTCGTCGGTCGCCGCCGCGAGGATCGCCGCAGCCGGCGCGCGCGGGAATACCGCCAGCGATTCCTGCCAGCGCGACCACAGCACCTGCACCGGCTTGCCCACTTTCACCGCGATCACCGCGGCCTCGGCGGCGACCTGGCTGTCGAGCCGGGCGTCGAACGAGCCGCCCGCCGCCATCGGATAGACCAGCACCTTCGAGGCCGAGATCCCCGCCGCCTCGGCCGCTGCGCGGCGAGCGTGGTCGGGCGCCTGCGTGGCGATCCACAGCTCGAGCGTCCCGTCGCGCAGCCGCGCGGTCGCGCTGGCGGTCTCGACCGCGGCATGAACCGCCGGATCGACATCGTAGCGCAGGGCAATCCTCGGCTTTTCGAGCAGCGCGTCGGCATCGCCGACGTCGAGCACCCGCCGCGTTGCACCCTTGCGGATCGCGGTGTCGAGCCGCTCCTCGATCGCGCTGCTGTCGGCAACCTTGCCGCTCGCCTTCCACAGCGGAGCGAGCGCGCGGACCGCCTTGTCCGCGGCGAACCAGTTGGTCGCGACGGCGGCGACCCAGCGTTCGCCCTGGACGACGTCGATCAGCCCGGTCACGCCCTGCGCCGCGTCCCGGTCGATCTTGGCCAGCACCGTATCGCCGAGCGGCCCGTGCGCGACCGAGGCATAGACCATTCCCGGCAGGCGCACATCGCCGGCGAAAGTGAAGCTGCCGTCGACCTTGGCAGGCAGATCGAGCCGCGGAAACATCGGCTTCGTGCCCTCGGGCGAGGTCGCCTGCTTTTCCGCGGCCGGCGCGGGCAGGAGCGGCGGGGGCTCGGGCGGGGAGAACCCGGCAGCGGCTTCGGCGAGGTCGGCGAAGCGCAGGCGCTTGTTCTCGTGAAGGACGAAGCCGTCGCTTGTCCGGCATTCTTCCCACGCAACGTCCCACTGGTCGGCCGCGGCCATGCACAGCACCGCGCGCACGCTCGCCGCTGCCTCGCGCAGCGGCTGTTCGTAGGCGGCGAGCGCGGTGCCTTCCGCCGTGACCACCAGCGGACCATCCTCGGCATAACGGCGCGCGACCGCATCGCCGGCCTTCTCGCCCACCGGCAGCCAATATGGCGCCCAGCGTTCGGCGAGCACCGGATCGGCATAGGCGGGGCTAAGCGCGGCCGGGGCGAGCGCGACCTGGCGCCAGTCCGCGCCCATCTCCACCGCGGCGACCTGCGCCAGCACGGTGGTGATGCCCTGGCCCATCTCGAGTGCGGGGTTCGCCACAGTCAGGACCCCGTCCCTCCCCAGCTTGAGCCACGCGTTGAACGCGAATTCGCCTTCGCCCGCGGCCAGCGGGTTCGCGTAGCGGCGGGGCAGCAGCGCCCACGCAGCCAGCAAGCCGCCGCCCGCCGCGGCGCCGATCAGCAGGCCGCGCCGGGTGACGCGCATCTTACTTCTGGTTCTCCAGCCAGGTGAGCACGCGGCGGGCGATGGCCTTGAACGCCTCGGCCGGCTCGCCCTCGCTGGCGGCGGGAGGCCGCCCGGCGTCGCTGTCGACGCGGATGCTCATGTCGAGCGGGATCCGCCCGAGGAAAGCCATGCCCATGGTCCGCGCCGCCGCTTCAGCACCGCCCTGCCCGAACGGATCGGACATCTCGCCGCAGTGCGGGCACACGTACCCTGCCATGTTCTCGACCATTCCGATCACCGGCACGCCGCCCTGCTCGAACAGGTTGACGGCGCGGGTCGCGTCGATCAGCGCGAGGTCCTGCGGGGTCGAGACGATCACCGCGCCCGCCGGCTTGTGGCGCTGGAGCATCGTCAGCTGCACGTCCCCGGTGCCGGGGGGCAGGTCGACCACGATGATCTCGATATCGCCCCATTCGGCGTCGACCAGCTGGCCGAGCGCATTGCCCGCCATCGGCCCGCGCCACGCGATCGCCTGGCCGGGCTCGACAAGGTGACCCATCGACAGCAGCGGCACGCCCCACGGGCTGTCAACCGGCACCAGCTTGTTCCCCTGCGCCTCGGGCCGCTGGCCCTCGTTGGCGAGCAGGCGCGGCTGCGAGGGGCCATAGATGTCGGCATCGACCAGCCCGACCTTCCTGCCGATGCGCGACAGCGCCACGGCGAGATTGGCGGACAGCGTCGACTTGCCGACCCCGCCCTTGCCCGAACCCACCGCGATGATCTTGCGCGCGCGCTTTTCGGCGGTCATCGCCACGCGCACGTCGCTGGCACCGGCCTTGCGCGCCGCATCGCGGACCGCGATCTCCAGCCGGTCGCGCTCCATCCGATCGAGCCCGCCGACCTCGAGCACCACCGTCGCGATCCCGTCCGCCCATTTCAGCGACTGGAGGCGCGATCCCGCCACCTGTTCCAGCGCCCCGCGCATCCCTGCTTCGTCAGCCGTATCCATCGCCAGCGCCCTAGCAGGGAAAATCAGCCGAGCGGACCCTGTTTTTATCGCGAATGCTTCCTATAACGGAGACCATGAACCTTGGTGGTGGACGCATATCGCGGATCGGCCTTGCCATGGCGGGTCGCAAGAGCCCGTGGGGCGGATCGGGAGAACAACCTTCGGCGCCGCAGGAGCCGGGCGAGGGCGATGCTTCGCCTGCCCCCTCCGGCGACGCGTCAAAAGGCGACGGGCCAAAGAGCGACGGGCCGCGCAATCCGTGGGTCCCGCCCGCCGGCAGCGGCGGCGAAGGGCCAGGGCCGCGCCGCTCGGCGAGCATCGAGGACATCTTCAAGGCCCGCGCCAACCGCGGCGGCGGTGGCGGCGGCCAGGGCGGCGGGTTCCCGCGCCTGCCGCAGCGGCCCGACGGCAAGTCGTGGCTGCCGATTGCGCTCGGCCTCGTCGCGCTGGCGTGGCTCGGCACCTCGACCTTCCACTTCATCGACGCGCAGGAAAAGGGCGTGGTCACGACCTTCGGCTCGTACTCGCGCACGCTCGGCCCCGGCGTCAGCATGACGCTGCCGTGGCCGATCCAGCAGGTCTCGGTGAAGAACGTCACGACCATCAACGTCGAGACGCTGCCGCAGGGCGAGGCGGAAACGCTGATGCTGACCGCCGACCAGAACCTGGTCGACATGAGCTACATCGTCCGCTGGAACATCAAGGACCTGAAACTCTATACCTTCCAGCTCGACGACCCGAACCGCACCGTGCGCGACGTCGCCGAGGCGGCGATGCGGCAGGCGATCGCCGAAGTCACGCTCGACGGGGCGATGGGCAACGGCCGCGCGGGGATCGAGCAGCAGGTGCGCGAGCGGATGCAGCGCACGCTCGACTTCTACCGCGCCGGCATCTCGATCCAGGGCGTCGAAATCAAGAAGACCGATCCGCCGGCCAAGGTCGTCGAAGCCTTCAAGGAAGTGCTGGCCGCGCAGCAGGACCGGCAGAGCGAGATCAACCGGGCCCAGGCCTGGGCCCAGCAGCTGACCCAGCGCGCCGAGGGCGAGGCGGCGCAGTTCGACAAGGTCTATGAGCAGTACAAGCTCGCGCCCGAGGTGACCAAGCGGCGCATGTATTACGAAACGATGGAACGCGTGCTCAGCCAGAACGACAAGGTCATCGTCGAAGCCCCGGGCGTGACGCCCTACCTGCCGTTGCCCGGCATGATCGCTGCCCCGGCCAAGGCGCCGGACGCCCAGCCCAAGCAGGGAGGACGCTGAGATGGAACGTCTCTGGCGAGAGCAGAAGGCCGTCGTCATCGCGGTGATCGCGCTGGTGGTGGCGCTGTTCAGCACGCTGATCGTCGTGCCCGAAACCAAGCAGGCCGTGGTCGTCCGCGTCGGCGAGCCGACCCGGGTGATCAACAAGTTCCGCCCCAATGTCGATTTCGGCATGACCGGGGCGGGCCTTTCCTGGCGGATCCCGTTCTTCGAGCAGGTGGTGTGGATCGACAAGCGGATGCTGTCGCTCGACATGGAGCGCCAGCAGGTGCTGTCGTCGGACCAGCAGCGGCTGCAGGTCGATGCCTACGCCCGCTTCCGGATCATCGACCCCGTCCGCATGGTCCAGTCGGCCGGGACGACCGAGCGCGTCGCCGAACAGCTCCAGCCGATCCTCAATTCGGTCCTCCGGCAGGAACTGGGCAAGCGCAGCTTCTCGTCGCTGCTGACCGCCGACCGCGGCGTCGCAATGGAGCGGATTCGCGCCGGGCTCGACAAGCAGGCGCGCGAATATGGTGCTCAGGTGATCGACGTCAGGATCAAGCGGGCTGACCTGCCCGACGGCACGCCGCTCGATTCGGCGTTCACCCGCATGGCCAGCGCGCGCAACCAGGCCGCGACGACGATCCGGGCGGAAGGGCTCAAGCAGGCACAGATCATCCGCGCCGAGGCGGAAGCGCAGGCGTCGAAGACTTATGCCGACAGCTTCGGCAAGGACCCGCAGTTTTACGACTTCTACCGCGCGATGCAGAGCTATGACGCGACCTTCGCGCAGAAGGACAGCCAGACCTCGATCATCCTGTCGCCCGACAACGAGTACCTGCGCCAGTTCCGCGGCAAGTGAGCCGCTGCGGAACCCGGCCATTCAATTCCCGTTCAGGCCATGCGGCGTGAATCACCAACCGGGATCTGGGCGGGGCGACGGCCCCGCACACACGAACAAAGAGGACGAAGCCCAGTGCGATATGCCTATGGAGTAACTTCGGCGCTGCTTCTCGCCGGCAGCGCGCTTACCCTCGTCACCGGTTTTCCCGCCGGGGCGCAGGTCGCCCAGAACGACCAGGCGGAAATGAGCCAGGTGGTGCCGCGCGCCGGCGCCCCGGCGAGCTTCGCTGACCTGACCGAGCAGCTCCAGCCGGCGGTCGTCAACATCTCGACCCGCCAGCGCGTCAAGGTCCAGGCCAATCCGTTCGCCGGCACCCCGTTCGGCGACCTGTTCGGCGGCCAGGGCGGCGGCGGCGAAACCACGCGCGAGGCGCAGTCGCTGGGCTCGGGCTTCGTGATCTCGGCCGACGGGTACATCGTCACCAACAACCACGTGATCACCGCCGATGGCCAGGGTGAGGTCGAATCGATCACCGTCACCATGACCGACGGAACCGATTATCCGGCCAAGCTGGTCGGCCGCGACGCCGCCTCGGACCTGGCGGTGCTCAAGATCGAGGGCTCTAAGCCTTTCCCCTTCGTCAAGTTCGGCGACAGCCGCCATGCCCGCGTCGGCGACTGGGTGATCGCGATCGGCAACCCGTTCGGCCTGGGCGGCACGGTCACCTCCGGGATCATCTCCGCGGTCTATCGCAACACCGGCACGGGTTCGGCCTATGACCGTTACCTGCAGACCGACGCCTCGATCAACCGGGGCAACTCGGGCGGGCCGATGTTCGACATGAACGGCCAGGTGATCGGCATCAACAACGCGATCTTCTCGCCGACCGGAGGCAGCGTCGGCATCGGGTTCGCGATCCCGGCGGAGATCGCCGCGCCGATCGTCGACAAACTGAGGACCGGCCAGGCGATCGAGCGCGGCTACCTCGGCGTGCGGATCCAGTCGCTGTCCGACGACCTCGCTGCCTCGCTGGGCCTGCCCAAGAACCGCGGCGAGTTCATCCAGTCGGTCGAGCCGGGCCAGGGCGCGGCACGCGCCGGGATCCAGCCGGGCGACGTCGTGGTCAAGGTCGACGGCAAGGAAGTCACCCCCGACCAGACGCTGTCATTCATCGTCGCCAATACTGCTCCGGGCAAGCGCATCCCGATCGAGCTGTTGCGCAACGGCCAGCGGCTGACCGTCAACGCAGTTGTCGGCAAGCGCCCGAGCGAAGAAGAACTCGCCCAGCAGAACTTCGGGCCAGACAACCAGCAGGACCAGAACCAGTTCGACAACGGCCCGCAGGCTTCGGGCACGGTTGAAAAGGCTTTGGGCGTCGCGGTGGTCGAGATGACGCCGGCGCGTGCGCGCCAGCTTGGCGTGTCGGAAACGACCAAGGGCCTGGTTATCACGCAGGTCGACGATTCATCGGATGCGGCGGCGAAGGGCCTGCAGCGGCTGGACATCATCCTGTCGGCCGGGTCCGCCGCGGTGGGCACCCGGGCCGATCTCGAAAACGCGATCAAGGCGGCCAAGGCGGCCGGGCGCGAGGCCCTGCTCCTGCGTGTCCAGCGCAGCGGGCAGCCCGCGCTGTACGTCCCGATCCGCCTGCGCTGACCCGTCAGCCGGCACGAGAAAAGGGCGGGAGCCGCGAGGCCCCCGCCCTTTTTCGTGTCCAGCCGCTTAGTAAGTCGCGGGCGGATCGCTGGCCGGGAAGCTTTCGTCCGCAGCCTGGTCGACCTTGTCCCATTCCTTGGGGTCGGAGCGCATGCCCTCGGTCCCGGCCGAACGAACCTGGGAGAAGTTGTTGCCCGACAATTCGCCGTCGGCGAACGCGGCACGCGGGCCTTCGCTCTCATTCTTCTTGGCGAAACGATAGATGGCGTAGCCGGTGGCCCCGGCGAGTGCCCATTGCAGGATACCCATAGGTGAAGACTCCTCGAATTCTCCCGGGGCTAGGCCCGGATCGAGGAAGAAACGCACGACCGGCTGATTCGGTTCGCGCCCTGTCTCAGTTTTGCGGCGGGCTGAGGCGGAAATTCTCGACCGGGACGCCGCCCACCAGATGCTCCTGGATGATCCGTTCGAGCACCGGCGGCGTGCACGAATGGTACCACACGCCCTCGGGATAGACGACCGCGACCGGCCCCTTCAGGCAGACGCGCAGGCATCCGGCCTTGTTGCGCAGGATGCCGACGTTTCCGCCGAGCTTCAGTTCGCCGAGCCGCTTCTTCAGGAATGCCCAGGCCGCGCGCCCGGTCTCTAGATCGCAGCACTTCGGCTTTTCGGGATCGACGCACAGGAAGATGTGACGCACCGTGGTGAAGCCGCCGAGCTGGGCGAGCGCGTATTCCGCCTGGGTCAACTCGTCCTGCGGTTCAGCCATCGCGCAGCAGCATCCTTTCGAAGCCGGCGCGCAGGTCGCCCTCGACGAGCGCGGGCTTGCCATCGACCGTCCGGACGATGGTCGAGCGGCAGAACGCGAAGACGCGGCCTTCCTGTTCAAGCAGCTGCACGGTGGTCCAGCTCGACCGGCCGATGTTCTCCAGCCCCACATAAACGGTGACGTCCTGCGGGAAGAAGGCCTGGTCGAGGTACTCGATCGCGACGCTGACGATCATCGCCTTGCGGTTGCCTGCCGCCTGACCAAACCGCACCCGGCCATCCTCGAACAGCGCGGCGATTGCCACGTTGTTGAGGTGCTGGTTGGGGTCCACGTCCGAGAACCGGGTGGTGACCCGGTGGACGAACGGATAGCGCGCGGGGTTCAGCAGCGAGGGATCGGGCTTGGCCATGGGCGGAGCCGTTACACCAAACCCGCGGGAACCCTAACCGGAATGTCGAGCAGCTGCTGCGCCTTGCCCTTGGCCAGCGGATCGACCCTGAGGCTCGCCAGTTGCCCGCCGCCGAGCGAATCGAGGAAGTGGAAGTTGAGCGCGCGCATCGCGGGCAATTCATAGGCCCGGACCTCGGGATTCGCGCCGCCCTCGAACTCGTGGGCGAACCATTCGCGCAGGCGTTCGGGCGATAGGTTGGCGCGGATCCAGGGGAGATACTCGGGCTTGCGGGCGATGACCCCGATGTTGAAGGCATCGCCCTTGTCGCCGGAGCGCGCCCAGGCCAGCTTGATCAGCGGGACTTCGATACCTGCGGCTGACAGGTCCGGTCTCTCCCCCGCACCCGGGCGATCCAGCGCGTCGGCGGAGAACCGGACGGCCGGGGCGGGCACGACTACGGTCTCTCTCGCCTCGCCGACCGTCACCGTCGCCGGCACGCTGTCGCGTTCCAGCGTCGTCGAGAACACCCGCAGCACCGGCCGGACCTCGGGCCGCCCACCGAACCAGCCAGCCGTGCCGACCGACATCGAGGTCGTCGGCGAATCGAATTCGCGGATGAAGTAATCGAACGCCCTGGGATCGTCGTGCTCGACCCCGACCCGGCAGACGACCTCGCGGGTCGCCATCGCCCGGGCGTTCGCGCCATAGCTCGATTCGGCGCCGAGCAGTTCGATCCTCTGGGCGCGGAACGGAGCGAGGTTCCTGTCGCGAAGCATTTCCTCGACCCGGGTGATCACCGCTTCGCACTGGCGCTGTCCTTTCCGCGCCGCATCGCGCCCGACCAGCGCCATGAACGCGAAGCAGCGGAAACCGTCCTTCCAGGTGATCGACACCTTGTAACGCCCGCTCGGCGGGTGGCCGATGCAGTTCGACACCATGACCCGGTTTTCACCGACCTGTTCGAGCTTCAGCTGCGTGAAGTCGCAGGTGACGTCGGGGAGCATGTAGGCCTGCGGATCGCCGACCTCGTAAAGCACCTGCTCGCCGACCACCGCCGGGGTGACGAGGCCACCGCTGCCTTCGGGCTTGGTCACCACGAACGAGCCGTCGGCGCTGCACTCGACGATCGGGTAGCCGATGTGCGCCCAGTCCGGCACGTCTTCCCAGTCGGTGAACAGCCCGCCCGAGCCTTGCGCGCCGCATTCGATGACGTGGCCGGCGAGGCTGCCGCCGGCGAGCTGGTCGAGATCGCCGGCACCCCACCCGAACTCATGGACCAGCGGGCCGAGGGTCAGCGCCGAATCGACGCAGCGCCCGGTCACCACCACGTCCGCACCCATCGCCAGCGCCCTGGCGATCGGGTCCGCGCCGAGATAGGCATTGGCGGTGAGGATCTGCTCGCGCGGCGGGAACGGCGCGCCGGTGAACATCTCCCCGCCCTCGGCCTCCAGCTCCGCCAGCCGCGGCATCAGATCATCGCCCTCGACCACTGCAATGCGGAACGACAGCCCCGCTTCTGCGGCATACTTCTGCATCCGCCGGGCGCAGGCGGCCGGATTGACCCCGCCTGCGTTGGTGACGATTCGCGTGCCCGTCTCCTTGATCAGGCGCAGGTTGTCCTTCCACACCCATTCTGTGAAATCGAGCGCGTAGCCGGATTCGGGATTTTTCTCCTTCATCCCGCCGAGCAGCGACATCGTTACTTCGGCGAGGTAATCCAGCGCGAGATAGTCGATGCCCGCCTTCATCAGCTGCACCGGGGCGACCGAGCTGTCGCCATAGAAGGCACAGCCCCCGCCGATCCGCACCATCTTGCCCATCGCGCTCTCCAATTCCTCTGATTGGAGGCAGGGGTTATCGCGCCGCCCGGTCAAGGCAACGGACAATCCGGGCGCGTTTCAGCGATCTGAAAGGCGTTTGAGCGTCAGCTCTTCTTGCCGGCGATCCGGGCGATCTCCGCCGCGACCATCTTCTCGACCATCGCGGGCAGGTTCTTGTCGAGCCATTCGGCCAGCATCGGGCGCAGCAGCTCGCGGGTCAGCCCTTCGAGCGAGGTTTCGCCCGAGCGGACAATCTGCGGGCTCGCGCCCGGCTCAGCCAGCACGGCCAGTGCCGCCAGCGAATCGCGCATCGAAGCGGCGGCGGCCGGGGCAATCAGGCCCGGTTCGTCCTTGCTGGCGTCTTCGCCCGGCTCGTCCATCGGCGCTGCCTCCATCTCGGTCAGTTCGAGCACTTCGTGCACGCGGGGACGTTCGGGCGCGGCTTCGGCGACGGCGGTGACGCCCTCGTTCTCGCGGCGCTGGCGCTGCTGCGCGGCTTCGGCGCGGTTGTCGCGCGCGATCACCTTCTTGATCGATTCGAGGATCTCCTCGACCGAAGGTTCACCAGCCTGGCGCATGCATAACCCCTGTCTTGTCCGCCCTGCGACCGCCCGAATCCCGAATCCCGTTACGGGACAGTCGTGGTCGGGATTGTGGCAGTCTGCGCCGGTGTGTCAACGGTGCGGGTCGACTGCGCCTTGGGATCGGGGTCCATCGCCCAGTCGAACCACTTGCCCTTCACCCGGTCGTAGTTGTCCTGCGGATCGTAGAGCGCACCGCCGTCGAGCCCGAGATCCTTGGCTTCCGCACGGCCCATCGCCGCGAGCAGGCTGAACCCCGCGACGTAGGCATTGCGCCGCGCCGCGACGAGCTGGACCTGCGCGCGCAGCAGCTCCTGTTCGGCGTCGAGGATGTTGAGGATCGTGCGATTGCCGACGGTGTTTTCGGCCCGCACGCCCTCGAGGCTGAGCGTCGCGGCTTCCACCGCCGTCTGGTTCATCGCGATGATCTCGTTGGCCGCCTGCCACGATGACCACGCCGAACGGACCTGCGCGATCACGTCGCGCTCGACCGCGATTTCCTGTTCGAGCGTCGCTCCGGCACGCGCCTGCGCCTGGCGCTCGCGCGCCGCGGGCAGGCCGCCCTGGAAGATCGGGATCGAGGCGCGCACGCCGACCTGCGCCGTCGTCTGGCGCTGGGTGAACGCAGCCCCGCCGCTGTTGCCGCCGAGCGTGCCGAGATAATCGGTGTAGTCCCCGCCGGTGAATACGCTGACCGTGGGCAAGCGTCCCGCGCCCGCGACCTCGATGTCGTACCCGGCGGCGCGGCTGCGCTCCTGCGCGGCGAGCAGATCGGGGTTGTGTTCGAGCGCGAAGGCCACCGCATCGTCCACGCTCGCGGGAAGACCCGGCAGCGGCGGCGGCGGCTGGAGATCGACCGGCGCCTTGCCGACGACCTGGATGTACCGCTCGCGGCTGGAAATGAGGTTCGCCTCGGCGCTGCGCAGGTCGCCGCGGGCGAGCGCAAGTCTCGAATTCGACTGGGCGACGTCGGTACGGGTGAGGTCGCCGATCTCGAAGCGGTCCTGCGTTGCCCTGAGGTTCACCGACAGGACCTCGACGTTGCTGCGGTTGAGCCCGACGATCGCCTGGTCCCGGATCACGTCCATGTAGGCGGCGACGACCTGGCTGAAGATCGCCGATTCGGTGCCGCGCAGGTCGAACTGCCCGGCAGCGACCCGCCGCTCCGCGCCGCGCACCGAGTTGCGCACCGCGCCGCCCGAATAGACTGGCACGCCGAGCTGGACCGAGGCATCGAGGGCCCGGTCGGGGGCGTTGAAGCTGTTGGCGCTCTTCTTGACGAATTCAGTGTAGGAGGCCGAGCCGTTGACCGAGGGCCGGCCCGCCGCCTTGGCGATCGGCACGCCCTCGTCGGTGGCGCGCTGGTTGGCGCGCGCGGCCTGGAGGTCGGGGTTGGTATTGTAGGCCATGACCAGCGCCTCGCGCAGGTCGTCGGCCCTCGCCGCGACGGCCCCGCCAAGCAAGGTTGCGCCCAGCAGCGCGGCGCGAATGGCAGGGGCTTTCATCGGGATCAGAAACTCCACTTTCGCGGTGCGGCAAATTCGGGAAGCACCGCGAAATCGGCTTCGCCCAGCGCGGTCAGCGCGACCACGCCGGCAGCCTTGCGGCCCGCGGCGAGACGGGTCACGCCGTTTTCGAGCCAGCCGGTGACGACGCGGCCGTCGTCGGCAAGCTGCTTCGCTATGTCGGCTGGCACCTGCTCCACCGCGCCATCGATCAGGATCAGGCTGTAGGGCCCGTGCTTCGCGGCGCCCTTGGCGAGCGGGCCGGCAACCCAGGTTCCGGCCTTGGCAGGCGCGGCATCCGCCAGCGCCGGATCGGCCTCGACCACGGTCAGCTTGCCGACCAGCGGGGCGACGACCGCCGCGAGGTAGCCGGTGCCGCTGCCGATGATCAGGACATTGTCGTCCGCGCCCGGCTCGGCCTCGATCAGCATCTGGCCGTGGGTCAGCGCCGGGGCGAGCACGCGCCCGCCGCCGAGCGGCACCGCGCGGTCGGCATAGGCGACACTGCGCCGCGATTCGGGCACGAAATCCTCGCGCGCCACCGCGTCCATCGCGGCAAGCACCGCCGGATCGTTGACGCCGCTGACGCGGAGCTGGCTGTCGATCATGGCCCGGCGCATCTGGGCCGAGGAAACGGCGGCCTGCTGCTCAATCACCATCGCTGAAACCTCATTGCGGGCTGTATTGCCCGTATAACACAGTTCGCGCAAGGCTCCCGCGGTCCCGGGCGTGCCTCGCGCTGCCGCGAAGGCCTCTAGAATATCGCTCAAGGTGCGCCAAGCGCTTTGCTTCCAACTGCGTGGGAGTTAGACGAACGGCATCACGCGTTTGCATCAGGGGAGTCGGGTAATGGGCGAAATGGTAACGATCCGTGAGGAAGACCTGGTCGAGAGCGTCGCCGACGCGCTCCAGTACATCAGCTATTTCCACCCGATGGACTACATCCGCGCGCTGGGCGAGGCATACAAGGCCGAGCAGGGTCCGGCCGCCAAGGACGCGATCGCCCAGATCCTCACCAACAGCCGGATGTGCGCCGAAGGGCACCGCCCGATCTGCCAGGACACCGGCATCGTCAACGTCTTCGTCGAATGGGGCCAGGACTGCCGGCTGGAGAGCGACCGCTCGCTGCAGGACGTGGTCGACGAGGGTGTGCGCCGCGCCTACCTCAACCCGGAAAACAAGCTGCGCGCCTCGGTGCTCGCCGATCCCGCGTTCACCCGTCGCAACACCCGCGACAACACCCCCTGCGTGCTCCACGTCGAGATGGTGAAGGGCAACAAGGTTTCGGTCGACGTCGCCGCGAAAGGCGGCGGCAGCGAGAACAAGTCCAAGTTCAAGATGATGAACCCCAGCGACAACATCGTCGACTGGGTGATCGAGATGCTCCCGCAGATGGGCGCCGGCTGGTGCCCGCCTGGGATGCTCGGCATCGGCATCGGCGGCACGGCGGAGCACTGCGTGCTGCTCGCCAAGAAGGCGCTGATGGAGCCGATCGACATGGCCCAGCTCAAGGAGCGGGGCCCCCAGAACGACATCGAGAAGATGCGGATCGAGATCTTCGACAAGGTCAACGCACTCGGCATCGGCGCGCAGGGACTGGGCGGCCTTTCGACCATCCTCGACGTCAAGATCCTCGATGCGCCGTGCCACGCCGCGGGCAAGCCTGTGGCGATGATCCCCAACTGCGCCGCGACCCGCCACGCCCACTTCACCCTGGATGGCTCGGGGCCGAAGTTCCTCGAGGCGCCGAAGCTCGACGAATGGCCCGAAGTCCACTGGGCGCCCGACAGCGCGGCCAAGCGCGTCAACCTCGACGCGCTGACTCACGAGGAAGTGCAGAGCTGGAAGGCGGGCGATCGCCTGCTTCTCAACGGCAACATGCTGACCGGCCGCGATGCCGCGCACAAGCGCATCCAGGACATGATCGCCAAGGGCGAGGAAATGCCGGTCGAGTTCAAGGGCCGGGCGATCTACTACGTCGGCCCGGTCGATCCGATCATGGGCGAAGTCGTCGGCCCCGCGGGGCCGACCACCGCGACCCGCATGGACAAGTTCACCGACATGATGCTCGACCTTGGCCTGCTGGCGATGATCGGCAAGGCCGAGCGCGGCCAGGGCGCGGTCGACTGCATCGCCAAGCACAAGGTCGCCTACCTTATGGCGGTCGGCGGCGCGGCCTATCTCGTCGCGCGGGCGATCAAGGAAGCGAAGGTCGTCGGCTTCGAGGACCTCGGCATGGAGGCGATCTACGAATTCAACGTGGTCGACATGCCGGTGACGGTCGCGGTCGATTCGACCGGGGTCAACGTCCACCGCGAAGCGCCGCTGATCTGGAAGAAGAAGATCGCCGACGAAGGGCTGCTGCCGGCCTGAGGCGGGCCTTGCCCTTCGACCAACCGCCGATTCCGCCCGACTGCCGCCACTGGCGCGCGGCGGGCGGCGCAGCGTAAAAGACGGCGATGTCCGTTTCCGGCGAAGCCCAGCCCGTCCCGAGCGTGCCCGCCCGGCAGGTGATCCTGTCGGCGGCGGCGCTGTGGCTGTGCTACTTCGCGCTGATCACCGTGCGCGGGCTGGTGGTCGAGCTGGGCGAATTCAACGAACTGCTGTGGCGGCGGGCGCTGGTCACCGCGATCGGCATCATCGTGACGATCATGGCCTGGCCGCTGCTGCGCCGCTTCGACGGGCGCAGCCTCGTCGCCCGGGCCGTCGCCGCGCTGGTGATCATGTTCCCTGCGGCGCTGGCCATCGCCTTTGCCAACCAGCTCGCCTTCGCGCCGGTCGAGAAGCGCATGCTGACCCGGATCACGCAGGAGCAACAACAGCAGCAACAACAGCAGGATTCGCGGACGCCCGAACAGAAGGCCAGCGACGCCCAGGCCGAAGCCAGCATCAAGATCCGCCACGACGTGTCCGGCAACGTGCTGGTCGACGTGCTCGACGAAAACCTCGTCAAACCCAAGGCCCCGCCGGCCCCGCCGCCCGCTCCCGATCCCAATCCCAATCCCAACCCGCGCGCGAACCCCGCCCCTCCGGCGCCACCGGCCCCGCCCGAGATGCAAGGGATTTCCCGCGCGCCCGACGGGTCGACCGTGATTCGCCGCCCCGGTGTCCTGATCGTCCGCCGGCCCGACGGGTCATCCGAAGTCCGCGCAGGCGGGATGATCATCAAGACCACCGGCGAAGACGAGCTCGAAACGATCGAGCCCGACGAGAATGCCGAGGATCTCGATTTCGACCCGGACGAGGCCGCGCCCCCGGTCCCCGCCGCTCCCGCTGCCAAGCCCGCTCCCCCGGCCGCCCCTGCGCCGCGCGCGACGACGCGGGTCGTCCAGGTGCGCGAGCATCACGCAGCGCCTGCGCCGGCACCTTCAGCGAGGCCGACCAAGGCCGCAACCACGCCGGCCGCTCCCGCCGTCCCCGCAGCTTCGCCGACACCGGCCGCCGCAGCGGTGCCGGCTATGCCCGCACCGGCACGCGAGGCCACGATCAAGATCATCCAGAAGTCGGTCGATGACGAGGGCCTGTGGCGGCAACTGACCGACGTCGCGCTCGGCCGCTACTTCCTCCTGCTGGCGTGGGCGGCGCTGTACCTCGCGCTCGGCAACGCCGCGCAGGTCCAGGCCGCAGAACGCCGCGAGGGCGAGTTCAAGCGCGCCGCGAAGAACGCCGAGCTGCGCAGCTTGCGCTATCAGGTCAACCCGCACTTCCTGTTCAACACGTTGAATTCGCTGTCCGCTCTGGTCATGTCTGGCCGGTCCGAGAAGGCCGAGCAGATGATCCAGACGATGTCGAACTTCTATCGCCACAGCCTCGCCAGCGCGCCGACCGCCGACGTGCCGCTGGAGGACGAGATCGCGCTGCAGCGCCATTACCTAGAAATCGAGGCCGTGCGCTTCCCCGAACGGCTGCTGACCGAGTTCGACGTGCCGGATGACCTTGCCGACGCCTGCGTGCCGGGGATGATCCTCCAGCCGCTGGTCGAGAATTCGGTCAAGTATGCGGTGTCCTCCACCAGCAGCCCGGTGACGATCCGCATCTCGGCGCGCGAGGCCGCTGGCAAGCTCATCCTGACCGTGTCCGACGATGGCCCGGGAAAGCCCGACGGGCTGATGGGCGGCACCGGCATCGGCCTCGCCAACGTCCGCGACCGGCTCGCGGCGCGCTTCGGCGACGAGGCGAGCATCGAAAGCGGCCCGCTGCCCGCAGGCGGCTATTCCACGACCCTGATCATCCCGGTGGTGCGCAATGACTGCTGATGCCGAAGCCCCTTCCCCCTTGCGCACGCTGATCGTCGATGACGAGCCGCTGGCAGTGGAGCGGATGCAGATCCTCTGCTCGCGCCTGCCCAGCCTCTCGGTTGTCGGCACCGCCAGCGACGGCGCGGCGGCGCTGCGGCTGGTCGAGGCGCTCTCGCCAGACCTGCTGCTGCTCGACATGACGATGCCGGAGGTCGACGGGCTGTCGGTCGCGCGCCGACTCGCCAGCCAGCCGAACCGCCCGGCGATCGTCTTCGTCACCGCGCACGACCATTTCGCGGTCGAGGCGTTCGATCTCGACGCGGTCGATTATGTCCTCAAGCCCGTCGCGCAGGACCGGCTGGAGCGGGCGATCGAACGCGCCGTGGCTCGCCGCGCGCCCGGCAGTACCGCCACCCCCCAGGCCGAGTGGATCGAGGAGTTCTGGGTCCCCCACCGTTCTGAACTGATCCGCATCGCCGCGTCCGACCTCGAGCGGATCGACGCCGAGCGCGATTACGTCCGCCTTCATGTCGGGCAGCGCAGCTATCTGATGCTGCACACCATCGCCGGGCTGGAAGCGCGGCTCGATCCCGAGCGCTTCATCCGTCTCCACCGCTCGACCATCGTCCGCCGCGACCGCATCGCCGGGCTGCGCCACGACGGCCTCGGCGTGTGGTCGGCGGAACTGGCCGACGGCACCGCGCTGCGCATCGGCCGGACCTATCTGGCGAAGGCCAAGGCCATGGCCGGACGCTGAGCGCGCCTGTGTCATTGATCATTTGCACGAAGCCTGCCCCGCGCTAGCAAGGGCGCATGACGGGGAGGTCTGTACCGATGCGCTTGATACCCATTCTCGCCGCGTTCGCCGCGGTCCTGTTCGCCGTTCCTGCCTCAGCCCAGGATCCGATCGCACAGTCGGTCGAGATGCTGGAAAACTACGACACCAACGGAGCCAGGGAAGTGCTCGACGCCGCCTGCAAGGGCGGCAACACCGAAGCCTGCTGGCGGCTCGCGCTGGTCATGTCGGAAGATTACCGCGACGAGGCCAGGGCGGAGGCCGACAAGCAGTTCCTCGCCAACTGCGCGAAGGGAGAGGCGCGCAGCTGCTACATGGTCCAGCGCCGTGTTTCCTACGATGCGGACGATAAGAGCAAGGCCCGTGGTATCACAGCCCTGCGCAAGGCCTGCGACGGTGGTCTGGGCTATGCATGCGACGACCTCGCCGACCAGCTCGAAAGTGACGGCAGCCAAGCCTCCGCACTGACTGATGCGCTGGAGAAGGAGATCGCTGATCTCTATGAAAAGGGTTGCGCGCAAGGCTTCCGCTCCGCCTGCGAGTCCGCCGCCAACTATTTCGGCAACGAGTATGAAAACCCGCTGTTTGATCGCTCCAAAGCCATCGCTTTGAGGCTCAAGGCCTGCGAGATGGGGTCCGAAGACGGCTGCCGCTGGATTCCTGACCTCGAGCGCGGCGCAATCGCGGATGGCGAATCACCGACAGTCGAACAGCTCAGGCGCTGGCAAGGCTTCCGCAAGCGCGCTTGCGAGCTTGGCGGTTCCTCGTCGTGCGAATCGTGGCTCAACGAGCAGGTGAAGGTGCCCTGACCGTCACGCCCGCGGTGCCATCCGCCGGTAGCTGAGCGCCTCGGCCACGTGGATGCGGCCGACCGTCTCCGCCCCGGCAAGGTCGGCGATGGTCCGGGCGACTCGCAGCATCCGGGTATAGCCGCGCGCCGAGAGCCGCATCGCATCGGCCGCCTGCATCAGCAGCTTGCGCCCCGGCTCGTCAGGTGTGGCGTAGCGGTCGAGCGCGTCGCCATCGAGCTCGGCGTTGGTCCTGAGGCCCAGCGGTTCGAGCCGCGCGGTCTGCACACTCCGCGCCCGCGCCACCCGCGCCGCGACCTCGTCCGAACCCTCTGCGGGCGGCGGCAGGGCGAGGTCGGCGGCGGACACCGGATCGACCTCGACATGCAGGTCGATGCGGTCGAGAAGCGGACCTGAGACCCGGCTCTGGTAATCCCCCGCGCAGCGCGGGGCGCGGCTGCAGCCCAGTGCGGGATCGCCGAGGTGTCCGCAGCGGCACGGGTTCATCGCCGCGACCAGCTGGACCCGCGCCGGAAAGGTGACGTGGGCGTTGGCCCGCGCGACGGTGACCTCGCCCGCTTCCAGCGGCTGGCGCAGCGAATCGAGCACCGGGCGCTGGAATTCGGGCAGTTCATCCAGAAACAGAACGCCGAGATGGGCGAGGCTGACCTCGCCCGGCCGCACCTTCAGCCCGCCGCCGGTCAGCGCCGCCATCGAGGCCGAGTGGTGGGGACTGCGGAACGGGCGACTGCGGCTGATCTTGCCGTCTTCCAGCGTCCCCGCGACCGAAGCGACCATCGACACCTCCAGCGCCTCGGCCGGGGTCAACTGCGGAAGGATGCCGGGCAGGCACGCCGCCATCAGCGACTTTCCGGCACCCGGCGGGCCGATCATCAGCAAGTTGTGCCCGCCCGCCGCGGCGATCTCCAATGCGCGCTTGGCGGTTTCCTGACCCTTGACCTGCTTGAGGTCCGGCCCCCGCCGCACGGTTTCCGCCTCGCCCGGTTCGGGCGGGGGAAGGCGCTGGGTGCCTTTGAGGTGGTTGAGCAGGCTGATCAGGTTCGGTGCGGCGACCACCTCGATCCCCGTCGCCCAGCGCGCCTCGCTCCCCTGCGCGGCAGGGCAGATCAGGCCCTTGTCCTCGCTGCTGGCGTGAAGCGCGGCGAGCAGCACGCCGGGTGAGGGGATGATCCGCCCGTCGAGCGCCAGTTCGCCAACCGCCTCGAAATCGGCGATCTGCTCGAGATCGACCACCCCCATCGCCGCCAGCAACGACAGCGCGATCGGAAGGTCGAAGTGCGAGCCTTCCTTGGGCAGGTCGGCCGGGGAAAGGTTGATGGTGATCCGCTTGGGCGGCAGCGCGAGGCCCAGTGCCGATAACGCCGCGCTCACCCGGTCGCGGCTTTCGCGCACCGCCTTGTCGGGCAGGCCGACCACGGCGAAGGCCGGCATGCCCCGGGCGATCTGGCACTGCACCTCGACGCTGCGCGCCTCCAGCCCGAGGTAGGCGACCGTCGATACCAGCGCGACCATGCGGAAAACTCCCTAGCGGGACTGCGTATCGCCGCGCCGTGCGCCCGCGCCAAGGCAACCGCTCCATTTCCGAAGCGAAACATGGTCAACGGCATTTAACCGCCTTCCTTCGCGAAACGGCAAGCCCGCGCGCGCGAGATGGGCACCATGCGCCGCTTTCTCGCCGTCCCTGCCGCCTTGGCTGCCCTGCTAATCGGCTTCGCCCAGCCTGCGCTGGCCGAGGTGATCAGCTCGCGCACCTGGACCGACGCCGACGGTACGGTCTGGACCGAGACGGTCGAGGAGGTCGAGCAGGGCAGCGAACGCTTCGTCGCCGCGCCGCCCGTCGACGTGCCCGCGATCGCCAACTTCGGCCCGTTCCGCGTGCTCGATCCTGGCCGTGCCGCGCTCGTGGGCGAGACCGACGGATTCACCCCGCACGAATTCCAGGCGATGCTCCGGGCCTATCCGGGCCTGCGGGTGCTGGAAATGATCGACTGCCCCGGGACGGTCGACGACACCGCCAACCTCAGGCTCGGCCGGATGATCCGCGCCGCGGGAATCGCCACCCACGTCCCGGCGAACGGCTCGGTCCGTTCGGGGGCGGTCGAGCTGTTCTTCGCCGGCGCGACCCGCAGTGCCGAGCCGACAGCCGAATTCGCGGTCCATTCCTGGCTCGACACCAACGGACAGGAAGCGGGCGATTTTGCCTCCGACGATCCGGTCAACCGCACCTACCTCGCCTATTATCGCGAAATGGGCCTGAGCCGCGAGAACGCCGCCGCGTTCTATGCGCTGACCAATTCGGTCCCGAACGACGAGGCGCTGTGGCTGCACACGCCCGACATCGCGCGGTTCGCCAGCCTCGACTGACCCGGTTGTCCGGCCAAGGCGCCGTACGTAGAACACCCGCCATGACCGCGCTCTACGACACCATCGGCGTGAACTATGCCGCACTGCGCCGGCCCGATCCGCGGATCGCCGCGCAGATCGAGGCGGCACTGGGCGATGCGGGGACGGTCCTCAACGTCGGCGCGGGGACTGGCTCGTACGAGCCGCGCGGGCGGAAGGTGACGGCCGCCGAGCCATCGCTCGAAATGATCCGCAAGCGCGCGCCGGATGCGGCGCCGGCCGTGCAGGCGGCGGCGGCGGAGCTGCCGTTTTCCGACAACGCCTTCGACGCCTCGATGGCCGTGCTCACCGTCCACCACTGGCCCGACAAGGCAGCGGGCCTTCGCGAAATGCGCCGGGTGACGCGCGGCCGGATCGTCTTGCTCACCTTCGATCCGGCGAGCCGCCCGTGGCTCACCGATTACCTCCCGCGACTCGCTGCGCTCGACGAGGCGCAGATGCCGCGTATCGACGACTACGCGCGGTGACTCGGCCCGGTGCGGATCGAGCCGGTGGCCATACCGGCCGACTGCATCGACGGGTTCCTCTATGCCTACTGGCGGCGGCCCGCGGCCTACCTCGATCCGCGCATCCGCTCAGGCAGTTCCTCGTTCTGGGCGCTCGGCGACTGCGCGGCGGAGCTGGCGCGGCTGGAGGACGATCTCGGCAGCGGCGGGTGGACGCGGCGCTATGGCGAGATCACCGCGCTGGACAGCTACGATGCCGGCTACCGGCTGGTCATCGCCGAGGGCTAGTGCGCAGCGCCCCATGACAGGCCGGTCCCGATCTCGATGCCGAGCGGCACCGAGAGCTTGACCGCCGGCTCGGCCGCTTCGGCCATGACCCGCTCGATCACCGGCTTCGCGGCTTCGGCGTCGCCTTCGGGCAATTCGAACACCAGTTCGTCGTGGACCTGCAGCAGCATCTTCACATGGCCGAGCCCCGCGTCCTCGAGCGCGGGCATCATCCGCGCCATAGCCCGCTTGATGATGTCTGCACTGGTGCCCTGGATCGGCGCGTTGATCGCGGCGCGCTCGCTCCCCTGGCGTTCGGCCTGCTGGCTGGAATTGATCCGCGGGAACCAGGTCTTGCGGCCGAACAGGGTCTGCGAATAGCCGCAGCTGCGGACGCTTTCGAGCGTGCCGTGGATGTAGTTCCGGATGCCGGGAAAGCGCTCGAAATAGCGGTCGATCATCGCCTGCGCCTCGTCCGCCGAAACGCCGAGCCGCCCGCCGAGGCCCCAGCGGCTGATGCCGTAGAGAATCGCGAAGTTGATTGTCTTGGCGCGGCCGCGGGTGTCGCGGTCGACAGTGCCGAACATCTCCATCGCGGTGCGCGAGTGGATGTCCTCGCCGGCCGCGAAGGCGTCCTTGAGCGCGGGTACGTCGGCCATGTGGGCGGCGAGTCGCAGCTCGATCTGCGAGTAGTCAGCGGCGAGCAGGACATTGCCGGGTTCGGCGACGAAGGCATCGCGGATCTGCCGGCCGATCTCGGTGCGGATCGGGATGTTCTGCAGGTTCGGATCGGTCGAGGACAAACGCCCGGTCTGCGCGCCGACCAGGCTGTAGCTGGTGTGGACGCGGCCCGTCGCCGGGTTGATCGCCGCCTGCAGCGCATCTGTGTAAGTGGACTTGAGCTTCGACAGCTGGCGCCAGTCGAGCACCTTCGTCGCGACGACCGCACCCTGCGCGGCCAGCCCTTCGAGGATGGCCTGGTCGGTCGAGTACTGCCCGCTCTTGCCCTTGCGCCCGCCCTTGTAGCCGAGCTTGTCGAACAGGATGTCGCCCAGCTGCTTGGGACTGCCGATGGTGAAGCTTTCGCCGGCGAGCCCGTAGATCTCCTGCTCGAGCGCGGCGATCTGGTGGGAGAACTCGGTCGAAAGCGCGGCGAGCCGCTCGCGGTCCACCCGGATGCCACTGCGCTCCATCATCGCCACGACCGGGATCAGGGCACGGTCGACGCGGTGGTAGATCCGGCTGCCGCCTTCCTCGACGAGCCGGGGTGCGAACAGCTTATGCAGCCGCCAGGTCACATCGGCGTCCTCGGCGGCGTAGCGGGTGGCGTCGGCGAGCGGGACTTCGCTGAACGAGATGGCCTTCTTGCCCGTCCCGCAGAGGTCCTTGAACTTCATCGTGGTGTGGGAAAGGTGGCGTTCGGCTAGCTCGTCCATGCCGTGCCCGGCCAGCCCCGTCTCGCTGCGCCCGGCGTCGAGGCAGAAGCTCATCACCATGGTGTCGTCGATCGGCGCGACATCGATGCCGTGGCGGGCGAGCACGTTGAGGTCGTACTTGATGTTCTGCCCGACTTTCAGCACCGCATCACTTTCCAGCAGCGGCTTCAGCGCGGCGATCGCCTCCTTCTGGTCGACCTGGACGGGACGCTCGGCGAACATGTCGCTGCCGCCGTGGCAGAACGGGATGTAGCAGGCGTCATTGGGTCCGAGCGCGAGGCTGACGCCGACAAGATCGGCACGCATCGAATCGAGCGCGCTGGTTTCGGTGTCGATCGCCACCATCCGCGCCTCGAAGGCACGGGCGATCCACTGCTGGAGCTCGCCCATCGACTGGACACATTGATAGCTGCCGAGTTCGAACGCCGGCCATTCGGGCAGCGGCTGGCGATTGCCCTGCGGCGCGGCCGGCGCGCCGGACGTGGTCGGCTTGGCCGGGTTGAGCTGGGTCGCCCGCTCGGGGCTGCCCTTGCCGAGGTCGAGCCGCTTCAGCAGGCTGGTGAAGCCATGTTCCGAAAGGAACGCGGCGAGCGGCTCGGGCGGGATCTTGTCGAGCGCGAAATCGTCGAGCGGGATCGGCAACTCGCAGTCTTCCTTGAGCGCCACCAGCACGCGCGACAGCCGCGCCATCTCGGCCTGCTCGATCAGGCTCTGCTGCATCTTCGACGGCTTCATCGTCGGCGCCGCGGCGAGCGCGGCCTCGAGGCTGCCGTATTCCTGGATCAGCTTGGTCGCGGTCTTGGGGCCGATCCCGCGGATGCCGGGAACGTTGTCGACCGCGTCGCCCATCAGCGCGAGCACGTCGCCGACCAGCTCGGGCGGGACGCCGAACTTTTCGACCACCTCGGGAATGTCGATCCGCTGGTTCTTCATCGTGTCGAGCATGTCGACACAGCCGCCGCCCTCGGCGCATTGGCCGACGAGCTGCATTAGGTCCTTGTCGGAGCTGACGATGGTCACGTCCCAGCCGCGCCGGGTCGCCTCGCGGGCGTAGCTGGCGATGAGGTCGTCTGCTTCGAGATCGTCTTCCTCGATGCACGGCAGGCTGAATGCGCGGGTCGCGTCACGGATCAGCGGGAACTGCGGCACCAGGTCTTCGGGCGGCGGCGGGCGGTTCGCCTTGTACTGGTCGTAGAGCGCGTTGCGGAACGAGGTCGAGCCCTTGTCGAGGATGACCGCGAGATGGGTCGGCCCGTCGGCCTTGTGGAGGTCCTCGGCGAGCTTCCACAGCATCGTCGTGTAACCATAGACCGCGCCGACCGGCACCCCTTGCGGGTTCGTCAAAGGCGGCAGGCGGTGGTACGCGCGGAAGATATAGGCCGAGCCATCGACCAGGTAGAGATGCTGCTTGGAATCCATGGCGAGGGTCCTAGCAGGCGCGGCTCGGGGCGTCATCGGCTTTGCCAGATCGGGTCCACGGAGTGTCCGTCGATGGAAAAGCACGCTCCGGCGCAGACCGCTGATTTCTGCGGTTTCCGCGTCCCTGCGGGGTGGGTCGTTCCGCAATGCAATGCGTAACGCTTGCATGAACGGAAAATGACGATTATTCGGGGCGTCGAAGTCTACCCCCAAAGTAGGCTTTGCGCCGGGCCGCGCGCCCGACGTGGTCCACTCTATGATCCAGGGATTGTAACGCCATGCGCAAGCTCATGCTCGTCGCCGTTGTCGGCACCGCCTTCGCTCTGACCGCCTGCAAGAAGGAAGAGCCGGTCGCCGAAGCCACCACCGAAGCTATGGCCGAAGAAACTCCGGCGATGGACGCCTCGGCTGACTCGAGCGAAGCCGCTCCGGAAGCCAGCGAATCGGCCGCGATGTAATTCGCGCCTTCGGGCAAGAATTCGAAGGGCGTGGCCGCAAGGCCACGCCCTTTTCGTTTGCGCTCACCACACGCGGCCAGCGCAAACGAAAAGGCCCGGGTTTGCGCCCGGGCCTTTCTGTCTGGCTGAGCCGTTCGATCAGCGAACCGGGATCGCCGCCGATGCGCCTCCGCTGCCAAGGAAGCCGTTGTAGACCACCGAGGTGATCTGCGAGATCAGCCCGTCGTGCGCGCGGTGGCCTTCGGGGCCGGTCACGAACACGACCAGCGCGACGTGACGGCCGTCGGGCATGCGAATGATCCCGACATCGTTGGTCACCCCGGCGAGCGTGCCGGTCTTGTGCGCGACCAGCGTGCCCGCGGGAACGCCCGCACGGATCCGGCGCGAACCGGTCGACGTGCGGGTCATGGTCGAAAGCAGGACCGAGCGGCTTTCCGCCGACAGCACGCTGCCCTTGTCGATCGCCGCGAGCAGCGCGAGCATCGCCCGCGGCGTGCTGCTGGTGCGCACGTCGATCACCCTGGCCGGATCGATCGCGCCGTCGTCGCGGACCAGCGTGGCCATGGTGTGGTCGAGCTGCTGGCCCGAGATCCCGGCGGTGGCGAGCCAGCGATTGACCGCCTGGACCCCGCCGACCGCGGTGATCAGACCATCGGTCGCCTCGTTGTTGGAGCGGGTGATCATCTGCTCCATCAGGGTCTGCGCGGTCAGCAGGTTGCCGGCCGTAAGCGGGGCGACCGCGCTGCGCTGGCCGCTTTCGCGCACCGGCACCATCAGCGGGAATTGCTGGTCGAGCCGGAAGCGGCCCTGCTCGACGCCCTGGAGAAACGTCGCCGCGACCGCGATCTTGGCGGTGCTCGCCATCGGGAAAGGCTGGTCGCCGTTGACGAAGATCTGCCCGCCGCCGTCGAGGTCCATGGCGGCCACGCCGATCCGGCCCTGGCCCTGCGCGGCGATGCCCGCAACCTGCTGCTGCAACCAGGCATAGCGCGTGTCCTCGACCGGCACAGGCGGCCGGGAGTGAACCGTTGGTGTTGCCACGAACACCGGCAAGGCCAGCGCCAGTGCGGCGAGGTATTTGCGGACCCTTCGCATCGTTCTGTTTAACCCCATCCCGGTAAACCTGCGGTTAGCAGAGTAACCGATTGCGATTCCTTCGCAAAGCCCCCGATTGTATCGATCGGTCGCGCCATCGGGGCGATCGGGCTGGCCATGGCTTTAATCGTGCGCTTAATATGCTCCACGGCATGATTCGGGAGAGATAATGAGCGCGACCGGCGAGGACCTCGCGGAAAAGCTGTCCGCCGTCATGGCCAGGGCCGGCATCGCCGCTCCCGTGACCGGGCTCGAACGACTGTCCGGCGGGGCCAACATGGAATCGTGGCTGTTCGCCTGCGGAGGCCAGCGGTTCGTGCTGCGCCGCGCGCCCTCTGCCGAATGGCTCGAGGGCCGGCCGCTGAAGATCGACGGCGAGGCGGCCGTGATCCGCGCTGCTGCCGCGGCCGGGGTGCGCGCGCCGGAAGTCGTCGCGGAGTTCGTGCCCGAAGACGACCTCGGCCTCGGCTTCGTGATGCGCTGCATCGCCGGGACTGCCGATCCATCGGTGGTGCTGCACGATCCCGGACCACAGCTGATCGGAGACATCGCGCAGGATCTCGCGCGAATCCATACCGTCGACTCTGGGACCCTGGCCTTCCTGCCGATGCTGTTCCCCGCCGACGGGGTCGAAGGCCTGTACAACCAGTGGGCCGGGTTTGGTGCCGACCGGCCGATCATCGCGCTCGGCCTCGCCTGGCTGCGCGCCAACCTGCCAGGGCCGATCGCGCCCAGCCTTGTCCACGGCGACCTCCGAATCGGCAACGTCATGGCCGAGGGCGGGCGAATCACCGGCGTACTCGACTGGGAGCTCGCCCATAGCGGCGATTACCACGAAGACCTCGCCTATGGCTGCATGACCGTCTGGCGTTTCGGCAAGCTCGACAAGCCGGCTTTCGGCTGCGCCGACCTCGACACCTACTTCGCCGCCTACCAGGCGGCGGGCGGCAGGCCGGTGGACCGCGCCCGCTTCCGCTTCTGGCTCGTCTATCGAACCGTCTGGTGGGCGCTCGGCACGCTGAACATGGGCGGCTACTGGCGGGAGGGGACCGACCGCTCGCTGGAGCGGGTCGTTGTGGCGCGGCGCTGCGCCGAGCAGGAGCTCGACCTCCTGCGACTGCTCGAAGGCGAAGCACCGGAAGCGGAGCGCGCGCGCCCGCTCCCGCCGCCGACCCCGCAGGCGCCGACGCCCCACGGCGAACCGACGGCCTCGGAAGTCCTCACCGCAATCTCGGAATGGCTCGCCGCCACGGTCAAGCCGAAGCTGGCCGGGCGCGACCGCTTCGACCTGGCCGTCGCGCAGAACGCGCTGGGAATCGTCCGCCGCGAGCTGGCCGCACGGCCATCGCCGGAGGACAAGGCGCTCAGCGACGACCTGATCTCGGGCAGGGTTAGCCTCGCCACCCCCGGCCTGCTCGCCGAGCTGCGCCGCCGCGCGCTCGACGTGCTCGCTTCCGACCAGCCGAAATATCCAGCGCTTTCAGAGGCGCGCAACGCATGGGAACCTGCCTGATGGACTTCGATCTTCCCGCCGACCTCGTCGCCTACCTGAACGAGCTCGACCGCTTCATTGTCGCCGAGATCAAGCCGCTCGAAGAAGCGGACGACAACATCCGCTTCTTCGACCACCGCCGCGAATACGCGCGCACCGACTTCGAGAACCATGGCCTTCCCCGCCACGAATGGGAAGAGCTCCTCCGCGAGGCCCAGCAGCGCGCCGACAAGGCCGGTCACTGGCGGTTCTCCGCGCCGAAGAAGTATGGCGGCAAGGACGGCTCCAACCTGTGGATGGCGGTGATCCGCGACCGCTTCGCTGCCATGGGTCTCGGCCTCCACAACGACCTGCAGAACGAGCACTCGATCGTCGGCAACTTCCCGTTCGTGAACATGTTCGAACACTTCGGGACCGAAGAGCAGCAGAAGGAATTCATCCTTGGCGGGTTCGAGCGTACGCGCCGCACCGCCTTCGGCCTGACCGAGCCGCACCACGGATCGGACGCCACGCACATGGAAACCCGCGCGGTCCGCGAGACCCGCGACGGCGTGCCCGGCTGGCGCATCGACGGCGAGAAGATGTGGATCACCGGGATGCACGTCGCCACCCACTGCGCCGCGTTCTGCCGCACGAGCGGCGAGGCCGGCGACGCGCGCGGGATCACCTGCCTGCTGGTCCCGGCGGGCACCCCCGGCATGGTGGTCGACGAGTACATGTGGACCTTCAACATGCCGACCGACCACCCGCGGATGCACTTCGAGAACTGCTGGGTGCCGGAAAGTGCGGTGCTCGGCCCGGTCGACGGCGGGCTCGCCATCGCCCAGAGCTTCGTCCACCAGAACCGCATCCGCCAGGCTGCGAGCTCGCTGGGGGCGGCGACCTACTGCCTCGAGGAATCGGTCCGCTATGCGCGCGAGCGCAAGCCTTTCGGCGAGGATCTCGCGCGCAACCAGGGCATCCAGTTCCCCCTCGTCGAGATCGCCACCCAGTGCGAGATGCTGCGCACGCTGATCTACAAGACCGCGTGGCAGATGGACAAGCTGGAGGCCGGCGAGGGCGGCCACAAGGCGATCGAGCGCGAGCTGTCCGACAAGATCAGCATGTGCAACTACTGGGCGAACCGGCTGGTGTGCCAGGCCGCCGACCGCGCGATGCAGGTCCACGGCGGCATCGGCTATTCCCGCCACAAGCCCTTCGAGCACATCTACCGCCACCACCGCCGCTACCGGATCACCGAAGGCGCGGAGGAGATCCAGATGCGGAAAGTGGCCGGCTACCTGTTCGGCTACATGGGGCCGCGGAAGGGCACGTTCGGCTGAGAACTCCCAGATGAATTGCGCCCCCGCGCAGGCGGGGGCCTCCATCCATCATACGGACCGTTTGCTGCACGAGGTCCCCGCAGGCGCGGGGACGCAGTTTCAGGATTCGTGCCTCAGCCCACAGCCGCCTTCAGCGCATCCGCCAGGTCGACCCGCTCCCACGGGAAGAAATCGCCCTCGGCCTTGCGCCCGAAGTGGCCATAAGCGGCGGTCGGCGAATAGATCGGCTTGTTGAGTCCCAGGTGCGTGCGGATGCTGCGCGGGGTCAGCCCGCCGAGCTGCGGCAGCGCGAGGATCGCGGCCTCGATCCGGTCGTCGCCTGCGGTGCCGGTTTCGTGCGTGTCGACATAGAGCGACAGCGGCTCCGACACGCCGATGGCATAGGCGAGCTGGATCGTGCAGCGCGTGGCGAGGCCGGCCGCGACCACGTTCTTGGCGAGGTAGCGGCTGATGTAGGCGGCCGAGCGGTCGACCTTGGTCGGGTCCTTGCCCGAAAAAGCGCCGCCGCCGTGCGGGGCTGCGCCGCCATAGGTGTCGACGATGATCTTGCGGCCGGTGAGCCCGGCGTCGCCGTCCGGCCCGCCGATCTCGAACGAGCCGGTCGGGTTGATGTAGTACTTCGTCTCGCGCAGCAGCACCGGCGGGATGACCTCGGCGACGATGCGCTTCACATAGGCGTGAAGTTCAGCCTCCTTGTCGCCCTCGTCATAGCCCGGAGCATGCTGGGTCGAGACGACGATCGCGGTCGCGGCGACCGGCAGCGAGCCTTCATAGCGCAGCGTGACCTGGCTCTTGGCGTCGGGCTCGAGGAACGGCGCCGCGCCCGAATGGCGGTCGGCAGCCATGCGCTCGAGGATCTTGTGGCTGTAATACAGCGTCGCCGGCATCAGGTCGGGCGTCTCGTCGGTGGCATAGCCGAACATGATGCCCTGGTCGCCCGCACCCTCGTCCTTGTTCTCAGCCGCGTCGACGCCCTGCGCGATGTGCGCGGACTGGCCGTGGAGACGGTTGATGAATTCGAGCTTCTCCCAGTGGAAGCCGTCCTGCTCGTAACCGATGCGCCTGACCGTATCGCGCACGGCCTTCTCGATCTCGTCCTGCGCGCCCGCGGCCCACTCGCCGTTCTCGTAAACGCCCTTGCAGCGGATCTCGCCGGCGAGGACGACCAGCTGGGTCGTCGTCAGCGTCTCGCAGGCGATGCGCGCCTCAGGGTCCTTCGACAGGAACAGGTCGACGATGGCGTCGCTGATCTGGTCCGCGACCTTGTCGGGATGGCCTTCGGAAACGGACTCGGAGGTGAACAGGTAGTCAGCGCGCATGGACGATCCTGATATAAAGCTTTCTTTATGTCCCTCTCCTAACCGCGCGCGCGCCGCCTGACAACCAGCGCGAGGACAAGAAGAACTGCGCTCCATGCAAGCGGGAGCATGTTGCCGGTGCGGCTGAACAGCGTGGGCGCATGGGCCTTGGGCACCAGTCCGTCGAGCCGGCCCCGCTCGCCCAGCGGCAGGTGCTGACGGACCACTCCGTCCGCATCGACCACGGCGCTGATCCCGGTGGTCGTCGCGCGCAGCACGGGCAGACCTTCCTCGATCGCCCGCATCCGCGCCTGGGCGAGGTGCTGCGGCGGGCCCCACGCGCCGAACCAGCCGTCGTTGGAGGGATTGAAGACCAGGTCGGGGCGGTTCGCCGGATCGACCACCTGGCCCGAGAAGATGATCTCGTAGCAGACCTGGAAGCCGACCTTGCCCCACGCGCCATAGTCCTGCGTGCGGGGGCCCGGGCCGGGGCGGAACTCGATGCTGCCGGCCACCAGCCGGGTCAGCCCGAGCGGTTCGAGCAGGCTCTTCATCGGCAGGTATTCGCCATATGGTACGAGGTGGGCCTTGGCATAGCCGGGGAGCAGGTTGCCCTGCGCGTCGATGGCGCTCACCGTGTTGTCGGCAGCGATCGGGCGGCGTCCCTTCATCACGAGATCGACCGCGCCAGTCAGCAGCAGGCTGCCCGGCCCGATCACCCGCCCGATCCGCCGCCGGGCCAGCACGGGGTCGCCCATGAACGTCGTCTCGTCATAGAAATACTGCGGATAGCCCTCGCGCAGGTAATCGGGCACGCCGGATTCGGGCCACAGCACCAGCCGCCGCGTGCCGGGGTGCTCGGCGAGCGTGAGCGCTGCGGTGACCTGGAACTGCTCCTCGAACTTGGCCGGATCGTTGAGGTCCTCCTGCTTCGTCAGCGGCTGGACCAGGGTGAACGGCAGCGTCCCGGGTCGCTCGGGCCCGCCGTGCCACGGCGCAAGCAGCAGCGCGGCCGGGAGCACGGCGAGAATGACCCCGCCGGCCTTGCGACCCTTGCGCCACTGCGTCGGCGCGCGCCGCCAGCTCGCCGCGAGCAGGACGACGAGGCCCGACAATGCATAGGTACCGACCCACGGCGCGATGCCGGCAAGCCCCGGTCGCTCGAGGCCGCCCAGCGCGACCATGCCCAGAGGGTTCCACGCAAACCCGGTGAACACCCAGCTGCGCAGCCATTCGCTGACGATCCACGTGCCCGCAAAAGCCAGCGCCAGCGAGCCTTCGTGTCCGCGCCGCGCCAGCAGCCACGCACCCAGCGTCGCCAGCGCGGGATAGACCGCGAGGTACAGTGCGAGCAGGACCACGGCGATCCAGCCGAGCCACGCGGGCATTTCCGCCTGGTAGGTGAAGGCGGTGGCGATCCAGTTGTTGCCCACCGTGAAGTGACCGACCCCGAAGAGCCAGCCGACAAGCAGCGCGCGCTTCCAGTCCGGCGCGGTCGCGACGAGGTGGAGCAGCAGCGCCACCGCCGCCAGTGTCAGCGGCCACAGCATCAGCGGCTGGAAACCGCAGGCCGCAAGCGCCCCGGCGACCAGCGCCAGGGTCTTGCGATACTTGAGGATTTGTCCGGGATTCATCGCGCGGCGGTATGCCGGGTCACCCCGCTGCCAGCAAGGCTACTTCTTGTAGCGGGCAAACGCCTGCGGATTGCGCTCGCCGCCGTAGAACCGCTGGTGCGAGTTGGGATACTGCACCGGCGGCTGGCTGACGGTGTCGAGCCGCTCCATCTGCTCGTCGCTCAGCACGACGTTCACCGCGCCGAGGTTGTCGACGAGCTGCGCCTCGTTGCGGGCACCGAGAATGACGCTGGAGACACCTGGGCGCCGCAAAAGCCACGCCAGCGCCACCTGGCTGGCCGAAGCGGTGCTTTCGCGGGCGATCTCGATGACCGTATCCAGCACCGCGTTGCCGTGCGGTGTATCCCACGCTCCCAACCCGCCACGCGCGCCGAGGCGGGTGCCGTCCGCCCCCTGCTCGCGGAACTTGCCGGACAGGAAACCTTGCGCCAGCGGGCTCCAGATCAGCGCGCCGACGCCCTGGTCGAGGCCGCAGGGGAGCAGCTCCCACTCGGCATCGCGGACCAGCAGCGAGTACTGGATCTGCTGGCCGATGTAGCGCTCGAGGCCGAGCCGGTCCGAGGTGCCGAGCGCCTTCATCAGCTGCCACCCGGCGTGGTTCGAGCAGCCGATGTAGCGAACCTTGCCCGCGCTCACGAGGTCGTCGAGCGCGCGCAGGGTTTCCTCGACGGGCACGACGCCGTCGAAGTTGTGGACCTGGTAGAGGTCGATCCAGTCGGTCCCGAGCCGCCGCAGGCTGGCCTCGCAGGCTTCGACGAGGTGGCGGCGCGAAAGGCCGGTGTCATGGTCGCCGCGGCCCATCCGCCCGAACGCCTTGGTCGCCACGACAAGGTTCTTGCGCCGCTTGCCGAGCACTTCGCCGAGAATCTCCTCCGACTGGCCGGCCGAATAAACGTCGGCGGTGTCGAAGGTGGTCACGCCGTAATCGAGACAGAGATCGACGATCCGCTGCGCCTCGTTGCCGTTGGTCGTGCCCACCGCGGCGAACATGCCTTCGCCGTCACGGTTGAAGGTCATAGTCCCGAAACTGAGCGTCGATACGAGCAGGCCGCTGCGGCCGAGGGCGCGCTTTTCCATTCATTCTCTCCCGGATGCGGAAACGGCCGGACGTTTCCGCCCGGCCGCTGCCGTTGTTCAGTTCTATGCCGCCTCGGGGGCGGGATTCTTGCGCGGCCGACCGCGCTTCTTGGGCGCGGGTACCTCGGCGGCGGGTTCGGCCGGAGCCTCGACCGCTTCGGGCTCGCTGCGAACCCCGATGGCCGGCGGCAGGCTCGAAGGATCGAACGCATCGATCGTGCCTTCGCTCGCCGGCTCGGCGCGCTTCTGTCGGCGCTCGCCGCGAGGGCGCAGGCCGCGCGTCGGACGGGCGTCACGGACGAACGGGTTGTCGCTGGCCGCTTCATCGACCGGTTCGCCTTCGACACCTGCGACGAATTCGACCGGCGCAGCTTCCATGGCGGGTTCGCGCTCGCGCTCGAAACGGCGCGGTTCGCGCGGTTCGCGGTTTTCGCGCGGCTCTCGATTGCCCTGCGACTGGCGGTCGCCGCGATCCTGGCGGTCACCGCGATCCGGGCGCTCGCCGCGGTCCGGGCGGTCCTGCCGCTCACCACGTTCCTGCCGGTCCTGGCGCTCGTAGTTCGGGCGGTCGAAGGTCGGGAAATCGCTCTCGACCGAGAAATCGCCGTTATCCTCGCTCTCGCCGTCCTGGTCCTGCCAGCGCTCGTTGCCGGGGCGCATGCGTTGCTCTTCCTGGCGCAGGCGGGTGTCGGCGATCACGCGGAAATAGTGGTCGGCGAACTGGAGATAGTATTCCGACTGGACGCGGTCGCCGTTGAGATGGGCGTCCTGGGCGAGCTTGCGATACTTTTCCAGCATTTGCGGCGCGTTGCCGCGGGCGCGGCTGTCGATCCGGTTCAGTTGCTGGCCGCCACCCTGCGGGCGGTTGTTACCGCGACCGCGCCGGCGGTTGTTGCCACGATTGTTGTTCAACTCAGGCACGTCCTTGTTGGAGCGACGGGCTCGAAACCATGATTGGCCGGCTGTCGCGTGACCCTCCGCCACGTGCCCCCTTGGGCCGTGGTTCCCAGCATCTGCCTGTCCGCCGGCTGTGCTGCCGGATAACGTTGCAAATGGTGGATTGGGCGGGGACGGGAAGCCTCGTCCGATACCTCGCCTTGCGAATCAGTTAGTGCTCGTACTCCCGATTGCCAAGGGGAATTTCGCCCAGCTGCGTAAATTCGAGCGCACGGGGCCTTTCGCCGAGGTCGCGGTGGAGGCGCGAAGAGAGCCCGGCCGCGGCGCCAAGCGCGGCAACGGCGTCGGCCTGGGTGTGCCCGATTTCGACGATGGCGACGCCGCCGGCGTGAAGCAGGCCGGGCAACTGCGGAATGAGAATGCGATAGTCGTCGAGCCCGTCAGCGCCGGCGAACAGGGCACCCGCCGGTTCGTGACCGCGCACCTGCGGGGCAAGCTCGGCGGCGTCCTCGACGTAGGGCGGGTTGGAGAGGATCAGGTCGAACGTGCCAAGATCGTCGGCCCAGCCCGGCTGCGTCCAGTCGCGCGGCTCGAAGCGGGCAGCCAGATCCAGCGACCGCGCGTTGACGGAAGCCACCGCGAGCGCCTCCGCCGACCGGTCGATCCCGACCGCCTCCACACCAGGCCACAGCGACGCCGCCGCCAGCAGCAGCGCGCCGGAGCCCGTGCCGAGGTCGAGGATGCGCGCCGGAGACTTGCCCGCAAACGCCGTCCGCGCCGCTTCGACCAGCGTTTCGCTGTCGCCCCGGGGGATCAACACGGCCGGGGTAACCGCGAGGTCGAGTCCGTAGAACTCCTGCCGCCCGGTGATGTAGGCAACGGGTTCGTGCGTCATGCGCCGGTCGAGCAAGCCGTTAAAACCCTCTGGCGCGCGGTCCTGCATCCGCCGCAGCAGCATGTCCGAGCGGGTCACGCCCAGCGCATGCGCCATCAGCAGCTCGGCATCGAGCCGCGGGGTGTCGCTGACGGAGGCAAGCGCTTGAGCGGCGGCCCGGATGGCGTCCGCTACCGACAACTGACGGCTTCCCCGCAAAGACGGGGACCTCCATCATTCAAGCGGACCGTCGATCGTACGAGGCCCCCGCCTTCGCGGGGGCGCAGCGCTTGAATGTGCAGCTGGACGCCCTCACCCATCCATCGCCGCCAGGCGCTTGGCCTGGTCCTCGGCAATCAGCGCGTCGATGAGTTCGGCGAGGCCCGGCCCTTCCAGCACCTCGGGCAGGCGGTGGAGGGTGAGGTTGATGCGGTGGTCGGTCACGCGCCCCTGGGGAAAGTTGTAGGTGCGGATGCGTTCGGAACGGTCGCCGCTGCCGACCATCGCCTTGCGCGCTTCGGCCTCGGCCCCGTGGGCTTCGGCGCGGCGCAAGTCGTACAGGCGGGTGCGCAGGACCTGCATCGCCTTGTCCTTGTTCTTGTGCTGGCTGCGCTGGTCCTGCTGGATCACCACGAGGCCGGTCGGCAAGTGGGTGAGGCGCACCGCCGAATCGGTGGTGTTGACGTGCTGCCCCCCGGCGCCGCTCGCCCGGTAGATGTCGATCTTGATGTCGCCCGGATCGATCTGGACATCGACCTCGTCCGGCTCGGGCAGCACCGCCACGGTCGCCGCCGAGGTGTGGATGCGCCCGCCGCTCTCGGTCACCGGCACCCGCTGGACGCGGTGGACGCCGCTCTCGAACTTGAGCTTGGCGAACACGCCCTGCCCGGCGACGTTGGCGACCACTTCCTTGAAGCCCCCGAGATCGTTGGCGTTGACGCTGATCGTCTCGACCCGCCAGCCCTGTTCGGCGGCATAGCGTTCGTACATCCGGTAAAGGTCGGCGGCGAACAGCGCGGCCTCGTCGCCGCCGGTGCCGGCACGGATTTCGAGCATCGCCGGGCGGGTGTCCGCCGAATCGCGCGGGAGCATGGCGATGGCGAGGCGCTGCTCGGCCTCGGGCAATTCGGCGCGAATGCGGGCGACTTCCTCTTCGGCCAGCGCGCGCATATCGGGATCGCTCTCGCCCATGCCCTCGAGGCTCTCGAGCTCGCCGCGCATGGCGCGCACGGCCTCGGCGGCCTTCGCCACGGGTTCGAGCTCGGCATAGTCGCGGCTGGCGGCGATGAAGTCCTTGCCCTCGAGCGTGCCCGACGCCAGCCGCGCCTCAAGCTCGGCAAAGCGCGCGGTGATCTGGGCGAGGCGCTGGTCGGACAGCTGCGCCATCAGGCGCCGACATGTGCGGGAATGAAGTGGAGGGGCAGCCGCTCCTGATCTCCCGTGACGAGGTTCTTGATCATCGCCTCGCCGGCCGCCAGCTCATCGTCGCCGACGATCAGGGCAAAGCGCGCGCCGCTTTCATTCGCCCGGCTCATCCGCTTCTTCATGTTGCCGCGAAAGCCCATGTCGACCGCAAGGCCCGAGCGGCGCAGCGTGGCCGCGAGGCCGAGACACGCCGCCTCCGCCGCCTCACCCATCGGGACGATCGCGACGTCGGCCTTGGCCTCGCCCTTCTCCCCCACCAGCATCGCCAGCCGCTCGATTCCCGCGGCCCAGCCAACCGCCGGGGTGGCCGGACCGCCAAGTGCTTCCATCAGCCCGTCATAGCGCCCGCCGCCGAGCACGGTACCCTGCGCGCCGAGCCGATCGGTGACGAACTCGAACGCGGTGTGGCGGTAGTAGTCGAGGCCGCGCACCAGCGCCGGGGCGCGGGTCCATTCGACGCCGGCCGCGTCCAGCCCGGCGGTGACCTTGCCGAAGAAGTCCTGGGCCTCGCCGGAGAGGAATTCGTCGATCTTGGGCGCATCCGCCGTGAACGGTTTGTCGCGCGGATCCTTGCTGTCGAGGATGCGCAGGGGATTGCGTTCGAGCCGGTCCTGTGAATCCTCGCTCAGCGAGGCCTTGTGGTCGCGGAAATACGCGATCAGCGCGCTCCGCCACGCTTCGCGGCTGGACGCGTCGCCCAGCGTGTTGAGCTGCAGCGTCACCCCGTCGGCAATGCCCAGTTCCTTGAGCAGCTGGTCGGCCATGACCAGCAACTCGACGTCGGCCTGCGGTTCCGCCGCGCCGATCACCTCGGCATCGATCTGGTGGAACTGGCGGTAGCGGCCCTTCTGGGGACGCTCGTAGCGGAACAGCGGACCGTGCGTCGCGACCTTCAGG
Organism: Novosphingobium sp. FW305-C-111; assembly: GCF_058783565.1. Classification (NCBI taxonomy): domain Bacteria; kingdom Pseudomonadati; phylum Pseudomonadota; class Alphaproteobacteria; order Sphingomonadales; family Sphingomonadaceae; genus Novosphingobium; species Novosphingobium sp. FW305-C-111. The sequence continues at coordinate 314,968 of NZ_JBYSYP010000001.1, forward strand.
GGCGCGTACTGCTGCCAGCCGTCGGTCAGGTAGGCGCGGGCGAGGCCGGCGGTGAATTCGGGGCGCAGGGTCAGCGATTCCCCGCCGCGGTCTTCGAAGCTGTACATCTCCTTGGAGACGACGTCGGTGGTCTCGCCCAGCGAGCGGGAGAACACGGTGGTCTTTTCGAACACCGGCATCTCGGCCCGGCGGAAGCGGTAGAGCTTGCGGATGCGTTCGAAGGTCTCGACCACGAAGCCGAACGCCTCGGCCTCCGCGCCGAAGATGTCCTGGGTGCCCCGGATCGCCTGTGGTGTCTCTTTCGCCATGATGGGCGCGCGATTACCCCCGGCGCGCCCGCTTGGAAAGGGTGCAGCGCGGATGGTTGCAGAAGCAATCACTTGCGGGCATGAGGGCACGATGCAAAAAACAGTCGCACTCGCCCTCGCCGCCGCCCTATCCTTGTCCACCAGCGCCATCGCGCAGACTGCCGCTCAGAAAAGCGCGCCGGTCGCCGTGGCGATTCCCGATACCGTGCCCGATGCGGTCGACACGCCTTATCCCGGCGGGACGATCATGCTCGACATCGACGCGTCCGACATCACGCGGATGGTCTACAAGGTGAAGCAGACGATCCCCGTCGCCGCGAACACCTCGAAGCTGACCCTGCTGTTCCCGCAGTGGCTGCCCGGCAACCACGGCCCGCGCGGCCCGCTCGCCGAAGTCGTCGACCTGCGCTTCCTCGTCGATGGCCAGCCGGTCAAGTGGACCCGCGATCCGGTCGAGGTCTATGCCTTCCACCTCGACCTGCCGGCGAACACCCGCGAAGTCGTCGCCACCTTCATCTCGCCTTCGCCGATGGCGAGCGGCGAGGGCCGCATCACCATGACGCAGGAAATGCTCAACCTGCAGTGGGAGAAGATGAGCCTCTATCCGGCCGGGCACTACGTCCGCCAGATCCGGGTCAAGCCGACCGTGACCCTGCCCGAAGGCTGGCAGGTCGCCGGCGCGCTCGACGGCAAGGCCGCGTCCGGCAGCACCGTCACCTGGGCCGAGACCGACTACGAGACGCTGGTCGATTCGCCGCTGTTCGCGGGCAAGTACATGAAGCGCTGGGACCTCGGCCACAGCGTGTACATGAACACCTTCGCCGATTCGCCCGAACTGCTCGAGATCGCGCCCGAGAATCTCGCCACCTACAACGCGATGGTCGACGAGGCGCTGCTGACCTTCGGCGCGAAGCACTTCGACCACTATGACTTCCTCCTCGCCCTGACCGACCGCATGGGCGGGATCGGGCTGGAACATCACCGCTCGAGCGAGAACCAGCAGGAGCCCAAGTCGTGGATCGACTGGAAGGGCTACGATTGGGATCGCAACGTGATCGTGCACGAGTTCGGCCATTCGTGGTCGGGCAAGTACCGCCGCCCGGCCAAGCTGTGGACGCCCGATTACCGCCAGCCGATGCAGGACAACCTGCTGTGGGTCTATGAAGGCAACGACCAGTTCTGGGGCTATGTCCTTGCCGCGCGCTCGGGTGTCCAGTCGAAGGAAATGGTGCTCGCGACCCTCGCCAACTACGTCGGCGGCTTCTCCGAGAACCCCGGCCGCGGCTGGCGTTCGGTCGAGGACACCACGCACGATCCGGTGTTCGCGGCGCGCAAGGCCAAGCCCTATGCCACCCTCGCCCGCAACGAGGACTACTACACCGAAGGCGCGCTGACCTGGCTCGAGGCCGACCAGATCATCCGCAAGGGCACCGGCGGCAGGAAGAGCCTCGATGACTTCGCCCGCGCCTTCTACGGCATGAACGACGGCGACTGGGGCGTGCTGACCTATGAGTTCGACGACGTCGTCAAGACGCTGAACTCGGTCTATGCGTACGACTGGGCGACCTTCCTCGACACCCGGATCAACCAGCCGAACCAGCCCGCCCCGGTCAAGGGCATCGAGATGGGCGGCTACAAGCTCGTCTGGAAGGAGGAGCCCAACGTCCTCAACAAGGCGCTGATGGCCGACGCCAAGAACCTGTCGCTGACCTATTCGCTGGGCTTCACCATCGACAAAGACGGCAAGGTCGTCGGCCCGCAGTGGGGCAGCCCGGGGGTCAACGCCGGGATCGTGACGGGGTCGAAGATCGTCGCGGTGAACGGCACCGCCTATGACCAGGACACCCTCAAGAAGGCGATCACCGCGGCCAAGGGCACGACCACGCCGATCGAGTTGCTCGTCCAGCGCGGCGACAGGTTCCAGACTATCGCGATCGACTACCACGGCGGCCTGCGCTACCCTTGGCTGGAAAAGGCCACGCCGGGGAATGCGCCGAACGGGCTCGACAAGCTGCTCGAACCGCGCCGGCCGATGGCGAAGAAGAAGGGCAAGTAGGCTTGGGCCAGGGGGGCGGATCGCAGGACAGGCGCGGGTTCGGCGCCTGGCTCGCCCCGCCCCGCTTCCTCGCCTTCCTCGCCCTGCTCCCGGTCGGTTTCTTCGCCTACCGTCACCTCGTCCCGTCGGCCGAGTGGAAGGATGCCGCGGCGATCGCGTTCGACTTCGCCGCCGCATTCTTCCTCGCAAGCCTGGTCCCGCTGCTGCGCGACAGCGACGCCGACACGATGCGCCGCCACGCCCGCGATAACGATGCCAACCGGCTGTTCCTGCTGCTGTTCACCTCGCTGCTGACGGTGGTGGTCATGGCCGCGATCGCCGGCGAGCTCAAAGGCGCGAGCAGCGGGGAGACGCTGGCGATCGCCAAGCTGGTGGCGACGCTGGTGCTCATCTGGGTGTTCGCGCAGGTCGTCTATGCGCTCCACTATGCGCACATGTTCTACCGCGAACCGGAAGCCGGCGGGGACTGCGGCGGGATCGAATTCCCGGGAACGAAGACCCCGACCTACAGCGACTTCTGCTACTTCGCGGCGACGCTGGGGATGACTTTCCAGACCTCGGACGTGGAGATCACCAGTTCCACGGTGCGGCGGATCGTCCTGCTCCACTCGTTCGCGGCGTTCGTCTTCAACATCGGCGTGATCGCCTTCACCATCAACGCGCTGGGCGGCCTCGCCGGCTGATCCTGCTTCCGCGCAACTTTCTGGCGGCTGTGCGCCCGAACGGATGAAAAAAATTAGACCTTCGCGATGTTGCAGCGCAGCAATGCTGCGGCTAAGGCCCGCCCATGCGTATCGACCTCATCCCCACGGGCGACAACCCGCCCGAAAGCCTCAACGTCATCATCGAAGTGCCGGTCGGCGGCGAACCCGTGAAGTACGAGTTCGACAAGGCCAGCGGCGCGCTGTTCGTGGACCGCATCCTCCACACGCCCATGCGCTACCCGGCCAACTATGGCTTCGTGCCGCACACCCTCTCGCCCGACGGCGACCCGCTCGACGCGCTGGTCATCGCCCGCTCGCCGTTTGTCCCGGGCTGTGTCGTCCGCGCCCGGCCGATTGCGGTGCTGAACCTCGAAGACGAGCACGGCGGCGACGAGAAGCTCGTCTGCGTGCCGGTCGATTCGACCTTCCCGTACTATTCCGACGTCAAGGAAAAGGACGACCTGCCGCAGATCGTGCTCCAGCAGATCGAGCACTTCTTTACCCACTACAAGGACCTCGAGGCCGAGAAGTGGGTGCGCATCGGCAAGTGGGGCGGGGCCGACGAGGCCAAGCAGATCACCCTTGAAGCGATCGCGCGCTACAACGAAGACAAGGCCGCGGCCTGACCTTCGCGTTGTCCCGGGCCAGCCCCGGGACGAACGTTTCGCTCATTCCGTCGGGCGGCTCGAGTCGAGCAGGTCCTTGCCGTCCTTCTTGGTCTGGCGCTCTTCCTCGACCATCGCCTTGACGTGGTCCTCGGGCGCGACATCCTTGGCCGGCGGCGGTGACGGGGCAGCCACCGGCTTGGCCTGCTGCTGCTGCTCCATTCGGACCTTGTAGACGGTGTCGGACACCGCATAGCCGCCCTCGTGCAGCGCGGCCGCGACCGATTCGATCACGACCGTCCGCGCCTTGCCGAGATCGGTGTCGGTCTGATCGACCCAGCCGAACACGCGCAGCACCGGGTTGGCGCCGGCGACGTCGGCGATCTCGACCTTGGGTTCGGGGTTCTTCAGCACGAAGTCTTCGGCCTTCACCGCGTCGAGCGCCACGCCGACCGCGCAGGCAAGGTCGGCATGGACGTCGATCGGGATGTCGAACTGGAACCGGCGCTGCGGGTTGATCGTGAAGTTGACGATGACCGCGCGGAACACCGCGCTGTTGGAAATGCGCAGGTGGTTGCCGTCGGGCGTGATCAGGATCGTCGCGCGGCTGTTCATCCGCAGCACCCGGCCCTCCTTGCCGTCGATCGAGACCGAATCGTTGGCCCGGAACGGCTGGCGCACCGACAGCATCAGTGACGAGATGTAGTTGTCGATGGTGTCGCGCACCGCGAAGCCGACGGCGATGCCGATCACCCCCGCGCCGCCCAGCACCGCGCCGAGCAGCGCGGTCGCCCCGACGATGTCGAGCGCAAGGACGATCCCGGCGACGACGAAAACCAGGCGGATCGCGGTGGCGATGACTTCGGCGAGGAACGGGTTGGGTGCGAGCCGCTGCCACAGCGTCTTGCGCCGCGCGACCGCGTAGCCGAGCCACCCGACCAGCAGCGCGATGACGATCGCGACGCCCAGCAGCGGCGCCGCCTGGACCAGTTCGGTCGCCTTCTTCTGAACTCCGGCCAGTGCGGGGCTGAGGTTGGTTTCGACCTTGAGGTTGCGCTGGAGGCGGTTCTGGACCGTCACCACGCCCGAAACCCGGCCGGCAATCCCGACCGCCTGGGCGATCGCATCGGCATCGTTGAGAGTGCCGCTCAGCGTCACGACGCCTTGCGAAACGCGCACCTGCACGGGGCGAAGCGCTGCGATCTCGGAATAGATCCCGCGAATGCGCTGGGCGATGCGGGCATCGTCATTGGCGGGCACCGCCGACGCTATGGCGCTCGCCGTCGGCGCGGGACTGGCGCTTTGCGCCAGGGCGGGGAGGGCAGGCAGCAGGGCAAGCGCGGCGAGTGCGGTCAAGAACGGCCGGATCATCCCGGCAAAGCGCATGTCCTGGCTCGCAGTTCCCGCCCGCTCAGTCACCCGCAACGCTCATCCCGTCGATCCGCAGCGTGGGCACATCGATTCCGCGATGGATATCGAGGTCGCCCGCCGCAGTGAGCCCGGCAAACATGTCGACGAGGTTGCCGGCGACGGTGAACTCCGCGACCGGGCCGGCGATCTCGCCATGGACGATGCGGAAGCCGCTCGCCCCGCGGCTGTAGTCGCCCGTCACCGCGTTCACCCCGTGGCCGATCAGTTCGGTGACGAACACACCCTCGGCGATATCGGCGATGAGGTCGGCGACGCTGGCCGATCCGGCTTCAAGGATGACGTTGCTCGCCCCCACGCCCGGCGCGCCCGATGCGCCGCGCGAGGCGTGACCGGTCGGCTCGAGGCCGAGCTGGCGGGCGGACGCGCTTTCCATCAGCCAGCCGGTCAGGCGGCCCTGCTCGACCAGCGCGCGCGGCGCGGTGGGCAGGCCCTCGCCGTCGAACGGCCGCGAGCGGAGCCCGCGCGGGCGATGCGGCTGGTCGAGGATGGTGATCGCGGAATCGAACAGCTGCGCCTCCAGCTTGTCGAGCAGGAAACTCGATCGGCGGGCGATGGCCGAGCCGCTGATCGCGCCAATCAGGTGGCCGACCAGCGAGTTGCCGACGCGCGGATCGAACACCACCGGCATCGGTCCGCTCTTGACCCGCCCCGGTGCCAGCCGGGCGACGGCGCGGCTCCCGGCGCGGCGTCCGATCTCGTCGGGCGCGAGCAGGTCGGCGGCGTACCTGGCGCTGCGCCAGGCATAGTCGCGCTGCATCCCGCTGCCCTCGCCCGCAACGACGCTCGCCGAAAGGCTGTGCGCGGTCGTCGCATAGCCACCGGCAAAGCCGTGGCTGGTGGCGAGCGCGACGACGCTGCGCGAGGCCGAAGCGCCCGCACCCTCGCTGTTGGTGACGCCCGCGACGGCGCGGGCCGCGTCCTCCGCTTCCTCGGCCGTGCGGCGCAGTTCGGCCGGGCTGCGATCGGCGGGGTCGACGAGATCGAGGTCGATCACCCCGCCCTTGAGCAGCCGCTCTTCCGGGGCGAGCCCCGCGTACTGGTCCGGCGGGGCGGCGCGGGCCATCGCCACCGCGCGGGCGGCGAGTTCGTCGAGGGCACCGTCGGACAGGTCGGTCGAACCGATCGAGGCCGAGCCCTTGCCGACGAACACGCGCAGGCCGATGTGCTCGTTTTCCGACCGCTCGACGTCTTCGAGCGCACCCAGGCGAACCGAGACCGATTCGCTGGAATTGGCGAGATAGATCACGTCGCCGGCATCGGCGCCGGCGCGGGTCGCGCGGTCGATCAGGGCGTGGCAGCGCGCCTGGGCATCGGCGGGGGAGAGCATGGTACGGCCTTCGTCTTGGCGCGCAGGAGGACGTGCGCGCGGGCGGGCCGGTCTAGCTTGCCCCTCGCCCCACCGCAATCGGCAGGGTCAGAACGCCGCGATGACCGCCATGGACAGGCCGGTAAAAACGAACGGCAGGCCGATCGCGAGAACCCACAGGACAAGCTGGTCGCGGCGGAACCGGGGCTTGAGCTGGGGATCGCCCGCAGCCGCGTCTCCGATTGCCTCCCAGCGCTTCTCGAAGCGGCGGCACAACGGGATGATCGCTGCGACCAGCACCACCAGTGCCATCATCGGCAGCGCCGACGATCCGGTCTCTCGCAAGGCCTTGGTCGTCACGAAAATCTGGAGCGCCGTGTAGACCAGCAGGGCATAGGCGACATTGTCGCTCATCCGCTTGCGCCAATCGAGCACGCGACCCCGGCTGATACCGGTGGGCATGGCCTTTGCCATCGGCCTGTTCCTTCTTCCAATCCCGGTGCGAGTAAAACACCGAGTCGGTCCGGGATCAAGGCCGATTGCCGTTCTCCGGGCCCCGAACGGGACTGCGCCGCCATGCATGAACCCTGCCAAGCGCGATCTTTCCCTTTTTCCGCGAGGAGATGGCCGCTATTGGGAAGGGCACCGCCGGATGACCGGCCGTCTCTGGAGCCACGATGGACGCTGTCGCCACCCCTGTCGCCGAACGCGCGGACGCCTCCCCTCCGCTCCCGCAGGGCGGGCTCGAAGTCGTCTCGATCGCCAAGAGCTATGACAAGCGCGCCGTGCTCACCGACATCTCGTTGTCGGTCGGCAAGGGCGAGGTGCTCGGCCTGCTCGGACCGAACGGCGCGGGCAAGACCACCTGCTTCTATTCGATCATGGGACTGGTCCGGCCGGATTCGGGGCGGATCCTGCTCGATGGCGTCGATATCACCAAGCTGCCGATGTACCGCCGCTCGGTCCTCGGACTCGGCTACCTGCCGCAGGAAACCTCGATCTTCCGCGGGCTGACGGTCGAGCAGAACATCGCGACCGTCCTCGAACTGGTCGAGCCGGACAAGGCGACCCGGGCCGAGGAACTGGAACGCCTGCTCGACGAATTCGGCCTGACTCGCCTGCGCGGCTCGCCCGCGATGGCGCTGTCGGGCGGTGAGCGGCGGCGCTGCGAAATTGCCCGGGCACTGGCCGCGCGCCCCTCGATCATCCTCCTCGACGAACCGTTCGCGGGGATCGACCCGCTTTCGATCAGCGACATCCGCGACCTCGTCAAGGACCTGAAGCGCCGCGGCATCGGGGTGCTGATCACCGACCACAACGTGCGCGAGACGCTCGACATCGTCGACCGCGCCTGCATCATCTATGGCGGGCAGGTCCTGTTCGCGGGCAGCCCGGAAGCGCTGGTCGCCGACGAAAACGTGCGCCGACTCTACCTTGGCGAGGGCTTCACGCTGTGAAATCTCACGTCATCCCGGCGCAGGCCGGGATCGCTGGCGGCACCCACGAGAAAGGCCAGCGGTCCCGGATCAGGTCCGGGACGACGGGCGCTTAATCCATGGCCCTCGGCCCCCGCCTCGACCTGCGTCAGACCCAGTCGCTGGTGATGACGCCGCAGCTCCAGCAGGCGATCAAGCTGCTGGCGCTGTCGAACCTCGAGATCGAGGCGTTCATCGGCGAGGCGCTCGATGCCAATCCCCTGCTCGAGATCGGCGAGGCCGCGCCGGCGGAACCGTCCGCCGAAACCGGCGGGCCGGACGAGCTGCGCCGCACCCACCTTGAAAGCTCGCCGGTGGACCAGCTCGTCGGCGAAGGCCGCGCCGCGGAGGACCGCCCGCTCGACATCGATGCCAGCGCGCTCGACCGCGACCGCGATACCGGCGACGCCCCGGGAGATTCTGGCACCGACTTCGGCGGCGACACGCGGGTCGGCGGCAGCGGCGAGGGTCCTGGAATCGACGAACGCGGCGGCGGCGAATCGACGCTGGCCGAACACCTCCATGCCCAGGTCGGTGCGGTGGCGCGCGACACGATGCAGCTGTTCCTCGCCCGCTGGCTGATCGACCAGCTCGACGAGGCGGGGTATCTCCACACCTCCCTGCGCGAGATCGCCGGCGACCTTGCGGTGAACGAGGCCGAGCTCGATGCGGCGCTCGCGCTCGTCCAGTCGCTCGACCCGACCGGGGTGGGCGCGCGCAACCTCGCCGAATGCCTCGCCCTGCAGGCGAAGGAGGCAGACCGTTACGATCCGTGCATGGCGCGGCTGATCGACAATCTCGACCTTCTCGCCCGCGGCGAGTTTGCGCGGCTGCGGCGGATGTGCGGAGTCGACGAAGAAGACTTCGCCGACATGCTCTCCGAGCTGCGCGGCTATGATCCCAAGCCGGGCCTGCGCTTCGGTGGCGGCGCGGCGGAAGCGGTGGTGCCCGACATCCTCGTCCGCGCCGCCGCCGGGGGCTTCGATATCGCGCTCAACCAGGCGACGCTGCCGCGCCTCGTCATCAACCGCAGCTACTACGTCGAACTTCGCGGCTCCTGCACGGCGCGCGACGCCAGGGCTTGGCTCGGCGAGAAGCTCGCTGACGCCAACTGGCTGGTGAAGGCGCTCGACCAGCGGCAGAAAACCATCCTCAAGGTCGCCAGCGAGATCGTGAAGCGGCAGGACGGGTTTTTTCGCAAGGGCGTGTCGGAGCTGCGCCCGCTGACCCTGCGCACGGTCGCCGAAGCGATCGGCATGCACGAATCGACCGTCAGCCGGGTCACCTCGAACAAATACCTGTCGTGCGAGCGCGGGACGTTCGAGCTGAAGTTCTTCTTCACCTCGGGCGTCGCCTCGACCGATGGCGAGGGCGGGGCGTCGGCCGAAGCGGTCAAGGCGGCGATCCGCACCCTGATCGATGCCGAGGATCCCAAGGCCGTGCTCAGCGACGACGCGCTGGTCGATCTTCTCAAGGCGAAAGGGTTCGACCTCGCCCGGCGGACCGTCGCCAAGTATCGCGAGGCGATCGGGCTCGGCAGTTCGGTGCAGCGGCGGCGGCAGAAGGCGCTCGCCGCCGTCCGCTAGGCCCCTTGGGCGGCAGCGGAGGGACGGGCATCGCTTGCGCCCGCGCCGCGCCGCAATAGTGTCTCCGGCGAGGGGGAAGGACGATGACTCCGATCATGATCTGGGGCGGCGCGCTGGCCGCCTATGCGGCGTTCCGGCTGTGGTACGACAACTGGCGCGGGCCGCTCACGCCTGCCGAGATCGATGCGTTCATGGCCGAGGTCGCCGGGCGGTTCGAGGAAAGCGCGAATGATCCGGCGACCATGCGCGCCTTCCTCGAAGCCGACGATGGGCGCGAATTCCTCATGCTCAACCTGATCCGGGTCGAACCCGGCACGGTGACCGACCCCCAGAGCGGTGAGAGCGTGCCGGGGCGCACGATGCTGCTGCGCTATGCCCGCCGGTTCATCCGCCATCTCGTGCGGCGCGGCGGGCATCCGGGGATGATGGCGGACAAGGTTGGCGGATATGTCGACGCGTGGAACACCACACCCGATCCCGGCTGGAGCCTGTTCAGCGTGATGCGTTACCGCAGCCGCCGCGACCTCGTGAAGATCGCCCGCGATCCGGATTTCCGGGCCGGCCACCCGGACAAGGTCCTCGGCACCGCGGCGACGTTCTCGTTCCCTGCCCGGCGCGGACCATCGTTGTACCTTGGCCCGCGCGTTTGGGTCGCGCTGGTGCTGGCGCTGGTGGCGGCGCTCGCGCATCTTGCCCTGCTGTCGGCGCACTGACGGGCCGTCCCGCCAGTCGGAGCGAACGTCTTACACGCTCCATTTCGACTGCGAATACGCTTGCCGAAACGCCGCGCGGCGATAATCTCGATCGCTAAGCTATTCGGGGGATTGGGGTTTTGAAGAAGTCGCTGCTCTGCGCTGCCGCGCTGCTGTGTCTGCCGGCGATTCCCGCACGGGCGGGGGACGAGCCGTTGTACCAGCCGCCGCCAGGCTGGGTGAAGGCCGCCCCGACGCTTGACCAGGCGCGCCTCAAGACCGGCCCTTCGCTCGTCGTCTCGGACACGCAGAGCCGGTTCGAGGATGGCCGCGTCTGGACTTACACCGACACCGTCATCCGCCTCGATACGCCCGAAGCCCTGACCCAGTGGAGCATGCTCAACGGAGCATGGATGCCCGACAAGGGCGATCTCATCGTCCATCGCGCCCAGATCCTGCGCGGGGACGAGACGATCGACCTGCTGGGTGACGACAGGTTCACCGTGATTCGCCGCGAATCGCAGCTGGAGCAGCGGGTTCTCACCGGGATGCTTACCGCGAACATGCCGGTGAAGGGCCTCCGCGTGGGCGATGCGCTCCGCCTCAGCGTGTCCGTGACCGAGCGCGACGCGGCGCTTGGCGGGAAGGTCCAGGATGTCCAGGTCGTGCCCGACGACGATACGGCGCTGGGCTTCGGACGGATCGAACTGTCGTGGCCCAGGGACCGCAAGCTGGCGTGGCGGACCGGCCCGCAGCTGACCCTCCCGGCCGATGCCGACAAGGTCGTCGATGGCTGGCACGTCCTCTCGGTGCCGGTCGGCTCGAAGCGGATCGCCATGCCCGACGATGCGCCGCAGCGGTACTTGCGCAAGACGTCGGTCCAGATCGGCGACTTTGCCGACTGGAAGGACGTTTCGCGCACGATGGCGCCGCTGTTCGCCACCGACGGCCTGATCGCGCCGGGCAGCCCGCTTGCCGAACAGGTGGCGGCGATAGAGGCCGCGCACCCCGACCCGCTCGGCCGCACCGCGGCGGCGCTGGCGCTGGTCCAGGGCAAGATCAGCTACCTGCTGATGGGGATGAACGGCGGCAACTATGTCCCCCAGACGCCGGCGCACACCTGGGACGTGCGCTATGGCGATTGCAAGGCCAAGTCACTTCTCCTGCTCAGCCTGCTGCGGGCGATGGGGATCGAATCCGAAGCGGTGCTGATCAATGCCACGGCCGACGACATGCTGCCCGAGGTCCTCCCGCTCCCGGCGGAATTCGACCACGTGATCATCCGTGCGGTGGTCGACGGGCAGGAGCTGTGGCTCGACGGGACACGCCCGGTCACCCAGCTGGCCGACATCGGCGATTCGCCGCCGTTCCGCTACGCGCTGCCGCTGCGGCCGGACGGGGCGGACCTCGTGCCGATCGTCCGCCATCCCCCGGCGCGGCGGTTCATGGCAGTGTCCGGCACACTGGATGCGACCGGCGGCATCGACATGCCGATGCCGTTTGCGACCACGATCGCCATCCGGGGCGATCTGGCCGCGTACATCCACCTCGCGGAGGGCCAGCTCACCCCGAAGAAGCGCGACGAAATGATCGGGAGCCTGACCCGATCGTTCATCGATAATGCGATGATCGGTTCGGGCACGATGGCCTGGGACGAGGCTACCGGCACCATCACCATGTCCGTCAGCGGCGTGACCTCGGAAGACTGGTCCTATGACCGTGGGAAGTGGACACTTTCGCTTTCGACCCCGTCCGAGCAAAAGGCCTTCGCCCCCGACCGGGCGCGCGCGGCATGGAAGAACGTGCCGGTCGCGACCCGGGTATCGGGGCCGATGGCGGCCCTGCTCGGCAGCGCATCCGTGGAGCGGACCGTTCGTCTCCCCGGTGGCGGCGCAGGGTACACCATCGAGGGAGACGCGGTATTCGCCGACACGCTCGCGGGGCTCGCGATGACCCGCGACATTGCCATCGCCGGCGAAATGCTGACGCAAAAGGAAACCATCGACTTCAGCGGCGTCGAGATTCCCGCTGCGGAGCTTCCCGCCCTGCGCACCCGCATGGCGCAGGTCATCGCCAGGCAGCCCCGCCTGGTCGCGCCCGCCGACACGCCGCGTTACTGGCAAGTGCCGCAGGCGGAACGCCGCGCGCGCTATGCGGCGATCGAGGCAGGCTATACCGCGGTGATCGCCCGCGATCCGGAAGACCAGAGCGGCTACGCCTGGCGGGGCTGGTTCCGCGACCGTGCCGGAAACAAGACCGGGGCGCTGAGCGACTTCGCCAAGGCCATCGCCATCGAACCCACCACGTTCACCTACAACGCCCGGGCCAGACTGTACGAAGGCGCGGGCAAGTTCGCCCCGGCGCTTGCCGACTTCACCGCAGCGGCCGAACTCGATCCGTCCGACGACACGATCGCCGCGGACCAGGCGCGCCTGCTCCTCAAGACCGGGAAACCGGATCAGGCGCGGGCCCTGCTCGACGAGCGCATCGCCAATTCCGGGAGCCAGAACAGCAACCTTTACGCCTCGCTCGCTGACCTGATGATCCGCGCGGGCCAGGGGGCCGAGGCGATTGCCGTGCTCGACGAGCAGATTGCCTCGCATCCCAGCGACTCGACGCTGCTTTACGCCCGCTGCTGGGTCAAGGGAACGACCAGCGTCCAGCTCGATTCCGCGCTCAAGGATTGCAGCAAGGCGATCGAGCTGAGCGACAGTCCGGCGCAATCGCTCGACAGCAGGGCAATGGTGTTCTTCCGGCTCAACCGGCTGGAGGAAGCCCAGGCCGATCTCGATGCCGCGCTGCTGACCTGGCCGGATTCGGCCTCCGCCCTGTTCATGCGCGGCGTGATCGGGAAGCAGCTGGGCCGGGCCGGCCATGGGAGCGACCTGGCAGCCGCGCGCGAGATCGACCCGATGGTCGATGCGGACTTCAAGATTTACGGCATCGCGCCCTGAGCGGCGCCAGCCTGCCCGGCGGTCAGTGGTGCCCTTCGGCGCCCGGCCGCTCGGCCAGCATGTGCTGGATCATGCCCTGCAGGTTCTGGTCGTAGCGCGCGAGGACGGCGTGGTCCTCGGCCGTGTTCCAGTGGGTAATGAGCTCGCGCCCGTTCCACCAGTGCAAGGCATAGGCCGGCGGATCGGCGATGATCAGGTGCCGGTGGTCGGGCACGTCGGGATCGATCGGGCGTAGGTCGAGCGCGACCTGCGGCGCGGTCGACGGGCAGGTCGCGACCACGAGGTCTTCCCAGTGCGTCGTCACCGCGCGGTGGATGTGCCCGCAGACGAGACCGATCACGTTGTCGCGCTTGGTCAGGCAATCGGCGAGGCGGTGGACCCACGGTTCGCGCGGGTCGGTGTTCATCCACGGAATCCCCACCTCGATCGGCGGGTGGTGCTGGACAATCAGGGTCTTCTTGCTGGTTTCCTCGTCCAGACGGGCGTTGAGCCAGTCGGCCCGCGTCTCGCAGAACGCACCGCCGTGGCGGCCTTCCTCGAGCGTGTCGAGGACGAGGATCCGCAGGTCCGGAGTGTCGATCTCGTACTGGAGGAACCCGTCGGTGAAGACGTAGTCGGGGAACACTTCGGTGAAGTTGGCGCGCTCGTCGTGGTTGCCAAGCGCGAGGTAATACGGGAACGGCAGGTCGGCGAGCGCTTCCTTCAAGCGGCGGTAGCTGCCCGCATCGCCCCGGTCGATCAGGTCACCCGTGCACAGCAGCATCTGCGGCTGCGGATCGAGCGCGCGGATCGTCTCGATCGTCCGGTCGAGCCGCTGGCGATTGAACTCGCCCGGCGTGTCCGGCTCGAACCCCAGGTGGATATCCGTGATCTGGGCGATCAGCATCGGCGACCCGGCCCCTTCAGCGCGAGGCTGCGCGGAAGGGGAAGCGCGGACGATCGGCAGCGTCGGCGGTGTTCACCTTGGGCTTCTTGGGTGTCCAGGGGGCGCCGCCATCCATGTGGTAGGAGTGGCACATCGCGCAGCCGCTTTCGACCGGGTCCTTCGGGTTATACGCAGCCAGCTTCGTGCCGGCCTCGCCCACGTGGCAGGTCCGGCAGCCGCCAGGGCCGTCCAGACCCGGCACCAGCAGGTCGGTCGCGTCGTTCGAGGTCTTCGACTTGACGTGGCATTCGGCGCAGTCGGACTTGGTGTGGTCCTTGTGGCTGAACCAGCCGGTGTTGTAGTAGCGGTTGTTCTGCGCGACCTTCTGGACGGTGAAGCCACCGGTCGCCGCCGGACCGCCCGGGGTCACGGTGTGGCAGTCATAGCACATCCCGCCCTTCGAGAAGACTGCCGCGATCGCCTGCTCTGCGCGGGTCGGATAGAAGCGCACGGCGCGGGCATAATCGGCTGCGGTCGACTGCATCGCTGCATCACCCGGGCGGCGGCGGGCCATGCCCGAAAGCGTCGCCGGGCGCGGCGGCGCGGTGCCGCGGTAGAACGCCCGCAGGTCCGCCACCACCATCGCCGGCTCGCCATGGCGGAGCGTGCGGAACGTGCCGTCAACCTGGTCGAAGCTCAGCGAGTGGCAGGTCTGACAGGACTTCTCCATCTCGACCGGCTTGTAGCGCACGCCGGTCGCGTCGACCTCGTGGCAGTCCTTGCAGTCGAGCGCCTGCGCCCCGCGATACTCGCTGGCGCGGCGGGCGACCATCTGGGCGACGCCATTGGTCTTGGACAGATGCTGGGCGTGGGTGAACTTGAGCCCGTCGTTTTCGCGGAGCGTGGGCGACCACGTGGCACGCTGGAACACGGGCTTGTCCCCGCTCGGGTCCACGATGATCATGGGCCGGAACTGGGGATGGGCCGTGCCGAAATCGGCGGCATCTGCGATCTTCGTGTCGGGCAAGCGCGATTTCAGTCCGTCATGGCATTCCGTGCAGAATTTCTGCTGGGTTGCCGGCATAGCACCCGCGCCCTCATGCTCGGTGTGACAATCGACACACCTGCCGGCGGGGCGATTGAATGCGCTGGCGACCGCGCGCTGGAACGCGGCGAACCCGGTCGGCTCTCCCCGCGCGGCGAGCAGGCGGTTGCCGTCCTTGATGTGCTGGTGCGCGTCATCGGTGTGGCAAGTCAGGCAGGCGTTGTCGCGTACGGCCACGAAGGCGTCGACGTGGCAGGCCTGGCAGTCGTTGTTGAGGCTTTTGTGGGCGAGGCTGAGATGCCCCGAGGACCACGCTGTGTCCGCGTGGATGCCGTCGGGCCGCCGCGCCTTTTCCTGCAGGGACAGCGGCTTGTAGG
Organism: Novosphingobium sp. FW305-C-111; assembly: GCF_058783565.1. Taxonomy (NCBI): domain Bacteria; kingdom Pseudomonadati; phylum Pseudomonadota; class Alphaproteobacteria; order Sphingomonadales; family Sphingomonadaceae; genus Novosphingobium; species Novosphingobium sp. FW305-C-111. Next base: position 330,372 of record NZ_JBYSYP010000001.1, read on the forward strand.
TGGCGTACGACCAGATTGGGCCGACGAGGAAGGCGAGCAGGACGAGGACGGCGAAGCCCCAGGCCGACATCCGCTTGCCCGGCAGCAGCCCGGCCAGCGTGTAGGCCTTGTTGGCGTCGATATCTTCGGCCGATTCGGACAGCGCCTCGACCCGGACGATCGAGAACGTCGGCAGTCCGCTGTCGGCGTCCTTGCCCACGGTGAGGCGGTGCCCGCCGAACATGAGTTCCGCACCGGCGGCGAACTGGAACTCGACCCGGCCGACGCTGCGACCGTTGAAGGTGAACGGCTGCTCGCCGACCGATTCGACCAGCAGGGTGCCGTCGTCGATCCGGCGGACGCGGGCGTGGCGGGGATCGACCGCGAGGTCGGGCAGGTGGATCCCGCAGTCCTTGTCGCGGCCGATGACGAGTTCGTCACCATCGATGCGGCTCGGCCGGACGATTTCCTCGCCACTGGCCTTGAACGAGATCTGGCGGACAAGAAAGCTCATGCGCTCACCAGTAGAAGAAGACGGAGACGATATGGGCGGAGAGCGCGGCGATCAGCGCGAAGGTGACCGGCACATGGACATAGAGCCAGGCCTGGAGCCATGACTTGATCCGCAAGTGTCGTCGCAGGCGCGCGAGCGTGCCCTCCTTCTTCGTCAGCAGCGCATCGACCCGGTCGAGCGGGTCGTCGGCCTTGCGCGGGCGATAGGCTCGGGCCTCACGCAGCTTGGACGCGGCCATGCGGGTCTTGCACTTCGGGTAGCGCCCGGTGATCCGGTTCCACACCGAGCCGGCGAAGGGATCGTCGTCGAGGCTCTGCTCGACCAGTGCGGCGTCGGCGGGATCGAGCGGCTGGGCGGCGTCGTGGATCTGGCGGTCGAGCGAGCGGAGTTGCTCGATCATCTGCTTCTCGGTGATCGCACCGTCTTCGTCGTAGCGGTTGGCCGAAAGCGAGCGCGGCAGCGTCGCATAGACCCAGATGCCGAACGCGCCCGAGGCAATCACCAGCATCATCAGCGCCCACGCCAGCGTGTGGACGTTCCAGCCGAGGTCGAAGCCCGAATGAAGCGTCCCGATCACGATCAGCGAGAGGCCGAGATAGACGTGCGCCGAGGTCCACGCCTTGAGCGACCAGGTGCCCGGCGTGATCGCGCGCTTGCGCATCCCCAGCGCAGTCAGCCACAGGATCAGCAGCGCGCCGACCGTGCCGAGCGTGTAGCCGAGCCAGGTCGAGCCGAAGTGCTGGTTCGGAAGCGGCACGAAGATGTAGAGCACGATCAGCGCGATCACGAGGACCGCCGACAGCTTCAGCCACAGGAAGTTGTTGTGCGAAAGGAACCCTTCGTGCGTCGAGGCACGCTCGCGCCGGACCTTGCCGCGCTTGACCGGCGCGGTCGTCGAGGTCGTGTTCGGCTCGGTCGCCGCGGTCTCGAGCGGATTTTCGTCGGGGTTCTGTGCGATGCTTGCCATGCCTCAGGCCCCCTCGTTCTCGAGCCGCGCGACGGTCAGGAACTCGTCCGGCGCGACGCGGATTGCGGCGCCGGTCGGGCAGGCGCGGACGCACGACGGACCGCCGTCGATGCCGGAGCACATGTCGCACTTGATCGCCTTCTTGCGTTCGAGCGCGTCCTTGGTCTTCTTCCGCTCTTCCTCGTCGGCGATGCCGTCGATGATCTTGCCGACCGTCTTCTTCGACCATTTGTACGGCGGCTCGCCGGGCCCGGGGCCCTTGCCGAAGAACAGCCACGACAGCAGCGACGGCTTCTTCGGCGGGACCTTCTCCATCCGGATCACGCCGTAGGGGCAGTTGCGCTGGCAGTTGCCGCAGCCAATGCAGGTGTCGTTGATATAGACCTCGCCGTCCGGCCCGCGATGGATCGCGTTGGGCGGGCAGTCGGCCATGCAGTGCGGGTGCTCGCAGTGGCGGCACGAGGTCGGCACGTGGAGGTGGGCGAAGCTCTTGCCCGCCTCGCGGTCGAGCCGCGACAGGCCGTCGTGGCTGTCGGCGCAGGCCTTCTCGCAGTTGTCGCAGCCCACGCACAGCCGCTCGTCGATCAGCAGCACGTCGGTCGCTTCCGAAACGCCCTGCGAGACGAGGAACTTGGCCTGTTCGGAGAACAGGTCGACCACGCCGGAGAAGCTGTCCTTCTTCGATTCGATCAGCGCGTTGGTCTCGCGGCGGACCTTCATGTCCTTCCGCGCGCGTTCGAGCAGCGCGGGCTTGGCCGCAAGGACCTTGGCGAAGGCATCGCCCTGGATGCGCACGACCTCGCTCTTGATCGCGGCGCGGACGGTCGCGGTGCGCTGGCCGCCGTCGATCAGCGCCATTTCGCCGACATAGGAGCCGGCGGGGAGGTAGCTGAGGAACACCGGCTTGCCGCCGATTTCCTTCTCGACGATCATCGAGCCGACGCGGATGACGAAGATGTCGGTCCCATCCTCGCCCTCGTTGATGATGGTCTTGCCCGCCGGGACCTGCTCGATTTTCGCCGTGTCGACCACTTCCTTGATGTCGTCGGGGGTCAGTCCCGAGCCGAACATCTGGAGCAGCTGGCGCTCGGTGGTGATCCGCGCGATCGCGGCCTTGGCGGTCGGCACCTGGCTCTGCAGCTTGAGCGCCGCGGTGCGGCTGATCTCGACGCAGATCGCATTCTCGGCCGCGACGATGGTCGCGCCGCGGCGGCGACCGGAGATCAGGCCGACCTCGCCGAAGATCGAACCCGCGCCGATCGGAATGAGCAGCGGCTCGGCATCGGGGCGCGGCACCACCACATTGACCGAGCCTTCGGCAATGGCGAACAGCGATGACCCTGGGTCGTTCTTCTCGAACACCACGTCGCCCTTGCGGTACGCCTTCATCTCGGAATCGAGCATGAATTCGCGCAGCTGCAGCGTGGTCATGCCCGAGAGGATCGAGACGTTGTTCTTGAGGTACTCGAGCCAGTCGTTGACCGACTTCTTCTGCGGCATGGCCTTGAACTTGGCTTCGAGCAGCGGCTCGTCCGCGGGCTTCAGATCGGTGTTGCCGGCGATGAACTCGATCACGTCGTGACCCTGGTTCATGCAGTGCTTGATCAGGGGATAGCCGGCGAGCGCGCCGATCACGAAGATGCCGGGCGCGGTCGATTCGAACACCGGCGACAGCGTCGGGAAGGCGAGCCGGTCGGCGCTGGCGAACTCGATCCCGCAGCCCTCGACGAAGCCGCGCGGCGGGGCCGAGCCGATGCGGGCGATGATCCGGTCGCAGCGGATCTTTTCCTCGCCCTCGCGGGTCGAAAGCGTGATCCAGCCGGGCTCGACCGCCTTGGTCTCGGTCTCGTAGCGGATGTCGAGCTTGCGTTCGTCGCGGTCGGCGATCAGCGCCATCGCGTTCGGCGGCTTGGCCGTCGGGAAGCTTTCGACCTCGTTCTGCGAGCGCGGCGCGCGGTTGAGCACGGTGACGACGTTGCCCTGCGCCGCGTCCTCCACCAGGCCGCGGGCGTTCTCGATCCCCGCGTCGCCGGTGCCGACGACGACGATGTGTTCGTCGAGCACGGCATAGGGGTCGTCCAGCTGGTACGTGACGTGCGGCAGGTCCGCGCCCGGGCAGCGCATCAGGTTGGGATTGCCCTGGGTGCCGATGGCGAGGATCACGTTCTCCGCCATGACCGTCTCGCCATTGGTCAGCGTGATCGCATAGGGCGGCGCGTGGCGCTGCAGTTCGGTCGTGGTGCTCGATCCGTCGCGGGCGCGGGTGACGATCTTCTGGATCGAGCCGGGAATGGCCTCTCCGGTTCCCTTGATCGCCTTGACCTCGGCATTGTACTTGACGTTGACGCCCAGTTCCTCGGTCCGGTCATCCCACTTCTTGAGGATGTCCTCGCGCTTGCCCGCCTCGAATTCCTGCTTGCCCCCAGCCCTCAGGATGAGCTGGTTGGGCGTCGCCATGACGTGCTTGCCCTTCTGGTACTTGTAGATCGTGTCGGACAGGTGATCGGTCTTTTCGAGCAGGACGTGGCTCATCCCGCGCGCAGCAGCCTGGCTGGCCGCGCTCATGCCCGCGGGGCCAGACCCGATAATCGCAACCTTGTAGACCTCGCTCACTGGCGCGTGTCCCCCGCAACGACGACCGCGGCGCTTCTTGCGAGCACCCGGTTCGACCCCAAGTTTCGTTGCGACCCCTTTTCCCGACATTAGCGAAAGGAACTGCGTTTGCCACCCGCAATTTGCGTGTCGTTGCAGATCGGCCCCAATTCGCTGCGCCCCGCTTGCGTCCGCGCTGGCCTCCGCGATATGCCCCCTCGCGACACGACTGACGGGAACACCACCACCGATGAGCGAGAGCCCTGATTCCGCCCCCCAGCCAGCGACCGCGCGGGACGATGCCGCGCCTCCCCGCTATGGCCGGATCGCCCTGATTGCCGCGGCGGCGCTGGCCCTCGGCGCTGCGGGGGTTTCGGCCTATCGCAACAGCCAGGGCGGAACGCCCGATCTGCCGGAGGCGTCGGCCAGCGGCGGGGCGCAGCAGCCGACGGTCGACGAGGTGATCACCAGCCTCGAGAAAAAACTCAAGGACAATCCCGACGACGCCGAAGGCTGGCGGATGCTCGGCTGGTCCTATTACCAGACCGAGCGTTTCGCCGAGGCGGCGACCGCGCTGAAGCGCGCGACCACGCTCGACCCCAAGAACGCGGAGACCTTCTCGTTCCTCGGCGAGGCGCTGGTCATGGCCAGCAACGACGACGGCAAGATGCCGCGCGACGCGCGCCTCGCTTTCGAAAAGGCGCTGGAGCTCGATCCCAAGGACGCCCGCGCCCGCTATTTCCGCGCCGTGGCGATGGACCTCGACGGACGGCACAAGGCGGCGATCGACGCGTGGTTCGAGCTGATGGCCGACACCCCGGCCGATGCGCCTTATGCCGAGGACGTCCGCAACGTGATCGCCGAGGTCGCCAAGAAGAACAACATCGATGTGACCAAGCGGCTGGCCGAGGCGAAGTTCGCTCCGCCGGCCAGCGGCCTCAAGACCGCCGGGCCCTCCATGGCCGCCGCCGCCGTGCCGGGGCCGACCTCGGAAGAGATGAAGGCCGCCGGGCAGCTTCCCGCCGGACAACAGGAGGCGATGGTCCGCGGCATGGTCGACGGGCTGGAAGGCAAGCTCAAGGCCAACCCCGCCAACGCGCAAGGCTGGATAATGCTGATGCGCAGCCGGATGCAGCTGGGCGAACCGGCCAAGGCGCAAAAGGCGCTCGCCGATGGCCTCGCCGCGTTCAAGAACGACACCCAGACCAGCCGCCAGCTGCGCGAGGCGGCGGCGACGCTGGGGGTGCCGGGGGCGTGACCTCGCACGCGTCGGGCCGGGGCAAGCGCGTGGCGCTCGACCGGTTGGCGCTGGGCTGCGCGGCAGCGGTATTCGCTGTGCGCTTCGCCTTCATCGGCCACTATGACCTGTTCCGCGACGAACTCTACTTCATTGTCTGCGGCCAGCATCCCGCGTTCGGCTATGCCGACCAGCCACCGCTGGTCCCGCTTATCGCCGCGGCCCTCTACAAGCTCGGCCTCGGTGCCTGGGGCGTGCGGATTCCGGCTGCGCTGGCAGCGGGCGCGCTGGTGTGGCTGGCGGTACGGATCACGCGGCTTCTCGGCGGCAACGGGATGGCCGTCGCGCTTGCGGTGCTGACCGCGGCGACGGCACCGATGCTGATGGGCATTACCACAACGCTCAACACCACGACCTTCGACCCGATCGCCTGGACCGCTATCGCTTGGCTTATGCTTCGCGCCTTGCGGCTGGGCGACGACCGGGCGCTGCTGTGGGCGGGCGTCGTCGCGGGGCTTGCTCTGGAGGTGAAGTATTCGCTGGTTTTCTGGCTGTTCGGACTAGTCGTCGGCTTGCTGGTGACGCCCGAGCGGCGAGTGCTGGCAAGGCCGGCACTGTGGGGCGGGTTCGCGATCGCCACATTAATCGCCGCTCCGTCGGCGATCTGGCAGGCGTTCAACGGCTTGCCCTTTCTCGAGCTGGGCAAGGCGGCGGCGGGCAAGAACGTCGACGTGCCCCTGGGCGAATTCCTTGCCAACCAGGTCATGGTGATGAATCCCGTTTTTGCGCCGGTCTGGCTAGCGGGACTGATCGCGCCATTCGTCTCAAGGCGCTTGCGCGACCTGCGGTTCGTGCCGGTGGCCTGCCTCGTGGTGCTGGTCATTGTCCGACTGGGGCACGGCAAGGATTACTACCTCGCGCCGTGCTACCCAATTCTCTTCGCGATCGGCGCGGTGGCGATTGGCGCTTGGGCAGTGGCCCGCTGGCGCAAGGGCTTCGTCGGAACGTGGAGCGCGGCCGGACTCGCGGTCTCGGCCCTCGCCGCACCGATGGCGATCCCGCTGCTTTCGCCGGGCGCCCTCGCGGCATGGATCGAGCGGCTCGGCATCGCCCCGCAGCAGCAAGAGCGCAGCTTCGCCGGGACCGCGCTTCCCCAAGTCTTCGCCGACCAGCTCGGTTGGCACGACTTCACCGCGCAAGTTTCCGCTGCCTGGAGGCAAGTGCCTGAGGCTGACCGTCAGGCTACCGCCATCCTCACCGGCAACTACGGCGAGGCGGCGTCGCTCGATCTCTATGGCAAGGGTCTGCCGCAGGCGCTGTCGGGCCACAACCAGTACTGGCTCTGGGGCCTGCGCGGACAGGACCCGCGGCACCTGCTGGTGGTGACCGGCGACCCGGTTGAACTCGCATCCTGGTGCGGCTCGGTCACGGTCTTGGGCCGGACCTACTCGAAGTGGGCGGTGGCGCATGAAAACGGCAAGGCCATTGCATTGTGCCGCGACCTCAGGGAACCGCTGGACCGGCTTTGGCCCGATGAGCGCAACTTCAGCTGATCATTCCGAGACGTCGCCGATCAGTACGAACGGTGCCCACGCGTTGGGATGGGCCCAGCTGTTCTCATAGCGGCCCCCGTCGCTCGTCGTGACCACGCCATCGGCGACCGGGCTCTTGCGGATCTCGCGCTGGGCGCGCTGGAACGCCTCGGCGCGCGACACATCGGGATCGAGGCTGCGGATCTGCAGCGCCCGGACGGTCATCTTCGCGGCAACATCGTCGCGCACCGGCCAGTGCGACACCAGCAGGCTGCGCGCGCCCGCATAGAAGAACGAGCGGGCGAGCCCCGAGAGCGCGGGCGCCCCGTCGCTGCCGTCGCCCCCGGCGGTGTTGCAGGCCGACAGGATCACCCAGTCGGCGGACAGCTTGAGCCGGGCGACTTCCTCGGGCGTCAGCAGGCCGTTGTCGTTGGCGCTCGCCTCCGCCGGCGGGGTGAAGACCAGACCCGGCTCCTGCCCCGGGCCGAGTTCGCCCGCGAGCAGGCCGTGCGTGGCGAACGTGACGACGCCATAGCCCGACAGGTCGAGCGACTTGATCGTGCTCTCGCTGGCGCTCTCGCGCAGCCGCAGCGCATCGTCGCCGAGCGACAGCGCGCTGGCCATCGCCTTGAGCTCGCGGCCCGTGCCGGGAAGGCTCGGCAGCTTGCGCAAGCGTTCGACGTCGAGCGTCGCCTTGCCGCCGCCCGGGTCCTTTTCGTAAAGGTCGGCGACCGGCACCCCGCGCACCGCGCCGCGGCGCGATCCGGTGTCCTGCGCCGGTCCGGCGAGCGCCGGATCGCCGATGCCGATGAACGCACCCTTGCGCTGGCCCGGCTTCGCCTTGAACTTGCGCAGGAACGCGAGGCTCTGGAGCGAGGGCAGCTCGGCCAGGGTGAAGCGGTCGGCGAGCCACGAGGTACCGCGCAGCGCCGCCGGATCGTCGTCGGCCCCTTGCGGCGCAGCGGTGACCAGCATCGCGAGTGGCATGGCCCCGAGCGCGCCGCTTGCCGAAACCAGCAGCTTCGTCTTGCCGCCGAGCTGCGCCTCGTGCGGCGCGATCAGCTTGCCGTAGAGCGCAAAGGCGGTGTCGCGGTCGAACCCGCTTTCCCCGCCATCGACTGCGTCGGCCCATTCGGCCTGCTCGGCAGCGGTCGGCCCGACCGAGCCGCCGGCGAACCACAGCAGCCGCCGCACGTCCTGCCCGAGCTGGTCCGCGGTCAGATCGGCCCGCACCCAGTGCGCGCCCTCGCTGGTCACCACGATCGAGTGGGTGCCGCGCTCCGTCGGCACGATCAGCAGCGCCGCCTCGTCGGGCTTGAGCAGCGCCCGGGCCTCGGCAATCCCCAGTGCACGCGGCCGGATCAGCGCGAAGTAATCGGGGAAGCGGGTGCGCAGTTCGGCAGTGACCTGCTCGAACTCGGCGAGGTCCTTCTGCGCCTGCGCGGCCCCTTCGCGCTGGGCGACACCGCTGCGGACGCTGAGGTCGAAATCCGGCGTCTTCTGGTCGACGCCGTAATAGGGTGCAAGCTTGTCGAGCAGTTCGCGCCGCCGCCCGACCAGCGCGGCGAGCGCCGGGTCGGTCGTCGCCGGGTCCGCCGCCACCGACATGGCGAGCGACAGGCTGGTCGGATCGAGTGTCGCGTCCTGCGCTGCGGTGACCGCGGCTTCGAGCAGGTCTCCGCCCTTCGCCTGCCGCGCCCACGCAGCATCGAGCAGCGTGGTGAAGCGGTTGGCATAGCCGGCGCTGCGGGCGAGCTGGGTTTCTTCGCGGACCGTGCCGCCCAGTCCCTCGCGGAACGTGCGCTCCTCCTGCGCCCCGGCAAGCGCCGGATCGAAAGCCTCGCCGGCGCGCGCCGGATCGGCGAGCAGGCGTTCGATGGTCAGGTACTGGATGCCCTTGTTCTCGGCGTCGTATTCGTTGGGGAAGAGGTAGCCTTCGGCATAGAGCCGCTCGTTGATTGCGCGCTTCTTCGCCAGCGTCGCGTCGGCATCGGCCAGCCGCCCCAACGCGATCTGCGCGCCGGCCAGCGCTGAGGTATCGATGCTGAGCGCGATGTAGTTGGGTTCCCCCTTCTCGTCGATCGCCAGCAGCTCGGCATAGGCCGCCACCGTTTGCTCGTGCTGGCCGAGCACCTGCGAGGCATCGGCCACCTCTCGCAGCAGGTCGCGGTATTCGCCCGGCTTCTCGGCGGTTTCACCGCGTGCCTTGCGCAGCGCCATCATCTGTCCGCCCAGCGAAGCATCGCAGCGCGCCACGTCCCGAGCGCCCCTCGCGGTGAGCTGCGGCAGGCCGCTGCCAAGCGTGATTACATCCGCCTTGCCATAGCACTGGAACAGCTCGATCTTGAGCGCGGCCAGCTTCTCGTTGACCGGGTCCGGAGCCGGTGCCTTCCCGCCTGCGACCGCCGCCCGATACGCCGCGCTGGCCGCGGGAAGGTTCGCGCCGTCGAGCAGGGCAAGGCCTTCCTTGAACCCGGCGGTTCCGGTCAGATCGCCGCAGGCCTGAACTTCGCAGGCTTTCCTGGCGATCATGATTCCGCCTGCGGTCAGCTGGTCCGCGAGCAATGCATCGCCGGCCGCAAAGCCGTCGGCCGCAACCAGAAGCGCGTAGCGCAGGACCAGCGGGTCCTTGATCGCCGCCTCCTTGCCAAGCGCCTCGCCGAGCGCCTTCAGGCCGGAAATGTCCCAGGTGACCGCGGAGTCGAAATTGTTGATCTCGATGTTCTGCTGCCGGTAATCGATCATCGCGTTGTACTGCGAGATCGCGCCGTTGCGGGTGACAGCCGCGGCCAGCCCGGCGATCCGGTCTGCCTCGGCACTGCGCCCTGCGATCCGCAGCATGTCCTCGTGGCGCGTGAGGAATTCGAGGTCCATTTTCTCGAGCGGGCGCAGGCTGGTCAGGATCGCCAGGAGCTTGGCGTCGCCCTTCAGGAGTATCGACCGGTCGTCCGCAGGCAGCGCCGCGCGCGCGGCACTCAGCCGCTTGCGCACCGCCGCTTCGGTCGCCGGGTCGCCGGCGAGGAGAGCGAACTGCTCGGTTTCGGTCAGGTCAACTTCGGCATCGACCGTCGCCAGGTACAGCCCCAGCGCCCCGATATAGCCATCCGACGTCGTCCCGTAGAAATTGGCGGAATCGGCGTTGATCTCCTCGACCAGCAGCAGGTCGGCCGCCAGCTTGCGCTGCCCCGCCCGGTCCTTCACGTTGGCGAGGTCCTCGATCTTTGCCCGCAGGTAATCACCCCACGCGACAAGGCGCTCGGGCGAAGGGTCGAGCCCGGGCAGCTGCGGCGGGGACGTCTTGATGAACCGGTCGTAGTCGGCATCGGGCCGGCGCGGCAGCGGACCGGGCACTTCGACCGTCAGGAACGAGGCATCGACCGGCTCCACCGGCAGCTTCAGGCCCGTCGCGTCGGCGCGCTTGTAGATCTTCTCGAACCCATCGGCGACCGCTTCGAAGCGGTTGTCGGGATAGTCTTCCTCTGCTGGCGGGCTCTCGGGCATCGTCTGCATGACGGGTATCTTGCTGATGTCGATCAGCGGCGGGGCCTTGGGCTTCGCCAGCGTTTCGCCCGTGCTCGCCGCCAGCGCCAGCACCGCCAGCGCCGCGCCCTGCAACAACCGCCTTCTGCTCATACCGTCCCCCTGCACCGGCGGCCTTTTCACGCCCGCCAGCACAGGAGCAGGACGACTCGCCATGAATCAAGCATTTACGAGAAATTAACCTTTCATGTTCATTGGTCCTATGGTTAATGGCGCGCAACACCCCTTGCAGGGGCGTTAATGCCAACTGGGGATTTGGCAGGAAGGGGCTGCTCAATGCGTGTGCTTCTGATCGAGGACGAGCCGACCACCGCTAAGGCGATCGAGCTCATGCTGACCACCGAAGGATTCAACGTCTACCAGACGGACCTCGGCGAAGAGGGCTTGGACCTGGGCAAGCTCTATGACTACGACATCATCCTGCTCGACCTGAACCTGCCCGACATGCACGGGTACGACGTGCTCAAGAAGCTGCGCGTCGCCAAGGTGCAGACCCCGGTGCTGATCCTCTCCGGCATCGCCGAGATGGATTCCAAGGTCCGCAGCTTCGGCTTCGGTGCCGACGACTACGTCACCAAGCCGTTCCACCGCGAAGAGCTGATCGCCCGCATCCATGCCGTGGTGCGCCGCTCGAAGGGCCACTCGCAGTCGGTCATCCGCACCGGCAAGCTTTCGGTCAACCTCGACGCGAAGACGGTCGAGGTCGACAGCGCCCGCGTTCACCTGACCGGCAAGGAATACGCGATGCTGGAGCTGCTTTCGCTCCGCAAGGGCACGACGCTGACCAAGGAAATGTTCCTCAACCACCTCTATGGCGGGATGGACGAACCGGAACTCAAGATCATCGACGTGTTCATCTGCAAGCTGCGCAAGAAGCTCGCGCATGCCTGCGGCGGCGAGAACTACATCGAGACCGTCTGGGGCCGCGGCTATGTCCTGCGCGACCCGGGCGAAGAGGCGCAGGCCGCCTGAGCCTAAGAAGATAGGCCGCCGTCCCCGGACCAGGAAGGCGGCACGGGGGAGCGGCCCGCCGGGAACGGCGGGCCGTTTCGCGTTTCGGGAACCTCGCTCGCAGATGAGCGCTCAACCTGTTGAAATCGAACAGGAGATGAGCATGGCCAAGGACCTTCACGTCGGCGACAAGGTCAGCTGGAGCAGCCACGGCGGCGAGGCGCATGGCAAGGTCGTCAAGAAACTGACGAGCCCGACGACGATCAAGGGTCACAAGGTCGCCGTCTCGAAGGACAACCCCGAGTTCCTCGTCGAGACCGAGGAGGGCAAGCGCGCCGCGCACAAGCCGGACGCGCTGCGCCGTGGCTGACAGCTACAAACCGACCCAGCGCATGGCCGCGGCCGCCCGTCGCGGCTTGCGGCTGCACGACAAGTTCAACCGCGGCGGCACCGAAGTCGGCCTCGCCCGCGCCCGCCAGCTCGCGGCGCAGGACCCGCTGAGCGAGGCCGAGGTCAAGGCGATGCACAGCTTCTTCGCGCGCCACGCGGTCGACAAGCATACCAAAACCCACAAATGGGGCAGCGACAGCGATCCGTCCGCGGGGTTCATCGCGTGGCTGCTGTGGGGCGGCGACGCGGGCAAGTCCTGGGCCGACAGCAAGCGGAAAAAATTCGTCGGTAGTTAGCTGACGATCTCTTACCCGAGGTTATTCGAGATTCATCCGCAGGAACGCCTTGACCCGGCCCCACCGAGAGTTCGCGGATGAAAGACCGCGCTTGTCGAGGATCTGCTCGATCCGAAAGCGAAGGCCTTGGTCAAGGTCGCAGGCGAGCAGATCGCCGAGATACTCGGAACTCGCCTTGCGGAGCAATTCGCCCTCGACCTTGCGACCGAGGTTCGATCGGTAGGCTCGGCGAAATTCAGCGTCGGGCCTGGTCCTGGGCTCGACGTCGAGCAAGTTCGCTGGCTTCTTGACTGACATTGCGACCCCCCTCCCTTGGTCGACAACGTCTCCTAACTAACTTTCCCTAACGAAGTCAAAGATATAAATCATCCGAAAAGGCTCAGAGTCCGATCAGGGAGACCTGCCGGCCATAGCTCGCTTCGCTGCGATGCGTCGCGCGGCGGTACGAGTAAAACCGCTCCGGCTGGCCGTAGGTGTCCTCGCCGAGCTTGCCGACCTGACCGAGCCCCGCCGCTTCCAGCCGCGCCGCGACATAGCCTTCGAGATCGAACCAGGCGTGGCCCTCGCGCCCCAGCTTGAAGAACCGCGCGTTGAACGTCTCGGCGGCGACGAAGTTGGCTTCGAACGCCGCGTCCACCTCATAGCTATCCTGCGCGATGCACGGCCCGACGACCGCAGCGATGTTCTCGCGCCGCGCGCCGAGCGCTTCCATCGCCGCGATGGTGTTGTCGGTGACCCCGCCAATCGCGCCCTTCCACCCGGCATGCGCCGCGCCGATAATCCCGGCCCGCGCATCGTGGAACAGCACTGGCGCGCAATCGGCGGTGAGGATGCCGAGCAGCAGCCCCGGCCGGTCCGTGACCAGCGCGTCGGCCTGGGGCCGGTCGACGTGATCCCACGGCTCGGTCACCGTCAAGCAATCGGGCGAATGAACCTGATAGGCCATGACCATCGCCGCGCCGGTCAGCACCGCCTCGCCTGCGCGGCGGCGGTTCTCAGCGATCAGCGCGGGATCGTCGTCCGAGCCGGTGCCGACGTTGAGCCCCGCCATGGCGCCCGTGCTGACCCCGCCGCGCCGGCCGAGAAAGCCGTGCGGGGCGGTCAGCAGCGGGCTGGTCAGGACTTCGACCGGCTCGCTCATCCGCCGAGGCTGCGCGTCACTTGCTCGCGAGTGTCGCGCGACAGGGTGGGGCAGGCGGCGAGCCGTTCCAGCTCCGCCTTCATCAGGCCGGCGCGGTCCGGTGCCATCTTGCGCCAGCGGCCGAGCGGGGTGACGAATCGGGCGGCGGTGTTGGCGTTGATCGGATCGAGCGCGAGGATGAGATCGGCGATCAGGCGGTAGCCCTCGCCGCCCTCGCGGTGGAACGCCTGCGGGTTGGCCCCGAACGCCATCCACAGCGCGCGAACCCGGTTGGGGTTGGTCATGGTGAAGTCGGCATGCTCGGCCAGCGCCTTGGCGTGTTCCAGCGCCTGCGGGTGGAGCGAACCCGCCTGGAGCGAGAACCACTTGTCGATCACCAGCAGGTTGCCCTCGAAGCGCCGGTAGAAGTCGGCGAGCGCCGCCTCCCGCTCCGGCGAGTCGAGCCCGCACAGCACCATCAGCGCGCCCTGGCGATCGGTCATGTTGTCGGCGGCGTCGTACTGCGCCTTGGCGCGGCGCGCAGCCTCGGCGGGATCGGCCGGGGCAAGATAGACCAGCGCCTGCGTCTTCAGCTTGCGCGCGCCCCGCGCCTCCGCCGAGAGGCTGTAGGGGACCGCGGCGCAGCGGTCGTGCAGCGCCTTCCACTCCGCGCCCAGCTCGCTGCCGAGGAACGCCTTGAGCGCCTCGCGTTCGCGGTGGACCTTCAGCGGCTCGATCACCGCAAGCTGCTCCTGCAGGTAGACCTCGCCCGGAAGAATGACGAGTTCGCCGCGCATCAGGTCGTCGAGCTTGGGATCGGCCAGCACCGCCGCGAACGCCCCGCGGATCGCCTCGCGCCCGGCGGCGCGCGCCGCGTCATCGAGCTCGCCCTTCACCGCGGCGACGAGGTGCTGGACCACCAGCTGCTGCATCGCCTCGTACCGCGCGAACGGATCGTCGTCGTGCGCGGCAAGGAACACGAGGTCCTCCGCCGGGGTCGGGGTGACGATCGCGACTGGGGCGGAGAAGCCGCGGTTGATCGAGACCACCGGCGCGGCGTCGAAGCTCTCGAACACGAAGCTCTGCTCGGCCCGGTCGAGCACGATCAGCTTTTCGCCGCCGTGCGTGCCGGTGGCGCGGTCGAACAGCGCGGTGCGCAGGGGAATGACCATCGGCAGCTTGTCCGGCTGGCCGGGCGTCGGCGGCACGGTCTGGCGCAGGGTCAGGGTGACGGTGCGGGTGTCGGCGTCGTGGACGAGGTCCATCTCGACCTTCGGGGTGCCCGCCTGCTCGTACCAGCGACGGAACTGGGTGAGGTCGAGCCCCGCCCCATCCTCGATCGCCCGCACGAAGTCCTCGCAGGTCGCAGCCTCGCCGTCGTGACGGTCGAAGTAGAGGTCGGTGCCTTTCCGGTAACGTTCAGGGCCGGCAAGGACCGTCATCATGCGGATCACCTCGGCGCCCTTGTTATAAACGGTCGCGGTGTAGAAGTTGCTGATTTCCTGATACGAATCCGGCCGGATCGGGTGCGCGAGCGGGCCCGAATCCTCGGGGAACTGCGCGGCGCGCAAGATCCGCACGTCCTCGATCCGCTTGACCGGGGCGCTCCCTCGGTCGGCGCTGAACTGCTGGTCGCGCAGCACGGTAAAGCCTTCCTTGAGGCTGAGCTGGAACCAGTCGCGGCAGGTCACTCGGTTACCCGACCAGTTGTGGAAATACTCGTGCGCGACCACGCCCTCGACCGCATCGTAGTCGCCGTCGGTGGCGGTTTCCGGATCGGCGAGGATGTAGCGGGTGTTGAAGACGTTGAGGCCCTTGTTCTCCATCGCCCCGGCGTTGAAATCCGAAACGGCGACGATGTTGAACAGGTCGAGGTCGTATTCGCGGCCATAGACGTCCTCGTCCCATTTCATCGAGGCGATCAGGCTGCGCATGGCGTGGTCGGTGCGCTCCTCGT
Organism: Novosphingobium sp. FW305-C-111; assembly: GCF_058783565.1. Taxonomy (NCBI): domain Bacteria; kingdom Pseudomonadati; phylum Pseudomonadota; class Alphaproteobacteria; order Sphingomonadales; family Sphingomonadaceae; genus Novosphingobium; species Novosphingobium sp. FW305-C-111. Next base: position 345,447 of record NZ_JBYSYP010000001.1, read on the forward strand.
CACCCTTGCGGACATAGATCGCGAGATCGACATGGCGGCCGCCCATGGTGGTGAAGTGATCGCGGTGGGCGACGAGATCGCCGGCGACGAGCGCGAACAGGTACGACGGCTTGGGCCAGGGATCGTGCCATTCGGCCCAGTGGGTGCCGTCGCCATTGTTGCCGCTCGCGCCCGGATTGCCGTTCGACAGCAGGACCGGGAACGCCGCCTTGTCGCCCGTCATCCGCACCGAATAGACCGAGAGCACGTCCGGCCGGTCGGGGAAGAAGGTGATGCGGCGAAAGCCCTCGGCCTCGCACTGGGTGCAGAGCATCCCACCCGAGGCATAGAGCCCGGAAAGCTGGGTGTTCGCCTCTGGGTTGATCACCGTGTCGATGGTGACGGTGTGGGCATCGCCCGCGAGCGGGATCACCAGGTCGCTGCCGTCCATGCGCCAGTCGTTGACCGGCTGCCCGTCGACCTCGAGATGCGCGACCTCGATCCCGTCGCCGTTGAGGCGCATCTCGCCGCCGTCACCCTCCGGATTGCGCCGCACCTGCAGGACCGAACGCACCTTCGTCGCGGTCAGCGACAGCGCGAAGTCGAGCGCGATTTCGGGCACCAGCCAGGCGGGCGGGCGATAGTCGAGCCGCTGGATGACGGTCGGCTGGGCGGGGACCTGCGGGGTCTGGGAAAGATCGTTCATGGCCGCAAGGTAGGCCCGGGTGCGCAAGCCTGCAATTCGCGATATGGGGCGATGATGGCGAGCATGCTGATTTTCGGGATGGGTTACAGCGCAAGCGTGCTGGCGATGCGTCTGAGGGCGATGGGCTGGACCGTGCGCGGCACCGGCAGAGCGGGCGATCTGGACTTCGCCGACGGCGACTCGGTGCTGGAAACGCTGGCGCAGGCGACGCACGTGCTCTCGTCGGTCCCGCCGGAATCCACCGGCTGCGACCCGGTGCTCGATGCCTATGGCGAGGCCATGGGGGGATGCGGCGCGGAGTGGATTGGTTATCTGTCGTCGACCGGGGTCTATGGCGACACCGGCGGGGCGTGGGTCGATGAAAGCGCGCCGATCGGTCTAGGCCGCCGCACCGCGCGGGCCGAGGCGGACCGGGCGTGGCAGGCGCTCGACCCGCGGGTGCGGGTGTTTCGCCTGCCAGGCATCTACGGACCGGGTCGCAGTCCGCTCGATCGGGTTGCGGCAGGCTCGGCACACCGCATCGACCTGCCGGGCCAGGTCTTCAGCCGGGTCCACGTGGACGACATCGCCGGCGGCGTGATCGCTGCGTTCGCCGGACCTGCGGGCGTCTACAACCTCGCCGACGACCTGCCATGCAGCCAGAACACGGTCATCGAGGAAGCCGCGCGCCTGCTCGGTATGGCGCCGCCGCCGCTGCAGACGCTGGCGCAGGCAAACCTGTCCCCGATGGCCCGCGCTTTCTACGCCGAGAACCGCCGCGTCGCGAACGGCAAGACCAGGCGGCTGCTGGGGTGGCAGCCGGCTTGCCCGACTTATCGCGAGGGGTTGCGGGCCTGCAGCGCGACCACCAGCCCGATCATCACCAACACCCCGCCGCCCGCCGCGAGCAGGCTCCAGCGGTAGCCCTCGAACAGTGTCGATAGCAGCATCGCGATCACCGGCACGACCACGCCGTTGTACGCCGCCCGCCCCGCGCCCAGTTCGCGGATCAGCATGAAATAGAGCGGGAAGGTCACCACCGATCCGACGATCGCGAGATACGCGATGCCGCCCAGATAACTCCACCGCATCTCGAATTGCGGCGGGCCGCTCATCGCCCACGAGATCACCGCATCGGCCAGCGTGCCGAACACCATCGCCCAGAAGAGAACACCGAGCATCGGCTGGCGCCGCGCCCGCTCGGTCGCCTGGAGGACGTTGGCGACAGATGCGCTCATGATCCCGCACAGCGTCAGGACCACCCCCAGCACGACCTTCCCTTCGGGCGGGGCGAGGCGGTATTCGTGGACCAGCAGCAAGACGATCCCGCCCAGCGCGATGACCGAACCCCCGATGAAGCCGCGCGTCACCGGCTGGCCGAGCACGGCGCGGGCAAGTAGCGCGTTGGGCACCAGCAGGAGCGCGAACAGCACTGCGACAAGACCGGAGGTGAGATGGACCTCGGCCCGGTAGACGAACTGGAAGTTCATCGCGAACTGGAACACGCCGATGGTGGCGGCAAGGATCATGCCTTCGCGCCCCAGCCGCAGCTGCTCGCCCCGGATCGTTGCCAGCACCGCCATGCCGACCGCCGCGAGCGCGAAGCGCCAGGTCACCGACCAGCCGGGGGGCACGGTCCCCACCTGGTCCTTGATCACCAGCCAGGTCGAGCCCCAGATCAGCGCGACCAGCAGGAACGGCAGCAGGATGCGGGGCGCGAAGAACGAGGCTTCGCCGGGCCGTTCGCTCATAGCGCGCGGATGGCGGCGGCGAGCGCCATGACTTCGCCGGGCGCGCTGTTCCACGCCGTCACCAACCGCGCCGCGCCTTCCGCTCCGGCGGGGGCGGGCCAGTCGTAGAAGTCGAAGCCCTGCTCGCGAAGCCGGTCGGCCTCGATCGGTGCGAGCGTGATGAAAATCTCGTTGGCTTCGACGGGATGCATCAGCCTGTCACCCGCCGCCGCAGAGATTTCCTGCGCGGCGGCGTTGGCGGCGCGGGCGTTGTCGAGCCACAGCCCGCCCTCGATCATCGCCAGGACCTGCGCCGCAAGGAACCGGCCCTTCGACTGGAGATGCCCGGCACGCTTGCGGCGGTAACGGGTCGTGTCGGCCAGTTCGGCATCGAAGAACACCAGCGCCTCGGCGTTCATCCCGCCATTCTTGACGCAGCCGAACGAAAGCGCTGACACGCCGGCACGGTGCGTCACTTCGCCCGGCTCGCAGCCAAGGAACGCGACCGCGTTGGCGAAACGCGCGCCGTCCATGTGCAGGCCCATCCCCTGCTCGCGCGCAAAGTCCCCCAGCGCCGCAACTTCAGCCGGCGCATAGACGCGCCCGTACTCGGTCGCCTGGGTGATCGAGATCGCCTGCGGGAACACCTGGTGGACGTCGCGGCGGATCGGCGCAATCCGGGCAGCAAGGCATTCGGGCGTCAGCTTTGCGCCCTCGCCCTCGACCGTGAGCAGGCTTGCGCCGTGGGTGAAGAACCCCGGCGCGCCGCCTTCATCGACCGCGATGTGTGCTTCTTCATGACACAGCACGCCGCGGTGCGGTTCGACCATCGCGGCGAGCGCGAGGCAGTTGGCCGCAGTCCCGGTGGCGACCCACAGCGCGGCGCATTCGGTGCCGAACAGGGCCGAAAACGCCTCGTCCAGTCGCTGCGACAGGGCGTCGCCATCGTACGCCGAGTCGGGCGAATCGGCGGCGCGCAGGGCGTCCCAGACCTTCGGATGCACGGCGGCGGCGTTGTCGGAGAAAAATTTCATCGGAAACCGCCTCTAGGGTGCCTACGTTGACGGTCAAGATCGAGGAGCATCCGATGAGCGAGACCGTCACCATCACCCACCACGACCAGGGCGCACGCGGCGAGTACCACGCCCGCGTCGAAGGCAGCGAGGCGACAGGCCGGCTGACCTATGCCCGGCACGGGGACGTCCTGGTGGCCGACCACACGCTCGTCCCGACCGAGATCGGCGGGCGAGGCGTGGCGGCGAAGCTGGTCGATGCCCTGATTGCGGACGCCCGGACCAACGGCTGGAAGATCGAGCCGCAGTGCAGCTATGTCGCCGCCGCTTTCCAGCGCCACCCGGAGTGGGCGGACCTGCGCGCCTGAGATCAGGCGGCTTTCGTCGCCCGGAAGATCTTCTCGCCATGCGACAGGCCGTGCCGCGGGGTATCGCGCGGGCCAGCGGTGTATTCGGCAAGCTCGAGCCCGGATGCGACGATCCGCTGACGGACGTCCCGCCCATAGTAGCGGACGTGGTCGTACTGCCCGAAGTAAAGTTCCCGCTCCGCTTCGGCCGTGATCGAGGGGTCCTCGAAGGTGTCGTCCCAGCCCTCGATCAGCGGCACCAGCAGGACGGCATAGCCGCCGGGCCGAAGGATCCGCCGCATCTCCGCGAGGGCTTTCGCATCATCGACATGTTCGAGCACGTGACTGCAGACGATGCGGTCCACTGACCCGGCAGGCAGATCGATCGCTTCGAGATTGAGGACCAGGTCGCCCACGCCCGGCGTGAGGTCGGCCGAGCGGTAAGAGGCCGGGCTATCCTCCGTCACCATGAGCCGGACAATTCCTTCGGGCGCGAAATGGATCACGTCGCACCCGGCGAACGAAAGGAACCCGCGCTGCATGGCCAGCGCGAACAGGCGGTGCCGCTCCTTGCTCTCGCACGAAGGGCAATTGGCCCCGAGCCGCGCACGCAGGCCAAAGCTGTCGAACTTGCCGGTGAAACCGCAGCAGGGGCAGGTGGTGTCAGGGAGCTGGTTGTAGGATTCGATCGTGCGCCACGCATGCTCGCGCGCAGGGGGCGAGCGCAACGCCGACAAAAGCCTGAGTCCTCGCCCGAACATCGGTGATCTCTCCCCCGAGTTGCATTGCGATCCTTTTACGGGAAAATTGCCCTGAGTGGCGGGGTGTTGCTTCGGATTTGGTGCGACTTGCCTGCTTCCGAACCTTGCAACCGAATTGGACAGAAACGGCCCCGCCTTGGGGAAAGGCCATGATAAGGCTTAGTGGAGCATCAGGGGGCTCATGCAATGGATGACCGTTCCGTACAGCCAGCCAGACATGCGCCAGGCAGACGATGGGGCGGTGTCGCAATCTTTGTGGCTTGCCTACTCTTGGCGGGGATTTTGCGAGCCCGGTTGATTGGCTTCGGCCTCCCCTTCGTCTATCATCCGGACGAGCCGACCAACCTTAACGTTATTTCCATGATGGTCCGCAATGCGGACGCAAATCCGCATTTCTTCAACTATCCGTCGCTGTTCCTGTACCTCAACGTGCCCGGCCAGGTGCTGGTCCAGTCGCTCCACGGCGCGCTGCCACCGATCGTCATGCAATCGATGGCGAACGGCATCGCCCCCGTACCCGACGCGTTCGTGGCGGCCCGGCTGACCACTCTAGCTTTCGGTCTTGGCATCCTGCCGGTGCTTTGGCTGTGGGGACGGAGGGAGGGCCTCTCCACCGTAACGCTGGGGATCATCGGGCTGCTGTTTGCGCTCAGCCCGTTGCTGCTGCTTCACTCCACTTACGCCACGCCCGATGTCTTCGCGGCGTTTTTCACGGCTGCCGCGCTGTCGTTCACCGGCCGGATCGTGGCCGAGGGGCGCTCGCGGGACATCGCGTTCGCGGCTGTCGCAGCAGGCTTGGCCGCATCGGCGAAGTACAACGCCGGCTTCGCCCTTGCTGCGGTCGCGTTGGCGGTCCTTCTGCACGGTCTTGGCTGGCGGGTCGTCATGCGCGGCTGGCTGATCGCAGGGGTCGCGGCAGCGATCGCCTTTGCCCTGACCAGCCCGTTCGTCTTCCTTGACCCGGTGAGCGCCTGGCGCGACATCTCGTCAGAGCTTCGCCATTACCGCCACGGACATCCCGGCTCTCAAGGTCTCGCCCTGATTCCGAACCTCGGGGTGCTGGCCAGCGAGTTCGGGCCGCTGCTGCTGCTGGTGCCGCTGTCGGTTCTGCCACGTTCACCGAACGTCCGGCTGAATCTCCCGGCCTTGGCCTACGTCGTCGGATACTTTGGCCTGGTTTCGGCGCAGAAAGTCTTTGCCGAGCGAAACCTGCTACCGCTGTTCCCGCCGATTCTGTTTCTGGCCGGAAGCGGGTGCGACGCCGTCGCGCGGTGGCTGTCCATACGACGGGGACCGCGCTGGCTTGCGCCCATCGCCGCCATGGCGTTGTTCGCGGGCCAGGCAGCGGCGACCATGCGCAACCAGATCGAATATCGCGCCGATCCCAGGTCCGAAGCGCGCGACTGGCTCGATGGCGTCCTGCCTCGCGACGGATCGACTGTTCTGATCGAGAGCTACGTTCCCTATGTTCAGCCGCAAGGCCGCGACGTTCGCTCGCTCTGGCTGATCCTCGGCGCGTCATCGGCTGAGCGCGCCGGTGCGGACTGGCTGGTCTTCTCGCAGGAGGGCTCAGGGCGATTTCTGCGCAATGGCGACCGCGCGATGGGAACCGACATGGCGACCCTGCGCGCGGCGGCTTGTGGCTATCGACTATTTCCAGAAGATTCAGCGCAGCCCGACATCTGGGTCCTGCAAATGCGCTGCGCTGCGAAGGGAAATGGTGCGTGACGCAGTATGCCGCGCACCAGTCTCACCATTCAGGTTCCCTGTTAAAGCGATTTGCCAAATTCTGAACCCGCCGATCCGGTGGGAAAATGGCAGTTTCAGGCCGTTCGGCGCGTGTCAGGCTTAGAAAGCGCGACGCTCATCAGGGAATTGCAGGAACCCGGAACAGGGAACTCCGAGAGGTCGGAACAGCGAATGCTTGGCCTCACGCGGCCTGAGGCGGGCTCGTCTGTTTATCCTACCGTGAGCAAGTGGTCACCGCCCACCCGCCGGATCATCTCTATCCGCCGACCGGTGAAGCGCTGGGCGATGTCGATAGCAGTCAACGTGTGCTGGCTCGGCTTTACGGTCGTCAGGCTTCCGCCGCCAGCTAACGCAAAGGGCAGAACCAACTGGTCCGCAAGATACGGTCCGGCGAAAGCCGAGGCTTCGATGTAGCCGTTCATACGCGCTGCTGAGGACTTTGCCAGTCGTTCCGCTGGGACACCGAGCTGGCCAAAACCGCTGACGACCTCCGAAACATTGGCGTAATGCGCCTCGAGCATCAGGATCACGCCCGGCCCCTGATCGGCGGGTAACTCGCGCACCGCGAAGGCATCGTCGGGCCAGCCGGCGAGGTCGCGCCTTGCCCTTGCGAGCATGCGCTCGGCGATTTCGCGCGGCAGGCCCGAGTATAGCACCTGTCCTGAAACGCCGAGTGAACCGCCGCGCCCAAGGCATTTGATCGGCGTGATCGATGCCGGCTGGATGTCGACCTCGATCCGTCCGCCGCCGCGCGGGTAAAACCCATGCCGGACGATGCGCGCGTTAACGGTCGGCCCCATGCGGTTGATTATCGGTAGGAAGCTGCGTTCGATGAAGTCGAACGGTGGCGCCATCAAGTTGTGCGTGCCGCCCTCCAGCACCAGCCGCGAGGGCTCGCCCGCCAGCACCAGCGGCATCAGCACGGTCTGGAGGACCAGCCCGGTCGAGCCGGCTGTGCCCACGGCGAAATGGTATTCGCCGGGTTCGACACGCCCGGGCCGGAAGGTCAGCTCGGTCGAGCCGACCATCAGCCCGGAGCACTCCGACCCGGAAATGACGCAGGCGGCCTCCACGGCCGTGACATGCTGGCGCATGAGGCCGGGCTTGGGGCGGCGCCCGCGGATGTTGGTGATCCGGAAAGGCTCGCCGGTTACGAGCGACAGCGCGCAGGAATTGCGCACCATCTGCCCGCCGCCTTCGCCTTCGGATCCGTCGATGGTGATCATTGTAGTGTCAGTCGATAAAGAGGGCCGACGGCCTGCGCAAAGAGGATCACCCCTTCACGCAGACCACCTGCTTCAGTGTGTGGACAATCTCCACCAGATCGGCCTGGGCGGCCATTACGGCTTCGATCGGCTTGTAGGCGCGTGGCGTCTCGTCGATCACGCCCGCGTCCTTGCGGCATGCGACGCCTTCCGTGTCGCGGATGTGCTCGTCGAGCGTCACCTGGCGTTTGGCCTCGGTGCGCGACATGATCCGTCCCGCGCCGTGGCTGCAGCTGTCGAAGCTCTCCGGGTTGCCCAGCCCGCGCACGATGAAGCTTTTCGCCCCCATCGAGCCCGGGATGATCCCCAGCACGCCCTTGGCCGCGCGCACCGCCCCCTTGCGGGTGACGAGCACGTTTTCGCCGAAGTGGTTCTCCCGCGTCACGTAGTTGTGATGGCAGTTCACCGCCTCGAGTTCGGCATCGAAGGGCTTCGCGATTGACGAACGCAGCGCGGCGATGACGTTGGTCATCATCATGCGCCGGTTGAGCGCCGCGAAGTCCTGCGCCCAGCCGACCGCCTCGACATAGTCGTCGAAGTGATCGGTTCCTTCGGGGAAGTAGGCGAGATCCTCGTCAGGCAGGTTGATGTGCCACTTGCGCATGTCCTGCTTGGCGAGTTCGATGAAGAACGTGCCGATCGCATTGCCCACCCCGCGTGAACCGGAATGCAGCATGATCCAGACCCGCGCCTCCTGATCGAGGCACAGCTCGATGAAGTGGTTGCCGGTCCCGAGCGTCCCCAGATGCACGAGGTTGTTCGTGTTCTTCAGGCGCGGATGCTTGTCGCACAGCCGATCGAAGCGGGCCGCGAGCGTGGCCCACGCCGTCACGATCCCCTCGGGCGGAGAGCCCCACGAGCCGTTGTCGCGCTTGCCCCGTCCGACCGACCGGCCATGCGGAACCGCCTGCTCGATCGCGGAGCGGATCCCTTCGAGGCTGTCGGGCAGGTCGTGCGCCATCAGCGAGGTGCGCGCGGCCATCATCCCGCAGCCGATGTCGACGCCGACTGCTGCCGGGATCACCGCGCCCCTGGTCGGGATCACCGAGCCGACAGTCGCCCCGATCCCGACATGCACGTCGGGCATGGCGGCAACGTGCCTGAACACGAACGGCATCTGCGCCGCGCGCGCAAGCTGGTCGCGCGCCTTGTCGTCGACCGGCACGCCGCGCGTCCACATCTTGATCGGCACGCCGCCCTCGACGTGCTGGAATTCGAAACTCGTATCGGCCACGGGTGACCTCCTTAAACATGTCCTGGAACTGGCGACGAGGTATGGCGAGACGTTTTTCCTGAGCTACTCCGGATTGCTCCGGGGATGGCTTCGAACCACCGACCTCCCGCCACAAGGGCGGGCGCTCCAACCATGTATTCCCGCCGGCATTCGCCAGCATTGATCGGTTTCACGGCGACGAGGTGTGGGAAAGACATTGCCCGCAAGGGGCGCCGCTCTGACCGCTAAGCTACGGGCCCGCAGCTGGTGGACCCGGCGGGATTCGAACCCGCGCCTGCATCGTGGGAAGATGTAGTCCTTACCCGGCATTCGCCGTGAATGGGTGTGCCGTGGCGACAAGGGATGGCGAGACGCGGTCCTTAAGCTACATGGCAAGGCGGGATTCGAACCCGCATCTCCCCCGCACCATTGCCGGCGCAGGGACGCTTTACTCGTCGGACCATCTCGTGGTGCCAATGTAGTCCCGCCGGCATTCGCCACGGCAATTCCTGAAGTTCGTTGAAGGGTCACGGCGACGATGGTTGGACAGGACACGCCCGAAGGCGCCATTGCTCTATCCTCTGAGCTACCCGGCCTTGCGGCAGGGGCAGGATTTGAACCTGCCACAGATGTAGTCCCGTCCGGCATTCGCCGTGACCCTTCCTTTCATACCTCCGTATTTTCAACGATCTCGACCCAGTCACGCGACTGCCCCGAGGCAAACCGCGCCACCGCGTCGAACACCGCGTCGGTGAAGCCACCGACATTCATGATATCCGCCCGGTCCTTGGCCTGCGTCGAGCCATATGGCTGGATGTCGATGCAGATCAGCTTCGCGCCCGGATTGCGGGCCTTCAGCCTGTTCCACTCGTACATCGTCGCCGTGGCCCCGTACCGGTAGGGATCGACCCAGCTCTCGTTGTCCGAGACGATCACCACCGTATCGACCCGCGCGCGCTCCTTGTTGAGCAGCGCGAGCGGAGCCGAGACATTGGTCCCGCCGCCACCCACCCCGGCCAGCTTTGCCGCATTCACGGCAATACGGGCGTTGGCGTCGAGCTTGAGCTTGACCACGTCCACCTCGAACGGGATCACCCGGGCGTTGCGGTTCTGGCGCAGCACGGCGGCCGAAACCAGCGCCGCGATGTCGATGCAGCGCACCTTCGAGCTGGCCCCCTTGCGGTAGCCCGTCGCCGGCGCGCTCATCGAGCCCGAGACGTCGGGGCAGACCACGACCTGGCCTTCCAGCTTCGGCACACCAGCCAGCGATGCCTCCAGCGCGCTTTCGAGCGCGGCCTGCACCGCGAGCGGTACACCGTCACCCACCCGGCCCATTGCCACCATCAGCTGATATGGCATCGGACGAACGCGGGCGATCGTCTGCTGGTCAGCCAGCCGGGCCGCGACCGCTTCGGTGACTCCCTCCACCGCGAACGCGCCATTGCGCGCCAGCGTGTTGAGGTTCATCCGCAGCGCCTGCCAGCCCATGCGGGTGGCAAGCTGTCCCCACTGCTCAGGCGAGAGCGGGAATGCCGTCAGCCATTCGAACGGCACCTGGGGCAGTTCGCCCGCGGGCGAACGCTTCCAGGCCTCGAAATCCGCGATCTCGGCGGGTAGTGCCGCGACATCGTAGGGCTTGCCGATCAGCCAGCCATAGAAGGCGCGCCGCTCGGCATTGGCCGGGGCCGGGTGGACCATCTTGACCACGTCCGCCAGACTCGGGTCGTTACCCGTGGCCGCCTGCATCAGCTGCGCCACCGATGCCTGCTCCAGCCATTCGCGGACCAGCCGCTTCGGCCGAGAACCGAGCGAGGCACGCCCGACCTGCCCCGAACGCATGATCTGCACGAAGGTGCGCAGCATGCGCCCGTTATCGATCACGCGCTTGAACACGCGGATTGAAAGGTCGGGATCGGCCATCGTCAGGTAAGCCGCCAGCAAGGCCGGCATATCCTTCATCGCGCCAGACTGGCGGGCATAGACCGCGCACTTGGCGACCCATTCGGAATCAACGTCCTTGGCTGCCAGCTCGACATCGGCAAACTGGGTCTCGGCGGTGGCATAGAAGCCGTCGGACAGCGTGCCGGTTGCGGCAAGCTGGGCCAACCTGGCTTCGGGCCCATAGGCATAGGCGGACCCACCCGCCTGGTTGACCGTGTCGGCGCGCGGCAGGAACCGAGAAAGGGCCGATGCGAATAGGTTCTTGTTGGCCATCGTCCAACTCCTCGAAATCCTCGGACCTTGGAGGCGGCCGGCCCATTCCGGCCGCCTCTTGGTACCGCTTGTGCCGGGCTGTTCGACCGACCCGACACAAGACCGATTGCAGAGGGCATGCCAGTTTGCCCGCCAGCCCCGGATGTTTCTTATAAAATAATGAAATATCACGTTTTAAATTACACGCGGCTATTCCCAACCATCCGCTCTCGAAAACATCACGTCTCGAAAATTGTATCTTATGGGATAAGATGATATAAAATTCGCGCATGAGACCGACGACCGTGATCAGCTTCCTTGGCTCGACCCTCGACGCGTCGAAGTTCGGCCCTTCACGCTGGATGAAATGGCGACCCTCGGTGGGTCTGTGCATGCACGAGGATCTGCGGGTCGATCGCCTGCTCATGATCCACGGCTCGGCGCACAGCCGCCTGGCCGAGTACGTCTGCGAGGATATCGCAGCCGTTTCGCCCGAGACCATGGTCGAGCGTCATGTCATCGACTTTGCGGATCCGTGGGATTTCGAGGAGGTTTACGGCAAGCTGCTCGATTTCGCGCGGTCGCAGCCGCTCGATCCCGATGTCGAGGATTACCTGATCCACATCACCACCGGCACGCACGTCGCGCAGATCTGCCTGTTCCTGCTGACCGAGGCGCATTACCTGCCCGGCCGCCTGCTCCAGACCCAGCCCAAGCGCGGTGCGCCCGACGCGGCCGGCACCTGGAGCGTGATCGACCTCGATCTGTCGCGCTACGACAGCATCGCCACGCGCTTCGCCAGTGAAAGCGCGGAAAGCACCTCGTTCCTGAAATCGGGCATCGAAACGCGCAATGCGGTCTTCAATACGATGATCGACGAGATCGAACAGGTCGCCAGCCGCACGCGCGCGCCGATCCTGCTGATGGGACCTACGGGCGCGGGCAAGAGCCAGCTCGCCCGGCGCATATTCGAGCTGAAGAAGCTCAAGCGACAGGTCAGCGGCCAGTTCGTCGAAGTGAACTGCGCGACGCTGCGCGGCGACAGCGCCATGTCGGCGCTGTTCGGGCACAAGAAGGGGGCGTTCACCGGAGCGGCCGCAGACCGGCCCGGTCTCTTGCGCACGGCCGACGGCGGACTGCTGTTCCTCGACGAGATCGGCGAACTGGGGTCTGACGAGCAGGCGATGATCCTGCGTGCGATCGAGGACAAGCGGTTCCTCCCGGTTGGCGCTGACCGCGAGGCAGAGAGCGATTTCCAGCTGATCGCGGGCACCAACCGCGATCTCGCCAGGTGCGTTGCGGAGGGCACCTTCCGTGAAGACCTCTTTGCACGTCTCAACCTGTGGACCTTCGCGCTGCCGGGCCTCGCCCAGCGCCGCGAGGACATCGCGCCGAACCTGGACTACGAGCTCGACCGCCACACCGAGCGCGAAGGGGAACGGGTGACTTTCAACAAGGAAGCTCGCGATCGCTACCTTGGCTTCGCGGTTTCAGGTGAAGCGAAATGGTCCGGCAACTTCCGCGACCTCGCAGCAAGCGTCACCCGCATGGCGACGTTTTCACCGAAGGGCCGCATCGACAGCGAAGTCGTCGCCACCGAGATTGTGCGTCTGAAACGATTGTGGGACGGCGTTCGCGAATCTGACGAGCTCGAACCATTGCTGGGCGCAGGTGCGGTGGCGGATATCGATTCGTTCGACCGGGTCCAGCTTGCGCACGTCGTCGCGACCTGCCGGCAGAGCCGCTCGCTGTCGGATGCAGGGCGCAAGCTGTTCGCCGCCTCGCGCCGGAAGCGGGCAAGCACCAACGACGCGGATCGGCTGCGCAAGTACCTCGCCCGCTTCGGCCTCGCCTGGGAGGAACTGGCGATCCGCTAGAAGCCGATCCGCTGAGAAGCGCCCGGCCGGGCCGCGACTTTGGCCGTTCCACGATGCCCTGCCCATCCCAACGGGAGGTCGCACCGTCGGCCTCCGCAACTGGTCCGTCTGGCGAGAGCCATCCGGCGACAGTCCGAACCCGGCGAACGGGCTGCGCCTGCACCATTCCTGCACATGATCGACACGGCAAGCCCACGCCCTTGCATGCGCGGACTGCGTTTTGCTCCGCCACGTCATCCTGCGAAAATGCGGGAGACCGATGATGACGATGTCCGGGGTTCGAGTGCGACGCAGCTTTGCATGGAAGCTGGCGGTTGCAGCCATGCTGGTTGGCCTGGGTGACCTGCTGTTCTTCCAGTGGGGACTTGCTGGCGGAAACGTCGGCTGGTTCCTTCTCGCCATGATTGCGGGAATGATCGCCGCGCGCAGCGCGGTGCAGCGCGATCGGCGCGCGCTGGTGGCCGCCGGTGCCGCGGCGGTGTTCGGCTGGGCGATGGTCCTGGATCCCAGCCTGCTCGCCTGGGCCCTGTTCTGGCTGGCGGCCGGGATGGCGGCACTGCTGCCCGCGACGGGCCGTTTCGACGACGGCTGGCGCTGGTTCCAGAGGCTGGTGCTGCACGGGTTGCGGACACCGCTAGGACCGATTCTCGATGCGATCCGGATACGCAAAGCGGGGCGTCGCAGGCCGGGACGCAATTTCAGCCTGCCGACGATCGTGCCGGTTCTGGCGGTCCCGGTCATCGGCAGCGCGGTCATTGTCTGGCTGTTCGCCGCCGCCAACCCGGTGCTCGAGCAATGGCTGTCCGACCTCGCCTTGCCCGAAATTTCCGGCGAGACGGTCGGGCGGATGTTGCTCTGGACGCTGCTGTTCATCGCGAGCTGGAGCCTGGTCCGGCCCCGGCTTGCCCGGCGCATCTTCGGAACCTTCGACGGCAGCGGAGATCTTCATCTTCCCGGTGTCTCGGTGACCTCGGTCAAGCTGTCGCTGATCGCGTTCAATCTGCTGTTCGCCGTGCAGAACATGATGGACGCCGCTTACCTTGGCGGTGTGATCCCGATGCCGGACGGGATCACCCTCGCCGAGTATGCCCATCGCAGCGCCTATCCGCTGATCGTGACCGCGATCCTGGCCGCGCTGTTCGTGGTCGTGACCTTGCGGCCCGGCTCTTCGACTGCGGCGGTCCCGGCCATTCGCCGGCTGGTGGTGTTGTGGATCGCGCAGAACGTGGTTCTGGTCGGCTCTTCGGTTGTGCGCACGGTCGATTATATCGAGGCCTATTCGCTGACGGTCCTGCGCATCTCCGCGCTGGCGTGGATGCTGCTGGTCGCGATCGGGCTGGTGCTGACCTGCTGGCGCCTGCTTGCGGAGAAAAGCGCCGGCTGGCTGATCAATGCCAACCTCGTCGCGGCCGGCCTGCTGCTCTCCTGGGCCAGTTTTGTCGACCTCGGCAACCTCGCGGCGTGGTGGAACATTCGCCATGCCCGCGAAGTCGGCGGCAGGGGAGCGCAGCTGGACCTTTGCTACCTGAACAGTCTCGGCAGTTCGTCGCTCTTGCCGCTGATCGAACTGGAGCAGAACCGCGATCTCGCGCCCTGGCTGCGTGAGCGAGTGCAGGCCGTGCGGACCGACGTCCAGAACCGGCTCAGGTACGACATGATCCAGTCGTGGACCCTGCGGGGCGCGCGCCGGCTGGAACAGGCCGAGCAACTGGTCGCGGCGCTCCACGAGGCTCCGCTTAAGCCAGCGCTGCGCAATTGCGACGGGACGACCTATGCCCCGGCAGTCGAGGTCCAACCGGCGCCGGTCTTGCCGCAGCCGCCGAACGCCCCGGCGGCCAAGCCGGCTAGCGCGGACAAATCACCTGACGCGTTGACAGCCGGGACCGGGAGATGATCATGTCTTCCATGCCGCGCACGATCCTGGTCGTCGACGACGATCCTCACATCCGCCACCTGCTGGTTTTCGCCTTCGGAAAGGCAGGGCTCGAGACGATCGAGGCGCAGGACGGCGAGGAAGCAATCGCCAAGGTAGCAGCCCACGGCCCTGATCTCGTGGTGCTCGACATCAACATGCCGCGGATGGACGGTCTCGAAGTATGCCGCAGACTGCGCGCGGCGGGGGAAGTGCCGATCCTGTTCCTCTCGTCGCGCGATGACGAGATCGACCGCGTGCTCGGCATCGAGCTGGGTGCGGACGATTACGTGGTGAAGCCGTTTTCCCCGCGCGAAGTGGTTGCGCGTTCGCAAGCGATCATGCGGCGCACGGCGGCAAGGCCGACCGCGCCCGCAGCAGCAAGCGCGACGATGGGACAGGGTGGCCTCACGCTCGATCCCGAAGGGTGGGCGGCGCAGTGG
Source organism: Novosphingobium sp. FW305-C-111 (assembly GCF_058783565.1). Lineage (NCBI taxonomy): Bacteria > Pseudomonadati > Pseudomonadota > Alphaproteobacteria > Sphingomonadales > Sphingomonadaceae > Novosphingobium > Novosphingobium sp. FW305-C-111. Next base: position 360,614 of record NZ_JBYSYP010000001.1, read on the forward strand.
CATGGCGCGGAGATCGCCCTGACCTCCACCGAGTTCACCATCCTGCGGACGCTGGCGGGTGCGCCCTCGCGAATCTTCTCGCGCGATATGATCATCGACCGCCTGCACGGCCCTGGCTTCGCGATCACCGACCGCACGGTCGACAGCCATGTCCGCAACCTGCGGCGCAAGTTCGCCGAGGCCGGCTGCGACGACCTGATCGAAACGCGCGCCGGCGTCGGATACCGGCTCGGCACCTGCAAGGGGCGACCCGCGCCAGCATGATCGCGGCTCTCAAGTCCTTCGTCGCCCGGCGCTGGCCGGTGCTGCGTCTGCGGACGATCCTGTTCGGCACCCTGTTGTTCGTCGCCGCCCTGCCAGGCGTCGGTGCGGTGTTCCTGCGCGTCTACGAAAACGCCCTGGTCCGGCGAACCGAAGCCGAACTGGTGGCGCAGAGCGCCGCGCTCGCCGCCAGCGCGGCAGTCGACTGGCCGGTGCGCGGCTCATCGGCAGGCGGCAGCCCCACAGCGCCTCCTGACGGACCGGACGGCGCTGCCGGCGCGCGTGTTTACCACGAGCGTCCCACCGAAATCGATCTCAGCTCCTCTCCGGTCCTTCCGGCGCGGCCCGCGGCTGCTGCCGGCGCCAGCAAACCCGAAGCGGGCGCGCTCGCCGTCGCCGCGCATCTTGTCCCGGCCTTCGAGGAAACCCGGACAACCACGCTGTCGTCGATCGTCATGCTCGACTGGCAAGGCATTGTCCTGACCGGACCGGAACTCGGCCGGAGCCTTGCCATGCTGCCCGAAGTCCGTGCCGCACTGGCCGGCACGCCCACGACGGTGCTGCGCATCAATGGCGATTATCGCGGGGGACACGCGTTCGAATGGCTGAGCCGCGCGTCCAACATTCGCCTTCACCATGCGCGCCCGGTGGTGGTCGATGGCAAGGTCCGGGCAGCGATCCTCGTCTCCCGGTCCCCGCGCGCGCTGTTCAAGGGTGTCTACGAGGATCGCGGCAAGATTGCCGTCGGCGTCATCGTCATCTTTATGCTGCTGCTGATCCTTTCGGCGGTGCTGTCGCGCGCGATCGTGCGGCCGATCGAAAACCTCTCGCGCGCGACGCGGGACCTGTCCTCAGGGCGGCAGGTCGAGCCGGTGCATCCTTCGCTGCAGGTGGTCGAAATCCGCAACCTGTTCCGGGATTTCGAGGTCATGGCGGCGACCATCGACAAGCGCTCGCGCTACTTGCGCGACTTCGCCTCTTCGGTCAGCCACGAGTTCAAGACGCCCCTGGCAGCGATCAGCGGCGCGATCGAATTGCTGCAGGACCACGCCGACGACATGAGCCCGGCCGACCGCGAGCGCTTCCTCGCCAACATGGCGGCAGATGCGGAGCGGCTTTCGCGTCTGGTTCGCCGGCTGATGGAACTGGCGCAGGCCGACCTGCGGATGGACGTTGCGAACGAGCGGGCCGACGCGCGGCCGATACTCGCGGCGGTCGCCGATGCTTTCTGCAGTCCGGGTTTCGCGGTCGTGCTCGACGTTCCCGATGCGGTGCCGCTGCTGCGCATCGACGGCGAGGCATTCGATGCGGTGCTCACCACGCTCGTCGAAAACGCGCGGCAGGCTGGTGCAACGCTGCTCGCGATCAGCGCGAGGCAGGAATCCGGCGCGGTCCGTTTCGATCTGATCGATGACGGCCCCGGCATCCCCGTCACCGATCATCGGCGCATTTTCGCTCCGTTCTTCACCAGCAAGCGCGAACAGGGCGGAACCGGGCTCGGCCTGTCGATCGCGCGCTCGCTGTTGCAGGCTTATGGTGCATCGCTCGGCCTCGTGCCCTCAGTGCAGGGGGCGCATTTCACGATCACGGTGGCCACGGCATGACCGGCCCGGTGGCGCGGCCGCTGCCGCAAGGATCGCTGCTGATGAGCTACCGCGAGAACGGCAGCTACACCGACTGTTTCACCCTCGACGTCCGGGACGAGGTTTCCAACCGGCAGTTCGTCCAGGCGTTCTATACCAGCCGTCTGTTCAAGGCGGAGCGCTTCCTCATCACTTGGCTTGTCGGCAAGACATCGAGCGACGACGATGTGGCGCGGCTCGCCGACGGCAGCGCCGACCGGTTTTCCGCTTGGGCGGTTGAGCGGCGGACGCAGGATCAACTTCTGCTCTGCGACTACCAGGGCCGGACCCGTTCCTGGCTGATGGCCCAGGTGCAGGCAGAATGCGGCACAAGATCGACACGGCTGTACTTCGGCACTGCGGTCGTGCCGGTGGAGGGCGGACGAGCCGGCCAATCAGCCATACCACTTCTCTTCCGCCTGCTGGGCGGCGTTCATCGCCTCTATGCACGGGCATTGCTCCGCGCTGCCGCAGCGAACTTGCAGCCGATAACCGGCCCCGCATAGTCGAGGGGCCGTTTGCACATTTGCACGGCAGCCACCGTTTTCTTGGAAAGCCCTTCGCCAATCGGCGCCTTTACCCAACGGTTGATGTCCGCGCGGACTACCCGTCGCGCATCGTCGTGCCCGAAGAACTCCACAAGCCTTGCTATGCACGACCGGAGCGGGCAGCCTCGCGCGCCGCGCTCTCCGCCGGAAATGGTGCTGCTGGGGAGGATTGAACTCCCGACCTCAGCCTTACCAAGGATGCGCTCTACCACTGAGCTACAGCAGCACACCATTTCCGCGTGTCCGGAGCGCAGGGCGGTCCGGGCAGGGGCGCGCTATTGGCCGGGGGGGTTCGCTTTGTCAAGCAGGGCCTTGCCTCGCGCGGCGCGGGTCGGCAGGAGGGCGGTTATGAGCGAGGAAAAGCCCCTCTCCCGCGACGAACGTCTGGCCCTGCGCCTGCGCGAGAACCTGCGCCGGCGCAAGGCGCAGGCCCGGGCGCTTGCTGCTGGCGATTCGGACGTCCTCGCCGGGGTTCCCAAAACCCCCTCCGAACGCTAGGGGCGTCGCTCCCGTTTGACAGCACGCAGCCGAAAGGTCCCGATGCCCCGCCTGATCCTGATCCGCCACGGCCAGTCGCAGTGGAATCTCGAGAATCGCTTCACCGGCTGGTGGGACGTCGACGTGACCGAGAAGGGCGCGGCCGAGGCATTTGCCGCCGGTCAGCTGCTGAAGGACAAGGGGCTGCTGCCGACGACCGCCTTCACCTCGCTCCAGACCCGCGCGATCAAGACGCTGCACCTGGCGCTGGAAGCGGCCGGGCGGCTGTGGATCCCGGAGGACAAGGACTGGCGGCTGAACGAGCGCCACTATGGCGGGCTGACCGGGCTCGACAAGGCGGAGACCGCAGCCAAGCACGGCGACGACCAGGTCAAGATCTGGCGCCGCAGCTTCGACACCCCGCCCCCGCCGCTCGACAAGGGCAGCGAGTTCGACCTGTCCTCGGACCCGCGCTATGCCGGGATCGCGGTGCCGGCGACCGAAAGCCTGAAGGACACTATCGCCCGCGTCCTCCCTTGCTGGGAGGAGAAGATCGCCCCGGCGCTGAAAGCCGGCGAGATCGTGATCGTCTCGGCCCACGGCAACTCCCTGCGGGCGCTGGTCAAGCACCTCTCGGGCATCTCGGACGACGAGATCACGGGTCTCGAGATCCCGACCGGGCAACCGATCGTGTACGAACTCGACGACAACCTCGCCGAAGTCGAACGCTACTACCTTTCGGAGCGCTGAGCGCTCCCCTGCAGGGGGCAGGCCGATGAGTGAAACGCCAGTCGTCGCTATCGTCATGGGGAGCCAGTCCGACTGGGAGACCATGCGCCATGCCGCCGAGGTGCTCGACAAGCTCGGCGTCGCGCACGACTGCCGGATCGTTTCCGCCCACCGCACGCCCGATCGCCTCGTCAGCTTTGCCAAGGGTGCGGCCGGCGAAGGCTTCAAGGTGGTGATCGCCGGGGCCGGCGGGGCAGCGCACCTTCCCGGAATGGTTGCTTCGATGACCCACCTGCCGGTGCTGGGCGTGCCGGTGCAGTCCAAGGCGCTTTCGGGGCAGGACAGCCTGCTCTCGATCGTCCAGATGCCCGGCGGCATCCCGGTCGGCACGCTGGCGATTGGCGTCCCTGGCGCAACCAACGCCGGACTGCTGGCGGCGGCGATCCTCGCGACCTCGGACGAGGCGCTATCCCAGCGGCTGGTCGCCTTCCGCGAGGTCCAGACCGCGAGCGTGGCGGAAAGGCCGGCGTGAGGTGATCCCCCCCGGCGAAACCATCGGCATCGTCGGCGGCGGCCAGCTGGGCCGGATGATCGCGCTTGCGGCGGCGCAGCTCGGCTACCGCTGCCATGTCTATGCGCCGGAAGCGGATTCGATCGCGGCGGATGTCTGCGCCGAGTTCACCAATGCCGGCTGGGACGACCACGACGCGCTGCGGAAGTTCGCCTCGGCCTGTGCCGTCGTGACCTACGAGTTCGAGAACGTCCCCTTCGAATCGATGCGCGCGGTGGAAGAGGTCGGCACGCTCCACCCCGGTTCGCGGGCGCTCGAAGTCGCGCAGGACAGGGAGAACGAGAAGCGTTTCGTCCAGAACCTCGGCGGCCGGCCTGCGCCGTGGGCGACCGTCGACAGCCGCGAGGACCTCGCCGCCGCGCTGGTCTCGATCGGGACACCGGGCATCCTCAAGACCCGGCGCGACGGGTACGACGGCAAGGGCCAGTGGCGGATCATGTCGGTCGCCGATGCCGACGCCGTTGACCTGCCCGGCAAGCCGCTGGTCTATGAAGGCTTCGTCGATTTCGCCGCGGAGTTCTCGGTCATCCTCGTCCGGAGCGCCGATGGCGACGTGCGGTTCTGGGATTCTGCCGAGAACGTCCACAAGGGCGGCATTCTTGCAACCTCGACCATCCCCGCGCAGGCACTCATCGCCGGACAGGTGGAAGAGGCCCGCGCGCTCGCCCGCAAGGTCGCCGACGCACTCGGCTATGTCGGGGTGCTGACGCTGGAATTCTTCGCCACGACGAAAGGCCCGGTGTTCAACGAGATGGCCCCGCGGGTCCACAACTCGGGCCACTGGACGATCGAGGGCGCGCTCACCAGCCAGTTCGAGAACCACGTCCGCGCGATCTGCGGCCTGCCGCTGGGCGCGACGACGCTCGCGGCGAAGGGCGTGGTCATGGAAAACCTGATCGGCGAGGACGCGCACGACTGGGCGGGCATCCTCTCCGATCCCGAAAACCACCTCCACCTCTATGGCAAGGCGGCGGTGCGGCCGGGTCGCAAGATGGGCCACGTTACCCGGTTGGTGCTGTGACGCCAAAATGAACCAGCGCATTACGCTCCATCTCGCCCGTGCGCAGGACGGAACCATCGGCGACTGCGGCGGGCTGCCGTGGCGGCTTCCCGCCGACCTCAAACGGTTCAAGGCCCAGACCATGGGCAAGCCGATGATCATGGGCCGCAAGACCTTCGATTCGCTGCCCGGTCTGCTCCCCGGCCGCCGCCATATCGTGCTGACCCGCGATTCGCGGTGGCACGCGGAGGGGGCAGAGGTCGCGGGCACCGTGGAAGACTCCTTGTCGCTGGCGGGAGACGGCGAGATCGCGGTTATCGGCGGGGCGGACGTGTTCGCGCTCTTCCTCCCGCGCGCCGATGCGGTAGAACTGACCGAGATAGAACGGGATTATGGCGGAGACACGCGGATGCCGCCTTTCGGAGGCGAGTGGCGAGAAGTGCGCCGGGAGGCACACGAGGCCGAAGGCGCGCGCCCGGCCTATGCGTTCGTGCGGCTGGAAAGGACGGGCGTTTGATCCTCATGCCCACCCCCCAACCCCCTCCCGCAAGCGGGAGTGGGAGAAGCGAGCGCTACATCGTCCCCCTCCCGCTTGCGGGAGGGGTCAGGGGTGGGCCCGAAAGCTGCAAAGTCCTATGACTCGCCTCGATTCCCGCACCCCCGTCCCCGATCCCTACCGCGGCGCGATTCTCGCGCTCGGCAATTTCGACGGGTTCCACCTCGGCCACCAGGCAGTGGTGGGCGAGACGGTGCGCTGGGCACGGAGCGAGGGCCGCCCCGCCATCGTCGCGACCTTCGACCCGCACCCGATGCGGCTGTTCCGGCCGGAGACGCCGCCGTTCCGGCTGACCACGCTCGACCAGCGCGAAGAACTGTTCGCCGCCGCCGGGGCCGCGGCGATGCTGGTGTTCCACTTCGACGCCGAGCTTGCCGGGACGAGCGCCGAGGACTTCGTGCGGGGCCTGCTGTGCGAGCGGATCGGCGCGGCCGGCGTGGTCACTGGTGAGGATTTCACCTTCGGCAAGGGGCGCGGCGGCAACATGGCGCTGCTAGCCGAGATCGGCGCGGAAGCCGGGCTTGGCGTGCGCGCCGTGGGCCCGGTCCTGGCGGGCGGCGAGGTCGTCTCCTCCACCCGCATCCGCGACGCCCTGCGCGCCGGCGACTGCGACACCGCGACGCGCCTGCTGACCCGCCCGTTCGCGGTGCGGGGGACAGTCCAGCACGGCGACAAGGTCGGCCGGACGATCGACTTCCCCACCGCCAACCTCGACATGGGCAACTATCTGCGCCCTGGCTACGGGATTTACGCGGTAACCGGGCGGCTGCCTGACGGTCGCGTGCTGAACGGCGCGGCCAACATGGGCGTCCGGCCGACCTTCGATCCGCCCAAGGAACTGCTGGAGCCGCACTTCTTCGACTTTTCCGGCGACCTCTACGGCCAGGAGATCGAGGTCGCGTTCCACCACTACCTGCGGCCCGAGGCGAAGTTCGACAGCCTCGACGCGCTGGTGGCGCAGATGAAGCGCGACTGCGACGAGGCGCGGCGGTTGCTGGGCGACTGAAGGTACATTCCATAACCCGCCGTCACCCTGAACTCGTTTCAGGGTCCACTCTCCGACAGCGCTGGAGCAATGAACAGGGCGCTACCTGGCGGCAAAGGCGCGCCACGATTCCACCTGGTGGAGCAAACCGAAAATGGACCCTGAAACAAGTTCAGGGTGACGATCCTTTGAGTGCCAACACAGCATAAAGCTGCACTGCGTCCTCCCCGTTTGCAGGAATCCCCCGCGCCCGCTAATGCGCGGCGCATCATGACTGAACAGCGCGACTACCGCAGCACCGTCTTCCTCCCGAAGACCGATTTCCCGATGAAGGCCGGCCTCCCCCAGAAGGAGCCCGGCATTCTCGCGCGCTGGCAGGAGCAAGACATTTACAAGCAGCTGCGCGACGCCCGCCGCGGCCGCGAGAAGTTCGTGCTGCACGACGGCCCGCCTTACGCCAACGGCGACATGCACATCGGCCACGCGCTCAACCACATCCTCAAGGATATGGTCTGCCGCACCCAGACGCTGCTCGGCAAGGACGCGCCCTATGTGCCCGGGTGGGACTGCCACGGCCTGCCGATCGAGTGGAAGGTCGAGGAGCAGTACCGCAAGAAGAAGCTCAACAAGGACGAGGTCCCGGCGAAGGAATTCCGCGCCGAATGCCGCGCTTACGCGCAGCACTGGGTCGACACGCAGCGCGAGCAGCTCAAGCGGCTCGGCATCAACGGCGACTGGGACAATCCCTACCTGACGATGGACCCGGAAGCCGAAGGCACGATCGTCGCCGAACTGCTGAAGTTCGCGGAGAGCGGCCAGCTCTATCGCGGGGCCAAGCCGGTGATGTGGTCCCCGGTCGAAAAGACCGCGCTGGCCGAGGCCGAGGTCGAGTACGAGGACATCGTCTCGACCCAGATCGACGTGGCGTTCGAAATCACGGAATCGCCGATCCCCGAACTCGTCGGCGCGCACGCGGTGATCTGGACGACGACGCCGTGGACGATCCCGGTGAACCAGGCTTTGGCTTATGGGCCGGAGGTTGAGTATGTGCTGCTAGAAATGCAACCCTACGGTGGAGCAGTCCCGGAAGGAATACCTGACGATCAGATTCAAAAGTGGGCAGATCATCGCTCGAAGTTTCCAAAAGCCGTTCTGATCGCAAAGTCGCTAATGGAGACTGTGGGACAGCGCCTCAAAGGCCAGATGATCGGTCTCAAGACTATCACTTGGGAGGGTAAGGGCTCCGACCTCGCCGGCACAATCGCCCGCCACCCGATGCACCACTTGGGCGGGTTCTTCGCCAAGCCGCGTCCGTTCCTCCCCGGCGATTTCGTCACCACCGACAGCGGCACCGGGCTCGTCCACATGGCGCCGGACCACGGCGAGGACGACTTTGCGCTGTGCAAGGCGCACGGCATCGAGCCGGTGTTCGCGGTCCAGGGCGACGGCAAGTACCGCGAGGACTGGGGCTGGCTCGGCGGGCAGGGCTCGGTCATCAACCCCAAGTTCAACGCGCCCGACGGGCCGATCTGCTCGGACCTGCGCGAGGCGGGCGGGCTGCTGGCGGCGTCGGCGGACTACAGGCATTCGTACCCGCACTCGTGGCGCTCGAAAGCCAAGGTGATCTATCGCTGCACCCCGCAGTGGTTCGTGCCGATGGACAAGGACCTCCCTTCCCGCATGCGGGAGGGGTCGGGGGTGGGCTTGTCGGCCGGCGATACCCCTGAAACAAGCCCACCCCTGACCCCTCCCGCGAGCGGGAGGGGGACATTGAGGGAAACCGCCCTCGCCGAGATCGAGCGCGTCCGCTTCGTCCCCGAAAAGGGCCGCAACCGCATCGGCTCGATGGTCGAGGGGCGGCCCGACTGGGTGCTCAGCCGCCAGCGGGCATGGGGCGTGCCGATCACGCTGTTCGTGGACCGCAAGACCGGCCAGTACCTGTGCGATCCGGCGGTCAACGCCCGCATCGTCGCCGCGATCCGCGCGGGCGGGGTCGATGCGTGGGACGAAAGCCGCGCGCAGGAATACCTCGGCGCCGATTACCGGCTTGAGGACTACGAACGGGTCACCGACATCCTCGACGTCTGGTTCGATTCGGGTTCGACCCATGCCTTCGTGCTGGAATCGGGGCGCTGGCCTGACCTGAAGTGGCCGGCGGACCTCTACCTCGAAGGCTCGGACCAGCATCGCGGCTGGTTCCAGTCCTCGCTGCTCGAATCCTGCGCGACCCGCGGCCGTGCGCCCTATGACGCCGTGCTGACCCACGGGTTCACGATGGATTCCAAGGGCATGAAGATGTCCAAGAGCCTCGGCAACACCATCGACCCGCTCAAGGTCATGGAGACCAACGGGGCGGACATCATCCGCCTGTGGGCCCTGTCGGTCGACTACACCGAGGACCACCGCATCGGCGACGAAATCCTGAAAGGGGTCGCCGACCAGTACCGCAAGCTGCGCAACACCTTCCGCTACCTGCTCGGTGCGCTCGACGGTTTCGACGAGAGCGAGCGGGTGCCGGTGTCGGAGATGCCGGAGCTTGAACGCTACGTCCTCGTCCTGCTCGAACGGCTCGACGCCACGCTGCGGCAGGCTGCGCTGGATTACGACTTCAACACCTGGGTCCGTGCGCTGACCGAGTTCTGCAACGAGGACTTGTCGGCCTTCTTCTTCGATATCCGCAAGGACTGCCTCTATTGCGACGCGCCGTCGGATCCGAAGCGCCGCGCTTATCGCACCGTGCTCGACACGCTGTTCCATGCGCTCGTCCGCTATGTCGCGCCGGTGCTGGTGTTCACCGCCGAGGAAGTGTGGGGGACGCGCTATCCAGAGCGTGGCAGCGTCCACCTTCTCGACTGGCCGGAAATCCCGACCTCGGCGATCGACGAGGACCGCTGGACCGAACTGCGCAGCCTGCGCACCACCGTCAACGAGGCGATCGAGCCGCTGCGGCGCGAAAAGGTCGTCGGATCGAGCCTCGCCGCGACGGTCACCGTGCCGGCATCCGCGCCCGAGGCCGACCTCGCCGAACTGTTCATCACCGCGACAGTCGCGCGCGGGCAAGGCGATAGCGTGACCGTCGCCCCCGCCACCGACCACAAGTGCGGCCGCTGCTGGCGTCACCTCCCCGAGGTACGCGAGGACGGTGACCTGTGCGACCGCTGCGAGAGCGTTGTCGCGGTGCTCGATGGGGAAGCGGCATGACCCTCACCCCGCTGCGCCGCGCCGGCCTCATCACCGCGCTGGCGATCTTCCTCGCCGACCGCGGCACCAAGCTGCTGATGACGCATGTGCTGTTCCTGCAGGAGCGCGGTACGCCAATCGAGCTGCTGCCGATCTTCCAGCTCAACTGGACGCAGAACTTCGGCGTGTCGCTCGGCATGTTCACCGCGACCTCGCTCGAGATGCGGATCGGCCTGATCGCCGTCACCGCCGCGATCGCCATCGGCGTGTTCGTGTGGATGCTGCGCGAGACCCAGAAGTGGGACATCCTCGCCCTGGCGATGGTGCTGGGCGGCGCGCTCGGCAACATCTGGGATCGCATCTCGCGCGGCTACGTGATCGACTTCGCCGACCTCCACTTCGGCGAGTTCCGTCCCTTCCTGATCTTCAACCTGGCCGACGCCGCGATCACCTTCGGCGTGCTGATACTGCTTGCCCGCGCCCTGCTTCTGCGCGAAAAGCCCGACAACACAGCGGACAAGGGGGAAACCTCTTCCGCCACGGAGAATGCCTGATGCGTAAAGCCGCCGCCGTCCTCGTCCTTGCCGCCTCGGCGGTCACGCTTTCGGCCTGCGGCAGCACCGGCCTGTTCAACCGCGACCGGCCCGACGAATTCGCCGTCTCGCGCCAGGCCCCGCTGGTCGTCCCGCCCGATTTCGCGCTGACCCCGCCGAACCCCGGCGCGCCGCGCCCGCAGGATTCCGACGCCAGCAGCCAGGCGATGGACGCCCTGTTCGGCGGCCCCGCCCCGCGCAGCGCGGTGGAAAGCGACGCGGTGTCGAAGGCCGGGGCCTCGGCCGCAGGCATCCGCTCGACCGTCGGTGATCCGGCGACGCAGACCGTCTCCAAGGGTTCGGTCACCCGCGACATCCTCGCCGCGCCGGAAGGCGATGGACGCGAGGCGCAGGCGGCGATCCCGGGCTGAGCGCGCAACAGCGCGATTGCCCACCCCGCTGCGACCAATTCCGCCTTCGGCTGCATAAGTCTCGCGGCCCTCCCGCCTGCGGGAGGGCAAACCTCGAGCTACCTACTCCCCTCCCGCATGCGGGGGGGGGGGGGGCGATGGTGGGCCTGAAACTTACGCCCCAGCTTCCTCCGCCGCCTTCTTGCGGCGGCTCACCAGCAGCTTGTCGATCTTGCGGCCGTCCATGTCGACGATCTCGAAGCGCCAGCCCTGTTCGTCGAATGTCTCGCCCTCGTGCGGCAGGCGCTTGAGCACCGACAGGGCAAAGCCGGCCGCCGTCGCGAAATCCCGGTCTTCCGGCAGATCTATCCCCAGCCGCAGCGCCATCGCGTCGGCCGGCAGCGCGCCGGAAACGAGCAGCGAGCCATCCTCGCGCTCGACGACAAGAGGATGGTCGCCCTCATCCTGATGCGCGATGAACTGCCCCGCGATGGCCGAGAGAAGGTCGGCGGGCGTGACGATCCCTTCGAGGTGGCCGTACTCGTCGTGGACCAGCGCCATCGCCACGTCGGCCTGCTGCATCACCCGCAGCGCGTCCATCGCATCCAGCTGGTCGGGGACGATCGCCGGCTTCTTCATCAGCCGCGCCATCTGCACCTTGCGCCCGCGCAGCCAGACCGAGAGCACGTCGCGGACCTTGACCACGCCGGTGACGTTGTCGATCGATCCTTCGGCGACCAGCAGCAGCGAGTGCGGGCTGTTCTCGATCGCCGTGCGCAGCTCCGCCTCGGGGGCGCGGCGCTCGATCCAGTGAAGCTCGGTGCGCGGGGTCATCAGCTCGCGCACCGGGCGGTCGGCGAGGCGCATGATCCCGGTCATGATCGCGCGCTCTTCCTCCTCGATCACACCGGAGCGGGTGGCTTCGGCGAAGATCATGTGGAGTTCCTCGGCCGTGACCTCGTTCTCGCCGGCATGGCGCACCCCGGTGAGGCGCAGCAGCAGGTCGGACGAACGGTCGAGCAGCCAGACGAACGGGGCGCAGACCCGGGAGACGATCAGCATCGGCACCGAGGCGAGGCGGGCGATCGGCTCTGCGGCGCGGAGCGCGAACTGCTTGGGCACCAGCTCGCCGACGACAAGGCTGAAGTAAGTGGTGATCGCGATGACCAGGATGAAGCCGGCGTTGTCGGCATATTCCGCCGGCACGCCAAGCATCTGCAGACGCTCGCCGGTCGGCCCGCCCAGGCTCGCGCCCGAATAGGCGCCGGCGATGATCCCGACCAGGGTGATGCCGATCTGCACGGTCGAGAGGAATTTGCCGGGATTGGAGGCAAGGTCCAGCGCGACCTGCGCGCCGCGGCTGCCGTCCTCGGCCGCGACCTTGAGCCGGGCGGGACGGGCAGAGACGATGGCGAGTTCGGACATCGAGAACAGCCCGTTGAGAAGCACGAGGGCCGCAATGATGAAGACGTCGGACCAGGGGAAAGGCGATGGCGTCACAGCAACGCCGCGCTAGCACAGTTGTCGGGCAAGTCTAAGCGTCCTGTTGGCAAGATTCTGGCGCATAAAAATTAACCAATGACCTCAGCGCCACAGCCCTCAACTCGCCAAAGCGGATACAGTTGCAGATTGTGCATTCGGGAACCGTTCATGCAGCGAGTGCGTATTCGGGAGCACAACCAGTTCGGCACAGGGCTCTCGGGTCGCAAACAGGGCGCCGCCGGAACAGGGTTTAGAAGGACTCAAAGTATCATGAAGATTCGTCGCACACTCGTCGCTTCGCTCGCCGCTGTTTCGCTCGTCAGCCTCTCGGCCTGCGTCACCGATCCTAATACCGGAGAGCGCAAGGTTTCCCGCACCGCCATCGGCGGTGTCGGCGGCGCGCTCGCAGGGTACCTGCTCGGCGGGATCATCGGTGGCAAGACCGCCCGTATCGTCGGCGCCGGCATCGGCGGTGTCGCCGGGGCCGCGGTCGGCTACCAGATGGACCAGCAGATCAAGGAACTCAAGGAATCGACCGCCGGTTCGGGCGTCGATGTTACCAGCGATGGCCAGTCGATCCTGCTCAACCTGCCGAACGGCGTGACTTTTCCGGTCGACAGCTACACCGTTCAGCCCGGCTTCCGCGCCACGCTCGACGATGTTGCCGCGTCGCTGATCAAGTATCCCAACAGCCTGATCGACGTCTATGGCCACACCGACTCGACCGGGTCGGACGCATACAACCAGACCCTGTCGCAGCGCCGCGCCCAGGCCGTTGCCGATTACCTGATCTCGCGCGGCGTGCCGGCAGCGCGCATTCGCAGCCAGGGCTTCGGTGAAAGCCAGCCGATCGCCTCGAACGCGACCGAGGAAGGTCGCTCCGCCAATCGCCGGGTCGAAATCAAGATCATCCCGGTCACCCAGGACGATGTGAACGCGGCTCGCGCAGGTCAGTAAGATCTACTGAAAATGCGATCGCCAGCCGGTTGACCTTCGGGTCATCCGGCTGGCAACGCATGGGGCAAAGGAGATTTGCCCATGCCTATCGCCCGCCGCACCATCAACGGCCGTTCCGTCAACCCGGTGGGCTATGGCTGCATGTCACTCAGCTGGGCCTACGGCAACCCGCCGAGCGAGGACGAGGCGATTCGGCTGCTGAACCTAGCGCTCGACCTTGGTTACGATAATCTCGACACCGCGCGGCTTTATGGCCTCGGCCAGAACGAGACGCTCATCGGCAAGGCGCTGAAAGCGCGGCGGAGCGACTTCTTCCTCGCCTCCAAGACGGGCATCCTCCTGGACGGCAAGAGCCGGGCGATCAACGGCAAGCCCGAATTCGTCAAGGAGCAGCTAGAGGTTTCGCTGAAGCTGCTGCAGACCGACCATATCGATCTCTATTACCTCCATCGCCGCGACTTCCAGACGCCGATCGAGGATTCGGTCGGCGCGCTGGCGGACTGCGTGCGGGAAGGCAAGATCGGCGCGATCGGCCTGTCCGAGATGTCGGCCGACACGCTGCGCAAGGCTGCTGCCGTCCATCCCATTGCCGCGATGCAAAGCGAGTACTCGGTGATGACCCGCAATCCGGACATCGCGGTCCTCGAGGCATGCCGCGAACTAGGTACGACCTTCGTCGCCTTCGGGACGGTCGGGCGCGGGATACTGGTCGACGACCTGCCGGAAATGGCAGCACTGCCCCCGCATGACATCCGCAAGTCCATGCCCCGCTTCACCGGGGCAAACTGGCAGCGCAACCGCGAGACCATCGCTGCCTTCCAGGCGATCGCCGCCCGGGAGGGCGTGACCGCCGCGCAGCTTTCCAACGCCTGGGTGCTTGGCCGCGGTGAGCACGTGGTGGTGATCCCCGGCACCTCTAACGAGGCGCACCTGGCCGAGAACATCGCCCGCTGGGATTACGAAGTCGCGCCCGCCGTTGCCGCGGAGATAGACGCGCTGGTAAACCGCGAGACCGTGGCTGGCGAACGCTACTCACGGGGCATGCAGGCGAGCATAGACACTGAAGTCTTCGAGGGCGAACGCGAGGCGATCGACGCCTGGCGGCTGGAGCAGGCCTAAGGCCTAAGCCAGCTTCGCCGCCCGCTCCGCCAGCCGCTCGACCGCGGCGGCGTGGATCGCGGGCGCGGTAACCAGCAGGCCGAACGCGCGCGGGTCGCGCTTGTTGTAGACCAGCGGCTTGCCGAACGCGTCGCTGACCTCCGCTCCGGCCTCGCGCGCGATCAGCGTGGCGGCAGCGACGTCCCATTCGAAGCCCCAGCGCAGCGTGGCGAGCAGGTCGGCTTCATCCGCCCCGACCATCGCGATCCTGAGCGCGATCGAGTTTGGCTTGTCGACCGTCACGAGGTCGCTATCGACCTTGGCCAGGCTGTCCGCGGGCACCCGAGCCCCGGCCAGTTCTTTCCGCTGGCTGGCACGCAAGCGATGTCCGTTGCGCCTCGCTCCGCGGCCCGCTTCGGACCACCACATCTCGTCGCGCGCCGGTGCACACAGCGCGCCGATCAGGGGGCGTCCCGAGCTGACCAGCGCCACCGAGACCGCCCAGCCCGGCCGACCACGGATGAAATCGCGGGTCCCGTCGATCGGGTCGACCAGCCAGCACAGCCCCTTGCCCAGCCGTTCGGGATGATCAATCGTCTCTTCCGACAGCCATCCGGCCGACGGAAGCAGCGCGTGCAGTTCACGCTTGAGGAAGGTGTCCACGGCGATGTCTGCCTCGCACACCGGATTGCCCGGGGTCTTCTCCCATGTCTTCAGGGCATGGCCATGACCCGGCCACCTGGCGAGCGCCATCGCCCCGGCTTCGCGGACAATGCTTTCAAGGCGACCGTGATCTATCATCGTTGGCCAAACGCCCTGTCGCGAAAGCGCCGGCAAGGCAAGCGCGCCGTAAGGGCCATGCCTCTTTAATCGCGCTACTTAGGGCCTTTTCATTGCCGGACCGCTGTGCTTTAGGCGGCGCGGATCGGGGCGACTCCCCGGCATTGGCTTCTCTTCATCCCCGGGGAACTTGCATGAACGTCCACGAATATCAGGCCAAAGAACTGCTGGCAAAATTCGGCGTGCCGATCCCGGCGGGCCACGCCGCGCTGACTGTCGAGGAAGCGGTCGCCGGTGCGAAGCAGCTCCCCGGGCCGCTCTACGTGGTCAAGGCGCAGATCCACGCCGGCGGGCGCGGCAAGGGCAAGTTCAAGGAGCTGAGTGCTGAAGCGAAGGGCGGCGTCCGCCTCGCCAAGAGCCTCGACGAGGTCGAAAGCAACGCGAAGGAAATGCTCGGCAACACCCTCGTCACCATCCAGACGGGCGACGCGGGCAAGCAGGTCAACCGGCTCTACGTGACCGACGGCGTCGACATCGCCAAGGAATACTACCTGTCGATGGTCGTCGACCGTGCCACCGGCCGCGTCGCGTTCATCGCCTCGACCGAAGGCGGGATGGACATCGAAGAGGTCGCCCACTCGACGCCTGAGAAGATCACCACGATCACCATCGACCCGGCCGAAGGCTTCCAGCCCCACCACGGCCGCTCGATCGCGTACGGACTCAAGCTTTCGGGCGATCTCAACAAGCAGGCGCAGAAGCTCGCCGGGCAGCTTTATGAAGCGTTCATGGCGCTCGACTGCTCGATGCTCGAGATCAATCCGCTGGTCGAGACCGTCGACGGCAAGCTGCTGGTGCTCGACACCAAGATGAGCTTCGATTCGAACGCGCTCTATCGCCACCCCGACGTGATGGCCCTGCGCGACGAGACCGAGGAAGACCCGGCGGAGATCGAAGCCTCGAAGTACGATCTCGCCTACATCAAGCTCGACGGCGATATCGGCTGCATGGTCAACGGCGCGGGCCTCGCCATGGCGACGATGGACATCATCAAGCTGAACGGCATGTTCCCGGCCAACTTCCTCGACGTCGGCGGCGGCGCTTCGAAGGAAAAGGTCACCGCGGCGTTCAAGATCATCCTGTCCGACCCGGCGGTGAAGGGGATCCTCGTCAACATCTTCGGCGGGATCATGAAGTGCGACATCATCGCCGACGGCATCGTCGCGGCGGCGAAGGAAGTGAACCTGCAGGTTCCGCTGGTGGTCCGCCTCGAAGGCACCAATGTCGAGCAGGGCAAGGCCATCCTCGCAGGCTCCGGCCTCGCGATCGTCCCCGCCAACGACCTGGGCGACGCGGCTCGCAAGATCGTGGCCGAGGTCAAGAAGGTCGCCTGAGCGCGCTGACGCTACGGCAGGCTGAATTGCGGCGGCGGGAGCGATCCTGCCGCCGTTTTCATGCGCGCGGCGCGTTGCAGGGTGGCGGGCGGCGGGCTATGCCGGAGGCAGAGAGGGTCGCCCTTGTGATACCCCAACGTAGGGTCTTGACCTTCTTCGCAAGTGCGGCAATGGCGACCGCGCTGAATTTAATCGTACGGCTAAACCGGCCATTCCCCCGAGAGGAAGGACCACTCGATGAAAGCCTTGGTCTGCGTCAAGCGCGTGATCGACTATAACGTGAAGCCGCGGGTGAAGTCCGACGGCACCGGCGTCGATCTTGCCAACGTCAAGATGAGCATGAACCCGTTCGACGAAATCGCCGTCGAGGAAGCCATCCGCCTCAAGGAAAAGGGCGTGGTCACGGAAATCGTCGCGGTTTCGGTCGGCCCGCAGAAGGCCCAGGAAACGCTGCGCACGGCGCTGGCAATGGGCGCGGACCGCGCCATCCTCGTCCAGACCGATGACGAGGTCGAGCCGCTCGCCGTAGCCAAGATCGTCAAGGGCATCGCCGATGAAGAGGCGCCCGGACTGATCATCACCGGCAAGCAGGCGATCGACGACGACAGCAACCAGGTCGGCCAGATGGTCGCCGCGCTGCTCGGCCGCCCGCAGGGCACCTTCGCCAATGAAGTCACCGTCGAGGGCGATTCGGTCGTGGTGAAGCGTGAGGTCGATGGCGGTCTCGAAACCGTCAAGCTGGCGCTGCCCGCAGTCGTCACCACAGACCTGCGCCTCAACGAGCCGCGCTACGCCTCGCTGCCGAACATCATGAAGGCCAAGTCCAAGCCGCTCGCCACCAAGGCACCGGCCGACTACGGCGTCGATACCGCCGCCCGCCTCAAGACGCTGAAGGTTTCGGAACCGCCGGTGCGCAGCGCCGGCATCAAGGTGCCCGACGTCGATACGCTCGTCGCCAAGCTCAAGGAAATGGGAGTCGCCTGATGGCCAACGTTCTCGTCTGGGTCGAACACGACAACGCGTCGGTCAAGGACGCCACCCTCGCCGCGGTGACCGCCGCTTCGCAGCTCGGTGAAGTCACCGCGCTCGTCGCCGGTTCGGGCTGCGATGGCGCCGCTGCCGCCGCCGCGCAGATCACCGGTGTCTCGAAGGTCCTGAAGGCCGACGACGCAGCCCTCGCCAACGCGCTCGCCGAAAACGTCGCGCCGCTGGTTGCCGGGCTGATGGCGAACTACGACGCGTTCGTTGCGCCTGCCACCACCACCGGCAAGAACGTCGCGCCGCGCGTCGCCGCGCTGCTCGACGTGATGCAGGTGTCGGACATCCTCTCGGTCGAGGGTCCGAAGACCTTCACCCGGCCGATCTACGCCGGCAACGCCATCGCCACGGTCGAAAGCACCGACGCCAAGCTGGTGATCACCGTGCGCGGCACTGCCTTCGCCAAGGCGGCGGCGACCGGCGGCTCTGCTTCGGTCGAAGCGGTCGGCGGCGCGAACGAGTCGGGCCTCTCGGCCTTCCAGGGTTCGGAAATCGCCAAGAGCGAGCGCCCGGAACTGACCAGCGCCAAGATCATCGTCTCGGGCGGCCGCGCCCTCAAGGACGCGGACACCTTCAAGCAGGTCATCTTCCCGCTGGCCGACAAGCTCAATGCGGGCGTCGGGGCAAGCCGCGCCGCGGTCGATGCGGGCTATGTCCCGAACGACTACCAGGTCGGCCAGACCGGCAAGATCGTCGCGCCGGAAGTCTACATCGCAGTCGGCATCTCGGGCGCGATCCAGCATCTCGCCGGCATGAAGGATTCGAAAACCATCATCGCCATCAACAAGGATGAGGACGCCCCGATCTTCCAGGTCGCGGACATCGGCCTCGTCGGCGACCTGTTCACGCTGGTGCCGGAGCTGACCGGCAAGCTCTGAACCGGACCCAGCCAAAACAGAGAGGGGCCTTGCGGGAACGCAGGGCCCCTTTTCGTTTGTCCGGAGCGAAAGCCGACGGTCTAGCGGACCACCTGCCACACCCGCAGCGTCCCGGCCTCCGGCGGAAGCGGAACCGGCTGCAGCCAGACCGGCGGCTTGCCCGCGAGAAGCCGAGCCATCAGGCCCTGCTCCTGCATGTCGCGATAGACCCCGGCCTCGACGAGGTCGTCGCAGGCGACGACGTAGGCCGCGCCATGCTTGCGGACCAGTGCGTGGGCCTCGTCGCCGGTACCCAGGAAGGCGGCGATCACGTCGTGCATGGCGGCACTGGCGCGGTGGTGGCTTGTCGCGACGACCGCGTGATCGGTGCGGAGCAGCGCCCACGGGCCGAGGTCCAGCGGGGTGAACAAGGTAGAGCGCGGCAGGCTGCGCAGCGCGGCGAGCGAGCCGGGCAGGCCGCAAACGTCGGACATGCCTCCCTTGGCGGGCTCCGCGTGAGCCGAGGGGATCGCCCGGTCGACCGCGAAAGCAACCATTCCGGGGGCCAGCGCCGCCAGCACGAGAACCAGCGCGCCGAGTTTGGCGCGCATGCTCGCCAGCGCCTCGATCCGGGCGAGTAGCGGGCGCAGCGCGGCCGCGACGGCAATGGTCGACAGCGCGCATGCCGCTGCGCCCGCCCGCGACACCAGCAGCGCGACCAGTGCGAACCCGGCGAGCAGGAGCGCAAACTCGAACCACGCATCGCGGCGGTCGGCGGTTTCGGGGCTGCGCCACAGGAACAGCGAGGCGGCGAGTGCGATGAACGGCGGCGCGGCGATCTGGACGGCGGCAACGGCGGGCTGCCGCCACACCGGTAGGCCTTCGAGGACGTTGCGATACCAGACCTGCTGGACCAGCGGATCGAGCGCGGCGAATGGCCCGCGGGTGCATTGCGGGGCCACGACGAGGAAGCTCACCACCACCGCCACGCCGACGAGGCCCAGAAGCAGCACCACCGCTCGCGGCGGCGGATTGCGCAGCGCGACCAGCCGCAACCCGATCGCGGCGACGGCGAACCCGGCGAGGTAACCAGGCGAGGCAATGTCGCAGTAGCCGGTCAAGTCCGTGCCGCGGGTCAGCAGGAACAGCGCGGCGCCGGTCGCGGCAAGGCTGTCCAGCATCGCCACGAGCCCTCCGCGCGCTTCGGGATCGCGCAGCCAGCGCAGCGCCAGCACGCCCGCGAACAGCGCGGCGTAAGGCAGCAACTCCAGGCTGATCGCCATGCCGGTCGCGAGCGCCGCGCCGCACAGCCAGCCGCCGATACGCCGGTCGCGGGCGAACAGGGCATTGGCCGCTGCAAGCAGGGTGACGATCTGCCAGCCGTGGTGATCGATCCGCAAGGGCGCGAACTGGGTCATCGTCGCGAAGGCCAGCGGCCACAGCAGGCACGAAACCAATGCGGCGCGCTCATCGGCAAGACGCAGGGCGAGGCGGGCGGTCAGAAGCATCCCACACAGCAGCGTCAGCAGCGGCACGGCGATCACGGCGGCGGTCTCCGCAGCGCCTGCGCCCACCATCGGCGTGAGGGTGAGGATCACCAGCGCCAGCGGTATATCCACCAGCCGCGACCAATGCATCAGCACGCCGGCCGGCGGATCGATCTTCCACATGTGGACGTCGAACCAGCTCTGCCCGGCCAGCAGGTTCCGGACCTGGACGAGCCGCAGGGTGTCGTCGGGATCGGCAAAGCGCAAGCCGGCGACATTCGCCCGCGCCGCCACCAGCGACAGGGCCGCGACGGTGAGCCACACGAGAATCACGCGCAGCAGCAGCGGACGGGTCAGCCCCTGCCACGCCGCATCGGAGCTTCTCATGCAGCGTCCTTGCGGAAGATCACCCGCTCGCGCAGTAGCCAGGTCACGGTGAAGCTGGCGGCGATGGCGAAGAGCTTGGCAATACGCGGGTCGATGCCGATGCGCTCACCCGTGCCGACGATCGCGGTGGTCACGGCGAGCCCGACCAGCGCCGAGGCGACAAACAGCGCCTTCTGCCGGGTCCGCGCCATGCCGCGCTCCGCCACCGAATCGGCGAAGACCTTGCGGCTCGACATGACCCAGTGCGCGGCAATGCCGAGACTGTAGCCCAGCGCCGAGGCGACGATGGCCGGGACCTCGAGCGCGAGCAGGGCAAGGAAGCTGCCCATGTCGACCGCGAGCGCGCCGACGCTGGCGATCAGGTAGCGCAGCAGCGTCACTTGGCGCAGGCGGTTCATCAGGGGGAGGACGTGGTTCATCGGTATCGCACTCGTCACGCAGATGGTCTGCCAGCGGCACGAAGCCCCCGCGTTCCGCGGGGGCGCGGGTCTCATCGAACTCAGGCGGCCTTGCGGTCCGTATCCGGCTTGATCCGCTCTGGCACTTCGCGAACGGAGGCGAGTGCGGCGGCCTGGTCTTCGCTGACCGCGCGGGCCGCGAGTTGCTGCTGTTCGCCCTCGTCGCCGGCTTCGTGGTACTCGGCGTCCTCGTTGACGCACCAGATGTCGTAGACGCGGGCTTCGGCGAGGATGTTCTCGGCCGTCAGCATCGCGGTCATCATCGCGTGGTCCTGGTTGTTGTAGCGGTGCATGCCGTTGCGGCCGACCATGTGCAGCGTCGGGTGCGCGGCTTCGAGTTCGGCGCGCATCGCGGCGACGTTGGCGGCATAGTCCTCGTCGTAGACCGGGTAGGCCTTCTCCTGCCGCACCACGACCCCGCCGATCACCTGGTCCGCCGAGACGAGGCCCAGTGTCGCCATCTCGCGGGTGGCGAGGGCCACAAGGTCATCGTCGGACGAGGCCCAGAGGTCGTCGCCTTCGAAGCAGAAGTATTCGAGGCCGACGCAGGCCACCCCGGTATCGGGCACCATTTCCGGCGACCACGAGCGGAAGTTCTGGATGCGGCCGACCTTCACCTTGCTGTCGTGGATGTAAATCCAGTTGTCGGGGAACAGGTCCTCGTCGGCCCGGATCTTCAGCGCGACGGTGAGGAAGTCGCGGTACTTGAGCTTGCTCGCTTCCAGCGTCGTCGCCGGCAGCGGGTGCATGCGCGCGGCAAGTTCGCGCATCGGGGCAGAGCTGATCGCATGGCGGGCGCGGATCACGGTCTCGCCTTGCGGCCCGGTGGCCGAAAGCCGCCAGCCGCCCTGGCCGTCGGCGGCAAGCTGCTTCATGGCATGGCCCATCAGGACCTCGCCCTTGCCGGTGGCGAGGATCTTGTCCCGCGCGGCGTCCCACATCATGCCGGGGCCGAGGCGCGGATAGCGGAAGGTTTCGAGCAAGGTCTTCACCGCCTGCCCGTCGTTCGGCGCCTTGTTCAGGCCGAGGCTGCGCTTGAGGCCATCGACGACGGCACCCCACAGCGACAGACCCTTGATCCGCTGGGCCGCCCAGTCGGCGCTCATCTCGTCGCAGGGCATGCCCCAGACCTTCTCGGTATAGGTCTTGAAGAAGATCGAATAGAGCTTCACCCCGAACTGGTTCGTGGTCCAGTCCTCGAAGCTTTTCACGGTCTTGCGCGGCATCAGCTTGGCCTTGGCAAAGCTTGCCATGCACAGCGCCGAGCGGACGATGCCGAGGTTCCACAGCGCCTCGAACGCGCGCAGCGGGTATGAGTAGAACTTGCCCTCGTAATAGATGCGGCTCATCCGCGGACGCTGGATGAAGTCATCGGGCAGGATCTCGTTCCACAGGTCGACGACCTGCTGGCTCTTGGAAAAGAACCGGTGCCCGCCGATGTCGAAGCGGTAGCCCTCGTGCTCCACCGTGCGGCTGATCCCGCCGACGTAGGTGCTGTCCTTCTCGATGATCGCGACCGAAAGCCCGGCCTTGGTCAGCAGGTACCCGGCGGTGAGCCCCGCCGGCCCGGCCCCGATGATGGCCACGTCAACGTCACGAACAGAACCTGCGGTCATGGACATACCCCCTGTCGATCGCTTCCGATCTCGTGATCAGGGAGTGAAGGAAATTGGCTAAGGGAAGGTTAACGCCGGACTGCGGCCTCACGAAAAAGCCCGGCACCGCAGGCGCGGGCCGGGCTTCCTCACAACGAGCCGGTTGGGCTCAAACGGGCTTGCGCGATCCCAGGGCACTGGCCTGCTCGACCGCCTCGGCAAACTGGATCGGCGCGGAAACGCGGGCGAGGTCGTCGAGACGGAACGGATGCTCGAAGATCAGGCCATAGCGCGGTGCGCTGCGCCAACGCACCTTGGCGTAGATCGGCGGCAGGACCTGGGTGTCGATCCGCACCAGCTCGTTCATCATCAGCCACTTGTCGCTCTCGATCGAGCAACCCTGCTGGGAGATGTCGCGAAAGGTGACCGGCGTCGCCGTTCCGCCCGAATGGAGCATGGCCGGCAGGGTAATGCGCAGGCGCAGCTGGCGTTTGGGGTAGGTCCCGTTCGAATCGTCGATCAGCTTGTGGACGTCGACGTCTCGGAGGAATCGGCAGCCGGCGTGATCGTCCCCGCTCCACACCAGCTCGACCGGATAGCGCTCTCCGCTGCCCAATTCGAGCAGCAGGGCCTTGTGTTCCGGAATCTCGTGAAAGATGCGAACCTTGACCCCGGTGGCCGAGGCGTCGCGGAGGATGCACAGAAACTCGCGCCCGTCGGCGATCAGCTTTGCGGTCCTGAGCAACAGGGTGAAACGCGGAGCGTGACGGCCCTCCGGGCCGGCCGGACCCAGGCTTTCCCAACTCTCGGAACGATGCAGTTCACCCAAAGCCGGTCCCCCGAACCGAAAGTGCCCCTGCGGATGGAAACCCGCCCGCTTCGGACACGACGTTACGGCACAGTGGTTTCCGGGAGGTTACCGGCGACGGCGCAAATCGAACGATAGCCCGCCGATTCACCAGCCCAGCTCGGACTGGCGCCGGGCCAGCATCGAATCGAACACAGCCGGGTGCATCGGCCGGACAAAGCGGCAGCCGCACAGGAACTTGTCGGCCCAGGCGACGATCGCCTCGAGAGGCTCGAGCCCGGGAAAGGTCAGCCAGATCGGGTCGCCGGTGCGCAGCGCATCGAGCGCACGGACCTTGGCGCCGAGCACGGATACGTCGACGACCTCGACCCGCGCGCGGAATCGCCCGCGGCGGTACTGGACCTGCGCGAGGAACGGCTGGCGCTCCGCCGCGCGTTCGATCCGCAACTGGTTAGATCTTGCTTCCACCCGGCCGCATGCCCCCGCTCCGCCCGCAGAACGCGCGGGCCGGCAGCGAGGGCTAGCGGGAAACCGTCAAGATTCCGTTGATCAGGCGCGGGTGAAGCTGCTGCCCGCCGCCGCCTTCTCGGCGAGCAGGGGTGCGGGCTCGATGCCCATGTCCTTCAGCCCTTCGACCACCTTGGCGAGGCCCACGCTGTCAGCCCAGAACATCGGTCCGCCAGTATAGACCGGCCAGTTGTACCCGAGAATGCAGGCGACATCGATATCGCTCGCGCGCTGGGCGACGCCCTCGGCAAGAACCTTCGCGCCTTCGTTCACGACCGGGTAGAGCAGCCGCGCCACGATCGCTTCCGCGGACGACGGGCCCTTGTCTTCGACGCCCTTGTGAGCGGCGAAATCGGCAATGACCTTGGCCGCGACCGGGCTGGGCGAGGCGTTGCGCCTCTCGTCGTAGTCATAGAAGCCTGCGCCGGACTTCTGCCCCAGCCGACCGAGATCGACGAGATCGCCGCGCAGTGTACGCTCATTGCTGCCCCGTCCGATCACATCGAGGCCGACAAGGTCGCCCATCGCGAACGGCCCCATCGCGAAACCGTAATCGTAGATCGCCTTGTCGATGTCCTGCGGGCTCGGCCCTTCGAGGACGAGCTGCATCGCCTGCTGGCTGCGCGGGCTCATCACCCGGTTGGCGATGAAGCCATGGCCGACGCGGCTGACCACCGGCACCTTGGCAATGGTCTTGGAGAGCTTGAGTGCTGTCGCCAGCACGCTGTTCGAGGTCTTCGCGCCCCGCACGATCTCGAGCAGGCGCATGACGTTGGCGGGCGAGAAGAAGTGCAGCCCGAGCACCGATTCGGGCCGGCTGGTGGCCGAGGCGATCTCGTCGATGTCGAGGTAGCTGGTGTTGGAGGCGAGCATCGCGCCGGGCTTGGCCACGGCGTCCAGTTTGCTGAAGATCTCCTTCTTGACCCCCATCTCCTCGAACACGGCCTCGATCACAAGGTCGACCTGGCCGAGCGCGGCGATGTCCAGCGCAGGGGTGATCAGGCCCATCCGCTGCTCGACCTGTTCGGCGGTCATCCGGCCCTTGGCGGCGGAGTTCTCGTAGTTCTTGCGGATCACGGCGATACCGCGGTCAAGCGCGGCCTGGCTCATCTCGACGAGCGTCACCGGAATCCCGGCGTTGAGGAAGTTCATGGTGATTCCGCCGCCCATCGTGCCCGCGCCGATCACACCGACCGACCTGACCGGCAGCAGCGGGGTGTCGGCAGGCAGGTCCTTGACCTTCGCCGCTTCGCGCTCGGCGAAGAAGTAATAGCGCTGGGCGGCGCTTTCCGTGCTCGCCATCAGCTCCATGAACAGCTCGCGCTCGCGGATCATGCCCTCGTCGAACGGCAGTTCAGCTGAGGCCTCGATCGCCTTGACGATGTTGAACGGCGCCTTGAATCCGCGGAAGGCGCGGGCGTTCTTCTTGAGATAGGCATCATAGGCGTCGCGCTTGCCGCGGTATGGCTCGACCTTCTCCTGCCGGTCGCGGACCCGGGCGAGCGGCTGGCCGACAAGGCTGCGCGCAAAGGCAATCGCATCCTCGCGCAGGCTTTCCTCGCCCGCGAGCTTGTCGATCATGCCAAGCTCCAGTGCCTCTTTCGCGGGGATCGGCGCGCCGCCACCAATGATCTCGAGCGCGGCCTCGATCCCGACGATGCGCGGCAGGCGCTGGGTCCCGCCTGCGCCGGGCAGCAGGCCGAGCGCGACTTCGGGCAGGCCGACCTTGGCCGAGGGCACCGCGATGCGGCAGTGGCAGGTCAGCGCCAGTTCGTACCCGCCGCCCAGCGCCGTGCCGTGGATCGCCGCAACGACCGGCTTGTCTCCGCCCTCAATGATGTCGAACACGGCCTGCAGCCCCGGCTCCTGCGGGGGCTTTCCGAGCTCGGAGATGTCGGCCCCGGCGATGAAGGTGCGCCCGGCGCAGATCAGGACGATGGCCTCGACCGTATCGTCGGCAGCGAATCGGCGGAAGCCTGCGTCGAGCGCCTTGCGGGTGTGGATGCTGAGCGCGTTGACCGGCGGATAGTCAACGGTGAGCACGCCCACCCCGTCCACGACCTCGATGGTTCCGGCTCCGACCGATTCAGCGCTCATCTTCCTGCTCCCGTTGGCCGCACAGCGCGGCGGTCGGGATGCTGGTTATAGAACTGGCGGGCAAGGGCAAGGAGGCATTGCTACCCGCTGGTACGGACGGCGGGACTCGAACCCGCACGAGCAAAGCTCAAGGGATTTTAAGTCCCCTGCGTCTACCATTCCGCCACGTCCGCACGGGCCGTGCCGCGGATGGCACAGGAGAGCGCGCCAGGCAATCGCCCACGGCGGCAAGCCGGATTGTCGGAGAAACTACTCGGCGTTCAGGCGCTGGCGCATTTCCTTGCCGGGCTTGAAATACGGCACGCGCTTGCCGGGGACGTCGACCGAATCTCCGGTGCGCGGGTTGCGCCCCTTGCGGGCATCACGCTCGCGGGTGGAGAACGCGCCAAAGCCGCGGAGCTCCACGCGCCCGCCTTCGGCCAGGCGCTTGGCAATCTCGTCGAAGAAAACGTCGACGACCTTCTCGATTTCCTCGCTGCGCATGCCAGGGCTTTCCTTGGCGAGCGCTTGCAACAGCTCAGACCTTATCATTCTCCGTCCCCTCTGCTGCCTGCCCCCCCGGGCAGGCGGAGCGACTGCGACCCGCCCCATTCCATGCCGTCCGACCCCCCGGCCCGGCGATTCCGCATCCTGCCAGAGAGGCCCCGTGAAAACAATCGTTTCCACTAACAAATGTTAGAGACAAATGGTCCGAAGCGGCACGCCGCGCCGGTCAGGCGGTGATTCGTTCGATCAGCATCGCCGGATCGATCCGGAGGAGCTGTATCCGATCCAGAATCTCCGGCCATTCGGCGGCCATGAAGCGCTCTGCCTCGCGCGCTCGCAAGGCTTCCGCGGCACCGGGCGCGACCATCAATCCGACTCCGCGCTGGACCACGACGAGCCCTTCGTCCTGGAACTGCTGGTAAGCCTTTGCGACTGTCAGCGGGTTGGCCCCCTGCTCGGCCGCAAAGGCGCGGACCGAAGGGAGCATCGCGCCCTCCGGATAAGTCCCCTCGATGATCCCCGCCGCGATGAGGTCGCGCAGGCGCAGATAGACGGGGCGATCGGTCCGGGACATGGGTGCCATAGTGCCATAATACAGCGATGCAGCCAAGCCTGTTGGATGCCCGGCCGCGTTCGCCGGAACTGCTTTCACTTGCAACAAAAGGCTTTGCTGCGCCGATTTGCCCGCTAGGGTGCCGGCAAATGCCCGCAGCACAAGCGGGCAGAGGCGAAAACGATACGGGATGCGCGAATGAAGGACATGGCCCTGTGGAGCGAAGGTGACTGGATCGCGGCGATCGCCGCAGTCGCCTTGTTCATTGTGCTCACGATCGGTGCGGTCATCGCCAGCCGCAAGAGCGAGGAATTCGTGGGCCATCCGCGCGGCCTGTTCGTGCTGTTCTATGCCGAGATGTGGGAGCGCTTCTCCTATTACGGGATGCGCGCGCTGCTGATCCTGTACCTGGTGAAGTTCTGGCTGTTCACCGACGGCAAGGGCACTTTCATTTATGGCACCTACACCAGCCTCGTGTACATCACGCCAGTCCTCGGCGGCTACCTCGCCGATCGCTGGCTTGGCCAGCGCAAGGCCGTGCTGTTCGGCGGCGTCGTCCTGGCCTTCGGCCACCTGTTCATGGCTTACGAAGGCCTGCAGGGCGTCACCGATCCGCTGGCCAAGCAGGCCGATCCGGCGATCAACGTGTTCTGGCTGGCGCTGGCGCTGATCATCGTCGGCTCGGGCTTCCTCAAGGCCAACATCTCGGTCATCGTCGGCCAGCTCTACCGGATGCGCGACACCCGCCGGGATGCCGCCTACACGATCTTCTACATGGGCGTGAACACGGGCGCAGCTCTGGGCACGATCCTCGTCGGCTACCTCGGTGAGACAGTCGGGTGGTCATGGGGCTTCGGCCTGGCCGGAATCGGCATGGTGCTCGGCCTGATCATCTTTGTGATCGGCAAACCTGCCCTGAAAGGCCAAGGCGAACCGCCAAAGCCTCTGCCCAAGAAGAACGAGTTCGCGCTTTACGCCACTGGTTTAGCTGCAGTTGCGGTCATTTGGGTTCTGGTTGCGCTGACAGGCACATCCGATCCAGCCGACAAGGCGTCACTTTTCAGTCCGGGGAATGCCGTCCAGAATCTGTTGATTGTCTCGGGCGTGGCAATGCTTGGTTACGTGCTTTTCGTCGCGCTCTTTCAGCTTCCCTATGGATCGCTGGGGAGCGCACCGCGTGGACGGGTCATCACTGTTGCAAGTCTGATGATCTTGCTGATTTACGCAATGCTCGCGATGTCCAGCGGTTGGGCGATCAGCAAGATTGGGGTCCCGCTGTTCGGCTATACGGTTTCGCTCGCTCTGCTGGTCATCCTTGCAGCCACGATCGCGGTGCTCGTTCTGTGCGCTATGGAGAAGGCGGCAATCGCCTGCGAGCCGCGCGACCGCATGTTCGCGATCCTGTTCCTGATCGCGCTGAACCCAATCTTCTGGGGCCTGTTCGAGCAGGCGGGCGGTTCGCTCTCGCTCTATACCGACAAGTTCGTCGATCGCGGCGGGGTGCCGACCAGCCTGTTCCAGTCGATCAACCCGATCTATATCGTGCTGTTCGGCCCGCTGTTCGCCGGTCTCTGGCAGGTGCTGGGCAAGAAGGGCCTGGAACCGAGCGCGCCCGCCAAGTTCGGCCTCGCGCTGGTCCAGGTCGGTCTTGGATTCCTCGTATTCGTGTGGGGCGCGAACGCGGTCGGCATCGGCACGATGACCCCGGTACTGTTCGTGTTCCTGATCTATCTGCTCCACACCACCGGCGAGCTCTGCCTTTCGCCCGTCGGACTTTCGGCGATGACCCGGCTCGCCCCGCTCCACCTCGGCAGCTTCATCATGGGCGCGTGGTTCTACATGACCGCGGTAGGCAACTTCGTCGCGGGCAAGATCGGCGAGGCCACCGGAGGCGAGGGCGGGGAAATGAGCAAGGAGCTCACCCTGTCGATCTACTCGACCATCGGCTGGGTTACCATCGGCATCGCGGTCGTGGTCCTCGCGGTTTCACCGTTCGTGAAGCGGTGGATGCACCTCGACACGCTGGAAGATCGCGGCGCCGAACCGGGGTCCGATGCGGACATTACGGTGACTGCAAGGGCGTAAACATTTCAGGAAAGGGACAGGATGGAACAGGCGCTGACTTCGCTCTTCGCGGCTTCGGTCGCGTTTCTCGGCAGCCATTTCGTCCTCTCCCACCCGTTGCGCGCGCCGCTGGTCCGCAAGCTGGGCGAGCAGGGATTCCTCGGGCTGTACTCGCTCGTCGCCTTCGCCACGTTCGGATGGATGGTCTGGGCGTTCCTCTCCGCGCCCTACGAACCGAGGCTGTGGGACGGATTCGAGGACCTGCCGTGGGCGATTGCCAGCGTGTTGACGATCGTGGCGCTTACGCTGTTCATCGGCTCGCTGATCGGTAACCCGGCCTTGCCGCAGCAGAAGACTGCCGGCCTTTCCGGCAAGACGCCGCACGGCGTGTTCCGCGTGACCCGCCACCCGATGATGTGGGGCTTCGCGCTGTGGGCCATCGCCCACGCCCTAGTCGCGCCGACCCCGCGCACCCTGATCCTGACCGGCGCGATCGGAACCCTCGCGCTGCTCGGCGCGCATCTTCAGGACCGCAAGAAGGAAGCCCTGCTCGGTGCCGAATGGCAGGCGTGGGAGGCAAAGACCAGCTACTGGCCGCGCCTATCGCAGCTGGCCGCGCCGGGATGGTTGTGGCTGGCAGGTGTGGCACTGTGGCTTGGCGTGACCTGGCTGCACGCACCACTCGGCTATGTCCCGGCGGGCGTGTGGAAGTGGGTGGGGATCAATTGGGCGTGAGCCGCAACCCTCGGGCAAACAATGCTTGTCAGCAGGCCGTTGATCAGTGATCGTCGCGTCTTCCGGTTGGGGGACTTGGGGCATGAACGGAAAATCCGAAGCCATCGTCGGCGCGCTGTTCTTTTTCGGCGGGCTGGCCATCACGATCGTGACCTTCAGCGCGGCAGAGGACGGCGGCTCTTATGTGGTCGCCTGGGGGGCGATCCTGTTCGGATTCATCCAGATGATCCGCGGGTTTTCCCGGATGCAGACGGAGCCCGAGGTCGATAGCTGGAACGAGGCTCCTGTCCTCGCCGCGCCGGCTCGGATGATCGACGGCGGGCTGTCGATGGAGGACTACCCCGCCGACGCCATTCGCGACGGCGCTCAGGGCAAGACCGTGGTGGGCTTCACCGTCGATGAAACCGGCACGGTCGGCAACGTCCACGTGGCCGGGTCAAGCGGCCACAATTCGCTCGACGAGGCCGCCTGCAAGGCCGTGGCCGAACGCTTTCGCTTCGAACCGGCGCGCGACAACAATGGCTATGCGATGGCTCAGGACCGGACGCAGGCGATCACATGGACTTTGCCCGGGGATTGATGCGACCGGGTTAAGCCCGCGCCTCGCTGACCCCTGCGCTGTTGTGGCGCAGCGCCTTCAGCACCGTTTCGACGATCTGCGGCGCGTTGAGGCCGGCGGCGTCGTATTGCTTGTCAGGGTTGTCATGATCCTGGAACGCGTCGGGCAGGCGCATCGTGCGTATCTTGAGGCCGGCGTCAGTCAGCCCCTCGTCGCTCGCCATCGTCAAGACATGCGCGCCGAGCCCGCCGATCGAGCCTTCCTCGACCGTCACCACGACCTCGTGCGTCGCCATCAGCTGGCGGATCAGGTCGCTGTCGATCGGCTTGGCGAAGCGCAGGTCGGCGACCGTGGTCGACAGCCCCTTGGCCTCGAGCTGGTCGGCCGCCTTCAGCGCCTCGACCAGCCGCGTGCCGAGCGAGAGGATCGCAACCTTGCTGCCGTGGCGGACGATGCGGCCCTTGCCGATCTCGAGCTGCTCGGGCACCTCCGGCAGGGGTACGCCGGTGCCGTTGCCGCGCGGGTAGCGGAAGGCGATCGGCCCGCTGTCGTGCAGCGCGGCGGTGTAAGTCATGTGGACCAGCTCCGCCTCGTCCGCGGCGGCCATGACCACCATGTTCGGCAGGCTCGCCAGATAGGTGATGTCGAACGAGCCGGCATGGGTCGCCCCGTCCGCACCGACCAGCCCGGCGCGGTCGATGGCGAAGCGCACCGGCAGGTTCTGGATCGCGACGTCGTGGACTACCTGGTCGTAGGCGCGCTGGAGGAAGGTCGAATAGATCGCGCAGAACGGGCGCATCCCTTCAGCGGCAAGTCCCGCGGCGAAAGTCACCGCGTGCTGTTCGGCAATGCCGACGTCGAAGCTGCGGTCCGGGTGCGCCTTCGCGAACCGGTCGACCCCGGTGCCCGAGGGCATCGCCGCGGTGATCGCGCAGATCGTCGGATCCGTATCGGCCAGCTTCGCCAGTGTCTCGCCGAAGACGTTCTGGTAGGCGGGCGCCTTGGCCGGCGCCTTGACCTGCTCGCCGGTGACCACGTCGAACTTCTGCACGCCGTGATACTTGTCTGCCGCCGCCTCGGCCGGGCCGTAGCCCTTGCCCTTCTGGGTCACGACATGGATCAGGCACGGCCCTTCCGCCGCATCGCGGACGTTCTCCAGCACCGGGATCAGCTGGTCGAGGTTGTGGCCGTCGATCGGGCCGACGTAATAGAACCCCAGTTCCTCGAACAGCGTGCCGCCCATCGCCATGCCGCGGGCGAACTCGTCGGTCTTCTTGGCGGCGCGGTGGAGCGGTTCGGGCAGCCTGCGCGAGATCCGCCGGGCAATGTCGCGGATGCCGAGGAACGGGCGCGACGAGACCAGCCGGGCAAGGTACGCGGAGAGCCCGCCGACCGGCGGCGCGATCGACATGTCGTTGTCGTTGAGGATCACGACAAGCCGGTTGCCGGCGTCGCGGGCGTTGTTCATCGCCTCGTAGGCCATGCCCGCGCTCATCGCCCCGTCGCCGATCACCGCGATGCCCTTGCCGGGGCGGTCCGCCAGCTTGTTGGCGATGGCAAAGCCGAGCGCGGCGGAGATCGAAGTACTGGAATGGGCCGCGCCGAACGGATCGTACTGGCTCTCGCTGCGCTTGGTGAAGCCCGAGAGGCCGCCACCCTGGCGCAGGGTGCGGATGCGACTCCGCCGCCCGGTGAGGATCTTGTGCGGGTAGGCCTGATGGCCGACGTCCCACACCAGCTTGTCCACCGGCGTGTCGAAGACATAGTGGATCGCCGTGGTCAGCTCGACCACCCCGAGCCCCGAACCGAGGTGCCCCCCGGTCTGGCCAACGGCAGAGATCATCTCTGCACGCAGTTCGTCCGCCAGCTGGCGCAGCTGGCTGGGTTGGAGCTTGCGGAGATCGGCGGGGGTATCGACCGTGTCGAGCAGCGGGGTGACCGGATTGGCGGACATGGGCTTGCCTTACACGCGCCGGGGCGTGCTGTCGAATACCTTGGTCGGGAATCGATAGCAGCCGGGCGGCGGGGCTCAGGTCAAATCGGCGCCTGCGCAATCGCCGCAGTGACCGCGGATCTCGACCACCGGCCGAACCTCGGCAAACCCGGCTTCCTGCGCGGCACCGCGAAGCGCGCCGGTCAGGCGGTCGTCGTCAATGTGGACGGCCTTGCCGCACAGGTCGCAGATCAGGAAGATGCAGTCGTGCCGGCAGCCGGGATGGCTGTTGGCAAGATAAGCGTTGGCGCTCTCCACCCGGCGGGCGAGGTTGGTCCGCACGAACAGGTCGAGAATCCTGTAGACCGAGTTCGCCGCGACCCGCTTCCCCCGGCGCGTGCCGACGCTCTCGGCAATGTCGTAGGCCGAGGCCGGGCGGTCATGCCCGACCAGCGCCTCGAACACGTCGGCGCGCATCTCGGTCCACTGTTCGCCACTTCCGACCAGCGCGTGCCGCGCCGCATCGACCAGCTGCTCGCCGTGGAAGTGGTGATGATTATGCCCAGCCATGGGGTCTAGATAAGGGCCCCCGACCACTTAGGCAAACCGGTGGCTCAGCCGGTGGCTCAGCCGGTGGTGAAGCCGCTCTTCCACAGGCCCGGGAACAGCCGCTTGAGCGCCTCGACCTTGGGCTTGTCCCAGCGCTGGATATAGCCGTGGTTGGGGTTCTTCTGGGCAAAGTCCTGGTGGTAATCCTCGGCCGGGTAGAAGCGGCCGTAACTTTCGACCGCGGTCACGATGGGCCGATGCCACGGGTCCATGACCTTGAGCTGCGCGAGATAGCCTGCCGCGACCCGGCTCTGCTCGCGGTTCAGCGGCACCAGCGCATTGCGGTACTGGGTGCCGGTGTCCGGTCCCTGGCGGTTGAGCTGGGTCGGATCGGTCGCGACCGAGAAGAACACCTGGAGCAGCTGGTCGTAGCGGACCTTCGAGGGATCGTAGGTCACCCGCACCGCCTCGGCATGGCCGGTGTTGCCGTCGCTCACGCGGTCGTAGTGCGCGGTGGCGGCGCTGCCGCCGTGGAAGCCGGAAACGACGCTGGTCACGCCCTTGACGTGGCTGAACACCGCCTCGACGCCCCAGAAGCAGCCGCCGGCGAACACTGCGGTCTTGAGCCCGCCGCTCTCGCGCGCCTGGACTTCGGGCGCCGGGGTCAGCAGCCCTTCTGCATGCGCGCTCTGCTGGCAGGCTACGGCCAGCAGCGCCGCGCCGATCAGGGCGGGGAGACCGCGCTTCATCCGAGGAGCTTCATTACGATCTCGGTGCGGGCATCGGCGCCGATCGCGGCGGCGATCCCGGCGCTGCCGAGGAGGAAGCCGATCATGAAAGAGCGGAAGAGGTCGGACTTGAACAGGGCCATCGTGGCGACTCGCAAGACTGGTCTATCTGCACCCGCCTTTGCCCCGGCGATTGTTGCGACGCTGTGAACAAGGCCACAGGTTCTGCCGCCAACCACTAGATTCGTCATTGCGAGGCCGAAGGCCGCGGCAATCCAAGGCGCAAGGTTGGATTGCTTCGTCGCTGCGCTCCTCGCAATGACGAAAGAGGGGCCATGTCGCTCAGTCGCGCAATTGCACCCACACCGGTGCATGGTCGCTCGCCTTCTCGCGCCCGCGGTATTCCTTGTCGACGCCGGCCGCGACCAGCCGGTCGGCCAGTTCGGGCGAGAGCAGCGCGTGGTCGATGCGGAAGCCGTGGTCGCGCTGCCATGCACCGGCCTGGTAGTCCCAGAAGGTCCACACACCGCCGCGCGGGTTCAATGTATCGATCGCGTCGGTCCACCCGTCGTTGAGCAGACGGCGATAGCCGTCGCGCGATTCGGGCTGCATGAGCGCGTCGCTGGCCATCGCCCGGACCGAGAACGTATCCTTGTCCTCGGGAATCACGTTGTAGTCGCCGATCACCAGCGCCGGGATTTCCTGCGCCGAGATTTCGGCCATCCGCTGGCGCAGCCGCTCCATCCAGCGAAGCTTGTAGTCGAACTTCGGCCCCGGCTGCGGGTTGCCGTTGGGCAGATAGATGCACACCACCCGGATGCCGAACACGTCGGCCTCAAGGTAACGGGAATGCTCGTCCTCGGGATCGCCGGGAAGGCCGCGGTGGGCCTCGACCGGCTGGACCCCGTCGGCGAGGATCGCCACGCCGTTGAAGCCTTTCTGGCCGTGCCAGATCGCATGATAACCAATCTTTTCGAACTCGGCGGCGGGGAAGCCTTCGTCCTGGGTCTTGATCTCCTGCAGGCAGGCGACGGAAGGCCGCGTCTCCTCCAGCCATTCGAGCAGCCGCGGCAGGCGCGCCTTGATCCCGTTGATGTTGAAGCTGGCGACCTTGATCATGGCGAGTCCGTCATTGCGTGCGCAGCGAAGCAATCCGGTTGCTGCCGCATGGCGATGGATTGCTTCGTCGCTGCGCGTCCCGCAATGACGAAGTGAAATTCAGACCGCGAAGCTCGATCCGCAGCCGCAGCCGGCAGTGGCATTGGGATTGCTCACCCGGAACGCCGCGCCGCCCAGCGATTCGACGAATTCCACCGTGCATCCCGACACGAGGTCCAGACTGACCGGGTCGACCAGCAGCATCACCCCGTCGGTTTCGGCCACGGTGTCGTCGCCCTCAGGCTCCCCGGCGAGCTCGAACTTGTACTGGAAGCCGGAACAGCCCCCGCCTTCGACCGCTAGGCGCAGCGCGGCCGGCTTGCCTTGCTTGGCCGCGATGGCGGCAACGCGGGCGGCGGCGCTGGGGGCGAGGGTGATGGTCGGTTGGCTCATGATTAGAAGATAGGCGCTCCGCCCCCTGCTCTCAAGCCTCAGGCGGTCTGGATATAGGCGAGCATGGCCTCGGCCTCGGCCTGGACGCTGTCGAGCCGGTGCTTGACGAGGTCGCCGATCGACACGAACGCGACCATCCGGCCTCCTTCCACCACCGGCAGGTGCCGGATGCGGCGGCGGGTCATCAGCGAGAGCGCTTCGAGCACCGGAGTGCCGGGGTCGACGGAGATGACCGGCGCGGTCATTGCGTCGCTGACTTTCAGCGACAGCGCGCCCGCACCATGCACGTTGAGACAATAGAGCACGTCGCGCTCGGAGAAGATCCCGGCGACCCCGCCCTCGCCGTCCGACACCGGCAGCGCGCCGATGCGCTTTTCGGCGAGCAGGGCGACGGCCTCGGCAACGGTGCGATCGGCCGAGATCGTCCAGACCTCGCCGCCCCGGTCCGCTGTAATCCTGCCTATCGTCATCTGGGCCTCCTCTTGCACGCGTCCGACCTGTCTGGCGCAGGCTCCGGACGGGCCAAGTGTGACATGAAATGCCCCTCTGCGAAAGCGGTTGCCAGCCCCCGCGACGAAGCGCATGGGCTGCGCCCATGACGCGCCCTTCCCCGCTCGACGACCCCCGCAACGCCGCATATGCCTGGGCCCGCTATCGCCGGCTGATGAAGGTCATGGCCGCGGTCTCGGCGCTGGTCGCGCTGGCCGTGTGCGGGTTCATGTACGTTTCGTTCGGATTCCTCTCGATCCACTTCTACATCGCGACGGCGCTGGGCGTGTGGTTCACGATGATGCTGGGATCGGCTCTGATGGCGCTGGTCTTCCTCTCCAGCGGGACCGGGCACGACCAGTCGATCGAGGACCCGCTCGACGACGACTGAACCTACTGCGGCAGTGGTGGCGGCTGGCTGCCGGGACGCGGGGTCGGGCCTGTGCGCGGCGCGGTCGAGGAAGTCGGCCTGGGCCGCGGGGTGCCCGCCTGCCCGCGTCCGGTCGCCTGGTTGAGAAAGTCATCGCCCGCCGCCGCCGGCACACCCTCGTCCGGTTCGACCGGAACCGGGCGGTCGTCGTTGGGCGCAGGCTGCTGTTCGTCCATCTTCCCCGGATCGATCAGGTTGCCGTTCTCGTCGACATAGGAATAGTCGCCGGGCTGGCCCATGTACTCCTCGTCTGGCTCGAGCTGCCATTCGGGAAGCTTGAGGTCGGTGTCGAATTTCTCGACCGGACGACGCGCGGTGGCGAAGCGCATGTAGCTGGCGAAAGCGCGGGCCGGAGCGGTCCCGCCCTGAAGACCGCCGACGGCCTTGGCATCATCGCGGCCCATCCATACGCCGGTCGTGATCCCGCTCGAGAAGCCGAGGAACCAGCCGTCCTTGTTGGACGTGGTCGTGCCGGTCTTGCCCGCGACCGGTCGGCCGATCTGCGCCGCGCGGCCGGTGCCGGTGGCAACCGCCGACTGGAGCAGATCGGTGATCCCCGCCGCGACATACGGCGGAACGAGCTGCTGCCCGCCTTCGGTGCGGTGCTGGTAGAGCACCTGCCCGTCGGTCGTGGTGATCTTGCGGATGCCGTAAGGCGTCACGGCCTGGCCCTTGGCCTCGACCGCCGCGAAGGCGCGCACCATGTCGATCACGCGAACGTTGGAGGTGCCGAGCACCATCGCCGGGTTGGTGGCGACCGGGGTGGTGATCCCGAATCGCCGCGCCATGTTGGCGACCGCGCCGAAGCCGACCTCCTGCCCGAGCTGCGCAGCCACGGTGTTCTTCGAGTAGGCGAACGCCGTGCGCACGTCGATTTCGCCGGCATAGCTGCCATTCGAATTGCGCGGGCTCCACCCGTCGATCGTCACCGGCTGGTCGACCACCCTGTCCTGCGGGGTATAGCCATTCTCGAGCGCGGCGAGATAGACGAACAGCTTCCAGGCCGAGCCCGGCTGGCGCACGGCGTTGGTCGCGCGGTTGTAGTTCGAGGTGGCGTAGTCGGTCCCGCCGACCATCGCCAGGACCGCGCCGTCGCGATCGAGGCTGACGAGTGCACCTTGCGCCCCCTTGGGCACGTTGGCCTGAACCGCAGCAGTCGCCGCGCGCTGCATGCCCATGTCGAGCGTGGTCCAGACCTCGATCGGCTGGTCGTTGTCGGGCAGGATCACGTCGAGCTGGGGCAGCGCCCAGTCGGTGAAGTAGCGAGCCGAATCGTGGGTCTGCTCATCGGCCAGCTTGACCGCCTTGAGGTCGATGCCCGCTGCCTCGCTCGCGCTGATCGTGCCGTTGGCCTGCATCACCTCGAGCACGACAGTGCCGCGGTCGACGGCGGCCTTCGCGTCGGCGGTCGGCGAGTAGCGCGAGGGCGCCTTGACCAGCCCGGCGATGATCGCGGATTCGGCGAGGTTCAGCTCGGTCCCGGGATGGCCGAAGAACTTGCGGCTGGCGGAATCGACGCCATAGGCGCCGCCGCCGAAATAGACCTTGTTGAGATAGAGCTCGAGGATCTGGTCCTTCGAGAACTTCTGTTCGAGCGCCAGCGCGAGGATCGCCTCGCGGATCTTGCGGTCGAAGGTCTTCGAGTTGTTGAGGAAGATGTTGCGGGCCAGCTGCTGGGTGATGGTCGAGCCGCCCTGGCGGAAGCGGCCGCTCTCGACCCGCACCCAGAACGAGCGGGCGATGCCGATCGGATCGACGCCCCAGTGATCGCGGAAGCGGCGGTCTTCGACCGAAACCATCGCGTTCTTCATCGGCGCGGGGATCTGCGCGATCGGCAGCCACTGGCCATAGCTGGGGCCCAGGGTGATGATCTCGCTGCCGTCGGCGGCGCGCACGACGATGGTCTGCCCGGCCTGGCTCGACTTGAGCTTGTCGTAGCTGGGAAGTGAGCGCGCGGTCAGCGCGACTGCGACGACGAGCGCGATGATGCCAAGCAGGGCGACGCTGCCCCCCCACACCACGAGCCGGCGCAGCCACTTGCGCCAGCCGGTTGCCGGCGGCTTGCTGCGAGGACCGCGGCCCTCCGGTTCGGAGCGGCGGCGCGGGATGTCCGTTCTGGCCATGCAGTCTTCGTCAGTCCCCTCTGGACCCCGCCGGCGAGAGCCGGACGGGTCATTCGTCGCGCCATTGCATAGGACAAATATAACGCAGGGTTAATGGGGAGTTTCGACGGACGGCGCGCAGGCTCCGGCGAACGGCCGGCGGCCTAAGTCTTGGGCGTGAAATCGAGCGCCGCGCTGTTCATGCAATAGCGCAGGCCCGTTGGCCCGGGGCCATCCGGGAACACGTGGCCGAGATGCCCTTCGCACTTGGCACACCGGACCTCGGTGCGGACCATGCCGTGGCTGGTGTCGCGGAATTCCTCGACCGCATCCGCCTCGGCCGGCGCGGAAAAGCTCGGCCAACCGCAGCCCGAGTTGAACTTGCTCTCGTTGGTGAACAACGGCTGGCCGCAGCCGGCGCAGGTGTACTCGCCGTCGGCATAGTTCTTGTCGTACTTGCCGGTGAAGGCCCGTTCGGTCCCGGCCTGGCGAAGGACATGGTACTGTTCGGGGGTGAGCTTCTCGCGCCATTCCTCGTCGGTCAGCTTGATCTTGTCGGCCATCCGTAGGCTCCTTCATGGGTCATCTGGGATATGGATAGCGCGCTTCCCGCCCGCAAGGCGTTCACCGGTTCTTAGCACCGTGAGTGTACGGATCGCGGCGAAAGGATTCGTCAATGGCCGGACAGCGCAGCAACAACTCCCTGCCGTGGATCGCCGCGGGCTTCGTGCTTTACCTCGCGGCGAAACGGATCGGTATCGAGGGCGATCTCGAGCCGATGGGCACTGCCCGGACCACCTACCACCTGCTGGCGCTCGCGGTGAACCTGCTCGCGATCGCCGCGTTCGTGCGCGGCGCACTGCTCGCTTTCCGTGCGATCGCCGGGAGCCCGCCGGACGGGGTTTCCGATGTCGCAGGCGCGTTCGGCAACCGCCCGGTCTCGGGCCGCGCCGGCGAGTTCGATCCGGATGCGGCGTTTGCCCGCTACATGGCAAACAAGGCGGGGTCCGAGGACGAAGACGCCGTTCCGCCCCAGCCGGTCCGCCCGCCTTCGTTCGGGCACCGGCCCCTCTGATCTAGTTCAGGTGCTCGACGATCAGCACGACGCCGTCGTGCCCTGATACCCGCATCCGCGTGCCCGGCTGAGCATCCGGCCCGCGCGCCAGCCACTCGCTGTCGCCCACGCGGACCCGGCCTGAGCCGCCGTCGATCGCGTGCGTCACCACCACGCTCTGGCCGACCAGCTGACCACCGCGGTCATTGAGCATGGGATCGGCGGACTCGATCGGGTTGCGGATCAGCCAGCGCCGGCCAAGCACCACCGCCACGGCCGAAAGCGCAGCGAATGCCAGCACCTGGATCGGGAGCGCAATCGGCAGGGCCACGGTCAGCACGCCCGTGAGGAATGCCGCCGCCG
The DNA here is from genome assembly GCF_058783565.1 of Novosphingobium sp. FW305-C-111. Lineage (NCBI taxonomy): Bacteria > Pseudomonadati > Pseudomonadota > Alphaproteobacteria > Sphingomonadales > Sphingomonadaceae > Novosphingobium > Novosphingobium sp. FW305-C-111. The sequence continues at coordinate 400,027 of NZ_JBYSYP010000001.1, forward strand.
CCAGCCAGATCATGAAATAGCCCGGCGCGACGAGCTCCGCGATGGCCAGCGCCAGCCCGAGCGCCATCCATCCCCATTGCGGGGCGAGCGACTCGATCCACTCGATCATTGCGACGGACCCACCGGCGGGACGGTTGGCCGCGGCGCGCGCGGGGCCGGGGCCGGGGCCGCCGGCCTGGGTGATCCACCGACCGCGTCCTTCACCAGTTCGCCGATCCCGCCGAGCGAGCCGATCAGCTGGGTCGCCTCGACCGGGAACAGGATGGTCTTGGCGTTGGGCGAGGTCGCGAACTTGCCGACCGCCTCGGTATATTTCTGGGCGATGAAGTAGTTGAGCGCCTGGGTACCCGATGTGGCGATCGCCTCGGAGACGACCTGCGTCGCCTTGGCCTCGGCCTCGGCCGAACGTTCGCGCGCCTCCGCGTCGCGAAAGGCGGCTTCCTTGCGGCCCTCGGCGGAGAGGATCGCGCCCTGCTTTTCGCCCTCTGCCCGGAGGATCTCGGCGGCGCGCAGGCCCTCGGCCTCGAGGATCTGGGCGCGCTTCTCGCGCTCGGCCTTCATCTGCCGGGCCATCGCATTGGAAATGTCGGCCGGCGGACGGATGTCCTTGATTTCGACGCGGGTGATCTTGAGGCCCCACGGCGAGGTCGCATGGTCGACCACCGAGAGAAGCCGCGCGTTGATCTCGTCGCGCTTCGACAGGGTTTCGTCGAGATCCATCGAGCCCATCACCGTGCGCAGGTTGGTGGTGGTAAGCTGCATGATCGCGACGAACAGGTTCGACACTTCGTACGCAGCCTTGCCGGCGTCGAGCACCTGGAAGAACACGATCGCGTCGACGCCGACCATGGCATTGTCGCGGGTAATGATCTCCTGCCCCGGGATGTCGAGCACCTGCTCCATCATGTTGACCTTGTGGCCGACCCGGTCGACGAACGGCACGATGAAGTGCAGCCCCGGCGTGGCCGCAAGGGTGAACTTGCCCAGCCGCTCGATGGTGTAGACATAACCCTGGCGCACCACACGCACGCCGGTGATCAGGTAGACCACCACCAGAATGACGATCAGAAGCAGCAGCCCGCCCATGACATTCCCCCATTGATTGCGAAGGGGAGATTAGCCGGTTGCGGCGCGGTTCCAAGTGGAATCGGGCACAGCGCCCATTCCCGGTCAGTAATGCGACTTCGGATCCGGCTTGGCGAGATCGTAGCAGTGGCTGATGTCGTATTTGCCGGCCCCGCCGCCGGCGAAGGCATCGGCGAGCAGCGCATCGTGCGCCTCGGCAATCGTGCGGTCGGCCTCGTCCCCGCTGGCACCCTTGGCGATCAGCGCCTCGTGCTCGCGCGAGCGCAGCACCGAGGCGAGCGTGGCAAGGTCTTGCGCGGTCGGCGAGAGGCCCTCGCGCGAATGGACCTCTTCGTAGGCGACCTGGAGAATCGCGCTGCACTGGAGCAGATCGGGCGTCTTAAGCGGAGCGACGGCGGCATCGAGCTTTGGCAGGCACGGCGCCATCGCCGCGGCGACCACCGCATCCGGATCGCTGACCTTGGTCTTTTCCTGAAGCGCGGCGGCGTCTGCGGCGAGCAGGCCGGAAACGGCCTCTTTCGAGAGCTTCGCCTCATCCATCACCCGGGTGCTGGCAAGAACGAAGTATTCCTTCCCGCGCTCGCCCAGCGGCGGATAGCGCAGCGCGGCATCGTCGCCTTCGGCCTGGCCATAGGCAACGACCGCGAAGACCGTTGCGCATTCCAGCATTGCCATGTGCTCGGGGGTTACCAGCGAGAGGTCGGGAGCGGGACTATCGGCAGCGGACACGACGCCGGAGAGGGTCATGGCGAGGGCGGAAGCAAGGGCAATCAGGCGCATGGTGCGCCTTATGCGGCACCGCGCCTGTCGCTCCAATGAAAAAAGCGGGCCGCTGCGGGGGGATTGGAACCCGCGGCGGCCCGTCAGGAGATGCGTGTCCGGCAGGGGGCTGGGGGACACGCGCTGGAGCTGGTCAGGACCTTATCCGGCAGCGTTGCACCGGGTCAGGTCTTCCGCGGTGATGGCGCCCTTCGGCGTGGCGAAGGTGGCGACCGCGCCGACCTTCTTCGCCAGGCGGGCGCAGACATTGACGTCGCGCGAGACATCACGGGCGGCGGTGCAGGTCGAGCCTTCGCACTTCCACAGGACGCCGCGGATGATCACCTGCTGGGCCGCGACCGGGGCGGCGAGCGAAGCGGTGTAGTAGGTCTGCTGCGAGGCGGCGAAAGCCGGCTGCGTGGTGGCCCCGAAGCTCAGCGCCGTGCCGAGCAGGGCCGCGCCGGCGAAGACCGCGTTGCGGAGCGAATGGGTGCGGATGGCAGTCATGGTGTTTCCCCTTTTCATGGGCCCGTCGCGGCGCAGACGCCGGCGCGGACCTGATCTTGCAAAGGGAAGGCGCGGTTGGCTTGGAGAGGATGCGCATTTCCGTTGCGAATCGCTACCTAATCGAATAGGTTTCTAGTTGCAACTAGCAACTGAAAATTTTTGCACCGCGGGCCAGCCTGCGGTATTGTCGCTCGAACTGGATTGAGGAGTGCCGATGGGCAAGCTGCGCGAACCGCTCGACAACATCGGCCAATGCGGTCTTCCGGTGGCGCTGGAGGCGATGGGAGAGCGCTGGTCGTTCATGATCCTGCGCGCCGCGTTCAACGGGATCCGCCACTTCGAGGATTTCCTCGACGTCCTCGGCATCGCCCGCAACATCCTGTCGAACCGGCTGTCACGACTGGTCGAGGCGGGCATTCTCAAGCGAGAACACTGCTGCGACGACCGCCGACGCATCGAATACCGCCTGACCGAGAAGGGCTTCGACCTGCTGCCGACGATGATCGCCCTGCGCCAGTGGGGTGAGAAATGGGCGCTCGGCGTGCCGTCGAATCCGGTGCTCTGCGACGAGCGGGACGGCCGGCCGATCCAGCCGATCGCGCTTCATGCCCACGATGGCCGCTTGCTTACACCGCAGGACCTGACCTGGCGCGACACCTCGGAGATCGGAGAGCCGGCAGCCGACAGGCGAATCGCGGCAGTCTGAGCGTTTTAACGGGACACGCGAAGCCCGCCGGAGAACCGGCGGGCTCCTCTGTCAGCGGCGGGCGCTCAGCGGCCCGAGACCGGCCCGCGCTGGGCAAGGGCGACGTTCTGGCGGACCGAGCCGACCGCGGCTTCGTAGCAATCGCGATCGAGCTTCTTCATCATCGTCCCGGTCGGCGCGACGACGGTGCAGGCCTTCTTGGCGGCCTTGTCGATGCGCTTGTCGAGTTCGGCCTGTCCGGCGCTGGTCGAGAGGTCGAGGTCGGAATGATCGACCGTGATCTGGGTGGCGGCATGGCCCTGCGCGGCAAGGACGAGGCCGAAGGCGGAAGCGGCGGCGAGAATCGGACGGATCATGGCAAGGTTCCTTCTGGTGTCGCCCCGAAGGGCGGAGGTTCGAGCGAAGAAGGCGGCCCGGAACGAAGGGACTGGGGATCGTCCCGGGCCAGTTTTCGCGTCAGGCGGGGTGCTGCCCGGGCGCTGCGACGGACCGGTGGGTCAGGGTTCGGGTCATGGTCGTCGCCTCTTCGTTCACGTGTACCCCCGCGGAGTGTCAGGACTTGTGCCCGGAACCGGGGGCGGGTCGCCGGGCACATCCTTTTGCTACCCGCCGCCGGGGCTCAAGGCGCGCCCGGCTCGACGGGAATCCGCTGCGCGCCGACCGGGCGCATCGCCTGCCGACAAAGCGCAAACCGCACCCGGCGAACGACATGTGTTGGGGCAAGCGCGACCGCTCGCGGGCTCAGAGCGATGATTCGCCGCAGGAATTGCTGGCGAACGCGTTCGTGAGGCGTATCATGATACCGCCATGTTCCTCGTCCTCACCTTCTTGCTCGGTATCGGCAACTTCACCTTGCACAAGGCGGTCCTCGACAGCGGCCATCCGCTTCTCGGGCAGATGCCGTGGTACTATCACCAGCTCTCCGGACGCTTCAGTCTGATGGTGGAGTTCGTCGTCCTGCTCGCTGCGATGCTGCTGGCCAATCAGGGGGCGGGCTGGGTGACGGGCGCGTATTTCGGCTACTCTCTGCTCAACCTCGCGGCGGCATGGCTGATCCTCAGCGGGCGAGTCTGACGGCACGCCGAGGGAACCGCAGCGATGCTGGGGGTTTAACCGCGGCATGAACGCCCAAAAAACCTGGCTGGTGGTGAATGCCGCCAGCGGCAGCAACGACGACGAGGCCGTTTCGGGGCTGGCGGATACGCTCGGTGGTGTCGGCTGCGGCCCTGCACGGATCGTGCGGCTGCCTGATGACGAACTGCCGTCCCCCGCCGACCTCGATCGGGAGGACGTGGAACTGATCGTCACATTTACGGGCGATGGAACCGCCAATGCGCAAGTCGCGCGCCTGCACGACTGGAGCGGGCAGGTCCTGATCCTGCCCGGCGGCACCCAGAACCTCCTCGCCAAGCGCCTGCATGGCGACCGCAGCGCGGAAGAGATCGTCGCCGCCCTGGCTGGCGGACAGCTCGTCCCGCGCTCGCTCGACATGATCTGCTCGGCGCACGGCGAAGCTCTCTGCGAAATCGTGACGGGACCCGGCGCGACCTGGTCGGACGTGCGCGAAACCATGCGCGACGGGGACGTCGCCGGGGTCGCGCAGACACTGACGGAAGCCATTCGCCAGAGCGCCAATGGTCCGACGGTGGCAGTGAGCGAGCCCCGGCTGGGCAAGGCCGAGGGTTATCCGGCGGTGCGGCTCTCCCCGGCAAACGACGCGATAAAGGTCGATGGCTATGGCGCCGACAACGTTGGCGACTACGCCCGCCAAGGCGTCGCGATCCTGCGCCGCGACTTTCGCACCGGCCCGCACGACGAACTCGGCGAGCACAAGGCTGTCACCTGCCGCTCCGACGCGCCGATCGAGCTGATGCTCGACGGTGAACGCGCCACCGGTTCGACCGAAGAACGGTTCGAGATTGCACCGTGCCCCGTCAATTTTCTCGGCTCGGCGGATTGAGCGGCACCGGATAGGCGTTATGGCTCATCCGATGCAGCGGATCTTCCACCTTTCGGACATTCACTTCGGGCTGGAAGACACCGCGGCGCTCGCCTGGGTCGAGCATTGCGTTGCGACCGAAAAACCCGATGCGATCGCGGTCACCGGCGACCTCACCATGCGCGCCCGTCACCGCGAGTTTCGCGCCGCGTGCAAGTGGATCTCCGATCTGGGTCCGCCGGTGACGGTCGAGGTCGGCAACCACGACATGCCGTACTTCAACCTCGCCGAGCGATTCATCGATCCTTATCGCCGGTTCCGTTCGATCGAAGCGCTGGTCGAGCGCGAGATCGACCTCCCCGGCCTCGCCATCGTGCCGCTAAAGACCACCACGCGCGCGCAGTGGCGCTTTCCGTGGTCGAACGGCTGGGTGACCGACAAGGCGCTGGCGTCGACGCTTGCCGCGCTCGATGCCCTGCCGCGCGGCACCCGCGCCATCGTGACCGCGCACCACCCGTTGACCGAGCGCGACCCGAAGGGCAAGCGGCTCACTATCAATGGCAACCGGGCGATGAAGGAACTGGCGCGGCGCGGCGTACTGGCGATCCTGACCGGCCACGTCCACGACGCATTCGACATCGCCGCCGATACTCCGTCCGGCGGGCTGCGCATGATCGGCGCGGGGACGCTGTCGCGCCGGGTACGGTCGACCCCACCGAGCTTCAACGAACTGCGCATCCTCGGCGACCGGATCGAAGTCCGCGTCCGCAATCTCGAGAAGGTCCCGACTTCGGCCATGCAGATCGAAGCCGTCCCAGAGAACGCCCTGCCTCCGCGCCGGCCAGAGGAACCGGTTGCGCCGGTCGGAATGGTGCCCGCTGTCGATCCACCGGTTCACTGACCCGGGCGGCCGCTCCGCAGCGAGGGCACGTCGGATCGCAGCGCATCCAGCGCGAGCGGGGGTAGCAGCGCCACCAGCGTCAGCTTGGCCAGGGTGTTGAGGAACAGCCCGCCTTGCCCCATCGCCAGTACGATCCAGGGCTGGTTGACCGCGAGGACCAGTGCCCCACACAGGACCAGACGCGTCACCGGGTTCGCAAGCCGTATCACCGCGGGAACGCTGAACGAAAGGCAGGCGAGCCGGTAGTCGAAGTTCGCCCCCGCGACGAAGGTCGCGAGGAAAATCGCGCTTCCCGTAAGCGACAAGGCCTGCTCGGTTCGTCCTGACCCGCCCCGAAATAGCGGCGGCGCAAGAACCGAAAGCGCGAGGCCAGCCGCGACTGTTGCCGCCGCCAGCGCCAGCGGCGCAAGCATCAGCCCATGCTGCGCCAGCACCGCCGCAGCCGTCGCCGCGCCATAGCTGTTGGCAAGCGTCGCCGGAGTTCCCGCCCTGATCGCGGCGAGTTGCGGCGAGAGGAACACGAGCATGGCGCCCGAGAGCACGCTCGCCGCGATCAGCGCGCGCCGCGAGCGCACTTGGGCGACCAAGGCGACTACCGGATAGACCTTCAGTAGCGTGGCGGCCGGCACCAGCAGTGCAGCGGGCCACCGACCCGCCATCAGCGCGGCTCCGTACAGCAGGACGAACACCGCCATGTCATTGTTGCCGCGCTCGACCAGCATGGCCCCCGCACCCGATGCGATCACCGCCAGCAGCCACCACGAGGGATAGCGGCGCAGTAGGTCGAGGCAGCAGGCCAGCCATGCTGCGGCCAGTGCGGCGATCGACACCAGATAGGCCGTCTCGCTCCGCCAGTTCAGGACTTCGGCGATCTTCAGCCAGATCGCAGGATAGTTCATCGTCCGGCCCCAAGGGTCTGCCGGATTGCTGAGCTGCGGGTCGATGCCCTGTGCCGCGGCGACCAGTCCAGCCTGCACGGTGCGGAGATCGGCGAATACCGGGACGAGCGGCCGGAATCCGAACAGGCTCCACGTCTCGCGCCAGCCGGCCATTATGATGCCCGCGAGGACTGCGCCGCAAATCGCGAAGAACGCCAGCGCGGGCCACCGCTTGCCTGCCGTTCTCCTCAACGCCGCCCCTCCGATCGTCCCTCGACCAAGACTGTCGCCCGGCTCCCGCCTTGGCAAGCCGCCAGGTAGCCACATGCGAAAAAAGGGGCCGGCGAGCCGACCCCTTTTCCTGATAGCGGCAGTGTCCGAGGCGCTTAGCGCTTCGAGAACTGGAAGCTGCGGCGAGCCTTGGCCCGGCCATACTTCTTGCGCTCGACGACGCGAGGGTCGCGGGTCAGGAACCCGGCGGCCTTGACCGCGCTGCGCAGCGCGGGCTCGAACTTCGACAGCGCCTGCGCGATGCCGTGCTTGACGGCGCCGGCCTGGCCCGAAAGCCCGCCGCCCTTGACGGTCGCGACCACGTCGTACTGGCCGGCGCGGTCGGCAACCTGGAACGGCTGGTCGATCACGAGGCGCAGGGTCGGACGCGCGAAATAGACTTCCTGGTCGCGCCCGTTGACGATGACCTTGCCCGAACCGGGCTTGATCCAAACGCGGGCGACCGCGTCCTTGCGGCGGCCGGTGGCATAGGCCCGGCCCTGGGCGTCGATTTCCTGGGCACGCAGAGGAGCCGAAGGCGCAGCCGGCTGGACCGGGGCGTCAGTGGCAGCAGCGGCCGGAGCGGCTGCGGCCGGAGCGGCGGCGGTCAGGTTGCCAAGATCCGCCAGGCTCGAAACGGTATCGGTATCGGCCATGATCAAGCACCCACCTTGTTCTTGCGGTTGAGCGAAGCGACGTCGAGCGCTTCGGGCTGGTTGCCCGCATGCGGGTGCTCGGCGCCCGAATAGAGGTGCAGCGCGCGCATCTGCGCACGGCCCAGAGGACCACGCGGGATCATGCGTTCGACCGCCTTTTCCAGCACGCGCTCAGGGAAGCGGCCGTCGAGGACCTTGTCCGCGGTGACCGCCTTGATGCCGCCGGCATAACCGGTGTGCTTGTAGTAGGTCTTGTCCTTGAGCTTGTTGCCCGTGAACTTGACCTTGTCCGCGTTGATCACGACGACATGGTCGCCGCAGTCGACGTGCGGGGTGAAGCTCGGCTTGTGCTTGCCGCGCAGGCGGTTGGCGATGATGACGGCGAGACGGCCGACCACCAGGCCTTCGGCATCGATCAGATGCCACTTCTTTTCCACCTCGGCCGGCTTGATCGACCGGGTGACCTTGCTGAGAGCCTTCATGGCTGACGAATTCCCTGGCTTGTGGACCGGGCAAGACGGAATCGCCTCACCGCGGGGAAGGCGGGCCATTCGCGGAAAGCGCTCCGGAAGTCAAGGATTGTGCGGGTTTGCGGAGAGGTAAAATAATACCGTCCCGCCAACAGGGTCATTCGAAGGCGAAGGTCCAGCGTTCGGTCGTGGCGTTCTCGTTGCCCGCGATGTCGGTCACGATCCGGCGCTCGACCGTCGCCGGAAGTCCGCCCGGGCCGCCGCCGACGCGCTCGACCTCGCTGGAAACGCGCCCTGCCCCACCGCCAGGCAGGACGAATTCGCGCGACAGCGTCTCGGAATCGCCCGGTACGAACAGCAGGCTTGGCCAGTGACTGGCGATCGGCCCCCGCGCCATCGCGGAAAGCTGGGCGAGGAAGCGTTCGGCGTCCGCTCCGTCCAGACCATGCGCCACTTTGCCTTCGACAAGCGCAGCGGCCCGTTCGAACGCCGCCCGTTCTCCGCCGTAGCCGGCGGCATCGTCGATCAGCCGGCCGGCCTCGTCGAGCTGCAACGGGAACAGCAAAGGTTCCTCACGATCGCGCTCCATCGCTGCGAGGGAGGCGAGCGCGGGCGGCGCATCGACGCGGCTCGCGACCTGCTCTCCGGCGACCCGGTAGCCCCCGGCCTCACGGGTAATCGTGATCCGCCAGCTGCGGGTCACCACGATCCGGTTCCCGTCGAAAAGGTTGCGGGTCAGCTCGCGGCGCAGGATCAAAGGGCGGTCGAGCGGCGGCGCGAATGTCGCCGATTCCTGCGCGGCGGCATGGGTAGCAGGCGCAAGGGTGCCGGGAATCCCGATCAACAGCGCGGCGACGAAGCGGCGGTTCATCGGGCCATTCCGGCGAGCCATGCCGCGGTCGCGGTCCCGGCCTCGCAAGTCCATCCGGTCACCGCCGGGGAGTCGTACGGGTGCAGAACCTCGATGCGGGCGATCGCGGCAGGAAGGCGCGAGGGATGGGTCTTGAACAGCACCCCGACTTCGCCGCCCTCCCCGCGCTCGCCGTTCCAGGTATAAAGTGAGCGAACGGCCGGGATGATGTTCGCGCAGGCGATCAGTCCCTCGTCGAGCAACTGGCCGGCGACATTCGCGGCGCTGTCCTCATCCCCGAACGGACACCAGATCAGCGCGGCGTCCGGTCCGGGGCCGGTCATGCCCTCGCGCCTCGCAGCAGTCCCAGGCTGTGCGCACCCCACACGGCCGCGATGACCAGCAGCGCCCCGACCAGCTGGTGCAGCACCGCGATCCACAGCGACACCCCGCTCCACACCGTGGCGATCCCGAGCAGGATCTGGAAGCCGAACGCCGAGTGGATCGCGATCGAGGCCCGGCGGTCGGACTGGCGGATCAGCCGCGCCAGTACGATCAGGACGGCAACGACCGCCCATGCCCACCAGCGATGAAGGAAGTGGACGAGGAACGGATCGCTCGTCAGCGCATGGACCGCACCCAGCGCCCAATCGACCCCGGCGGGATAGAAGCGGCCCTGCATCAGCGGCCAGGCATCCCAGTTGAACCAGCCGCCGCCTGCGCTCGTGCCGGCGCGCATTCCGGCGACGAACGCCCCGAGCATGAGCTGGAGGAACAGGATCGCAAGAACACCCGCGGCGAACGGGGTCAGCCGGGCGCGGCGCTCGCCCCGGGCCAGCGCCCTGAGATCCAGGGCGGTCCAGACCAGCCCTCCCAAGGTGATCAGCGCGGTCAGCAAGTGCGCGGCCAGCCGGAAGTGCGAGACCTTCACATCGTTGACGATACCCGACTTGACCATCCACCAGCCGATCGCGCCCTGCAGCGAGCCCAGCGCCAGCAGAGCCAGGAGCCGCGGCTTGTATCCCTGCGGGATCTGCCCGCGCACCCAGAACCACAGCAGTGGCAGCGCGAACGCGAGCCCGATGACCCGGGCGATCAGGCGGTGGACCCACTCCCAGAAATAGATGAACTTGTAGCTGGCGAGGGTCATCCCCGCCGGACCGTTGATCTGCAGGTACTGCGGGGTCTGGCGATAGGCGTCGAATTCGGCCTGCCACTGCGTCTCGCTGAGCGGGGGCAGGGTGCCGGTCACCGGCTTCCATTCGGTGATCGAAACCCCCGATTCGGTCAGGCGGGTGATCCCGCCGACGGCCACGATCATCACGATCAGCGCAGCAACGAAGAACAGCCAGCGCGCCAGCGCCAGCGGGGCCGGGGCGTGCAGGGCCAGACGGGCCGGCGAGGCGTGGGCGACCGCTTCCATGGACCTCGCGGCATTGCGACCGGAGCGACGGATTCGCAAGCCCAATTCAAGCCACCGTGGAATCAAGGTTAACCTGGCGAGCAGTGCTTGCGCCATGTTACAACATTACATATATGGCAGTGACCATGGTGGACACCCTCCTCAGCCTGCGCGGACGACTCGACAAGGTCGGCATGCTTCTTTCCGGGCTTTGCGCGGTGCATTGCCTGGCCGGGATCATGGTGGTCACCGTGATGGGCCTTGGAGGCGGCGTGCTGCTTGATCCCTCGATCCACCGCATCGGCCTTGCGGTCGCGCTGGTGGTCGGCGGTGCGACCATCGGCATCGGCGCGATTCGCCACGGCCACCGGGTGCCGCTCATCCTGGGTGCGGCGGGCCTGTCGCTGATGGGCCTCGCCCTGTGGGCCGGTCACAGCGCCTACGAGGCGGCCCTGACCATCGGCGGCGTCGCGCTGGTGGCGCTGGCCCACTTCATCAACATCCGCAAGGCCGGCTGCTGACCGCTTGCATGACCGGGCCCGCCCGCTAAGACGCGAGGCCATGTCCAGCACCCTGCTTTCGCTCACCGTCAACGGCGAACCGCGCCGCGCTCCCGCCGGCTCGATCGCCGACCTCGTCCGCAGCCTCGAGCTGAACCCGGAGAAAGTCGCGGTCGAACGCAACGGCGAGATCGTGCCGCGCTCGACGCTGGGGCAAGTCGCGCTGGCCGATGGCGACGTCCTCGAGATCGTGCACTTCGTGGGTGGCGGGCAGGCGGACACGCAGCCGCACATTGGCGGCTCCGAACGTGACCCGAACGACACCTGGAGCGTCGCGGGCCGCACCTTCAAGTCGCGCCTGATCGTCGGCACCGGCAAGTACAAGGACTTCGCCCAGAACGCCGCCGCGCTCGAAGCGAGCGGCGCGGAGATCGTCACCGTCGCGGTGCGCCGGGTCAACGTGTCGGACCCGAAGGCGCCGATGCTGACGGACTACATCGATCCGAAGAAGGTCACCTATCTTCCCAACACCGCCGGCTGCTTTACCGCCGAAGACGCGATCCGCACGCTGCGGCTGGCGCGTGAAGCCGGGGGCTGGGACCTCGTCAAACTGGAAGTGCTGGGCGAGGCGCGCACCCTCTATCCCAACATGATCGAGACCATCCGCGCCACCGAGGTGCTCGCCAAGGAGGGTTTCCTGCCGATGGTCTACTGCGTCGACGATCCGATCGCGGCGAAGCAGCTGGAAGATGCCGGGGCGGTTGCGGTCATGCCGCTGGGCGCGCCGATCGGCTCGGGCCTCGGCATCCAGAACCGGGTGACGATCCGCCTGATCGTCGAAGGCGCCAAGGTGCCGGTGCTGGTCGATGCCGGGGTCGGCACGGCGAGCGATGCGGCGGTGGCGATGGAGCTCGGCGTCGACGGGGTGCTGATGAACACCGCGATCGCCGAGGCCAAGGACCCGATCCGCATGGCCCGGGCGATGAAGCTTGCGGTCGAGGCAGGGCGCGATTCGTATCTCGCCGGGCGCATGGCGACCCGCAAGTATGCCGACCCGTCGAGCCCGCTGGCCGGGTTGATCTGAGCGGCAACCCCGCGCGAATCTTAATCCCGCACCGCCCACCACCCCCAGGTTAACGCGATGCTAACCATCGTGTGGTGTCTTTTCCCGTGCCGCAAAGGGATTCGAGCGGCAGGAGTGGGGCACATGGCGCAGACCGGTACCGCATCGCTGACGATCAACGAGCTGCGCGAGTTCGCCAGCTTTTCCCCGTGCGAGCAGCGCTACATCAAGCGCAGCCTTGATGTCGGGCTAGGCCGGCAGGACGCCTTCCGGCTGTGGGCGCGGGATAGCGAGGAAACCGCCTCGATCCGCACCCAGTACGTGATGTACCAGGACCTCAAGACCCTGCGCGCCAGCCGCCCGGCGGGCGAGGGGCTCGACGAAATCCCCGGCTATCTCGGCAAGCTGATCAAGGTCACCGCCTTCGACCTCGCGCAGGAACGGCTCGGGTGCTTTTCCGCCTACCGGTTCCTGTACGAGCGGCTGCTGGGGGCCGAAGCCCGCCCGTGGCTGCCGGCCGCCTTCTGCGCCGCCGCCGCGCTGCCGGTGATCCGCCCCGAACGGCGCAAGCACCTGCTCCAGTCGATCAGCGAAGCCGCGGCGACCGCGCCCGGCTGGTCGAGCAGGGAACCCAGCTTTTACCCGGAGTGGGTGGAGGCAGAGGCGGCCTGAAACAGCCGCCCGCGCGGTTGGCTTCACCCGCATCGTCACTATATCGACTGAATGCCGCCATCCCAGACTGACTCGTCGCTGCGCCGCACCTTGAACGGCGTTGCGCCGTGGGCAGCATTGGTGCCTGTGCTGGGCCTGTCCGCCCTGCTGCTCGGAAAGCCGGACGGCATCGCGCTTGCCCTCGTTCTGGCCGCGCTTCTCGGCGGGGTGGTTGTCGCGGCGGTCTACCACGCCGAAGTTCTCGCGCATTATCTCGGCGAGCCGTTCGGGACCCTGATCCTGGCGTTTGCAGTGACGGTGATCGAAACCTCGCTGATCGTTTCGCTGATGCTGGGCGATCCGGCAGGGACCAGCGCGCTGGCCCGCGACACGCTCGTCGCGGCGATCATGATTACCATCAACGGGATCGTCGGCGTGTGCCTGCTCGCCGGCGGGCAGCGTCACCACGAACAGGGTTACACGCGCTCGGGCGTCAGCGTCGGCCTGGCGATGCTGGCGACCCTGACAGTGCTGACGCTGATCCTCCCCAACTTCACGACGAGCGAAGCCGGTCCGTTCTATAACCAGGCGCAGCTAGCGTTCGTGGCGGTGGTCTCGCTGGTCCTCTACGGCACCTTCGTTTTCGCCCAGACGATCCGCCACCGCGAGCAATTCCTCTATCCCGGCGAGGGCGACCGCGACCACGAGGAGCCTGTCAGCCGGGCAAAGGCCCTGACCGCCGCTGCGCTGCTCCTGCCGGCGCTCGTCGCCGTAGTTCTCCTGGCCAAGGCGCTGTCGCCCACTATCGAGGCGGCCGTCGTCGCGGCCGGCGCTCCGCAGGCGATGGTCGGGATCATCATCGCGGCCGTGGTGCTGGCGCCCGAAGGATTCGCCGCCTACCGCGCCGCACGGCTCAACCGGGTCCAGACCAGTCTCAACCTCGCGATCGGCTCGGCCCTGGCAACGATCGGGCTGACCATTCCGGCGGTCGCGGTGACCGCGCTGGTGCTGGGCCTCGAACTTGAACTCGGGCTGTCCATGCGGGGGATCGTCCTGGTCGCACTGACGCTGCTCGTTTCCACGCTGACGCTGAGCACCGGGCGGACGACCGTGGTCCACGGCGTGATCCACCTGGTGATCTTCGCCACCTGGCTGTTCATCACGCTGGTGCCGTAAAGGCCTAGTTCGTCTCGCGCTTCAGCCGTTCGGAGAGCTGGGCGATCTCATCCGGCTCGAGCACCCAGGTCCGCGTCGCGCGGCCCTCGCGGTGGACCGGCTTCGTCAGAAGGACCCGGGCGTTGCCCTTGGCGTGCGGCTTGTAGAGCGCGAAGTGCATCGCGCAGTCGCGGATCGTGCCGATGATCGGGGCGCGGCCTTCGAGGTCGAGCATGGTCGCGGGCTGGTCCCAGGGGAGGGCGTCGGGGTCGATCACTGATTTATGCCTTTTGCGAATCGCCTGCGGTACGTCTGGACAATGACCCAGAGGCCGCCCAGTGCCGCGCCTGCATAGCTGGCACTATGCGCCCAGGCGTCGAAAGCGAACGCGGTCCATTTTTCTGGCGGAATGTAGGGCTTCCACATCACGGGCATACCCATGCCGGCTGTCGCTTCAATCAATGCCCCGGCGCTCCCGGCCATCAAAGCAAATACGCCGCTCCACAGCATCAGCGCCAGCACCCGCCGCCAGATGCTTACAAGTCCTTCCTTGGGGGCGGATCCGGCTCGTGCAGCAAACGCCAGTCCGGTCCCTAGGATCAATCCGACCCACCACGTCGCAACTACGCCCCAAACGAGCGCCAGCTGGAACGCGGAGTCCGTCACGAGCATGGGAGGGTGTGCTATCGAGAAATACTCAACGCAGACGCGGGCCGTGACCTGGTCGTGTACCAAGCCGTACCCGACCGCGGCCAGTATGCAAAAGCCGATGATCCGAAGGGCTTCGATCACCCCTTGTACAACGCGTCGATTCGCGCTCCGTACCGCTCCCGGATCTTGTGCCGCCTGATCTTCAGGCTCGGGGTCATTTCCTCGTTGTCGATGGCGAACGCCTCGTCGGCGAAGGCGAACTGGCGGACCTTTTCGGTCACCGAGAGGTCCTTGTTGACCCGGTCGATCGCGGCGCGGATCGCGCTTTTGAACGCGGGAAGGTCCTGAAGGTCGTGGAAGTCGAACTTCTCGCCCTCGGCGCGCGACCATTCGAGCGACCATTCGGGATCGGGGACGATCAGACCGACGATGTAGGGGCGCTTGTCGCCGTGGACCATCGCCTGGGCGATCTCGGGCTGCAAGGTCAGCATCCCCTCGATCTTCTGGGGCGAGACGTTGTCGCCCTTGTCGTTGACGATCATGTCCTTCTTGCGGTCGGTGATGACGATGCGGTTCTTCTCGTCGAGGTGGCCGATGTCGCCGGTGTGGAGCCAGCCGTCCTTGAGCGCCCGCGCGGTTTCCGCATCGTTGTGCCAGTAGCCGTGCATGACCAGTTCGCCGCGCACGAGGATTTCCCCGTCATCGGCGATCCGCACCTCGACGCCCTGCATCGGCGGGCCGACGGTATCCATCTTGAGCCCGACCTTGGGCCGGTTGCAGCTGATTACCGGTCCGGCCTCGGTCTGGCCGTAGCCCTGGAGCATGGTCAGCCCCATCGCCTGGAAGAACACGCCCACGTCCGGATTGAGCGGCGCGCCGCCGGAAACCATCGCCTTGATCCGCCCGCCGAAGCGCTGGCGGATCTTGGGGCGCAGCGTCTTTTCCAGCACCAGGTCGAGCGGAGCGTCGAGCAGCTTGCCGCGCCCGGCAGCCTTGCGCGCGCCCAATCCCAGCGCCTTGTCCATCAGGTAGTTCGCGACCTTTCCCTGCTTTTCGACCTGCTTCATGATCCGGGTGCGCAACACCTCGAACAGGCGCGGGACCACGACCATGATCGTCGGGCGCACTTCCTCGATGTTCGAGGCGAGCTTTTCGAGCCCTTCCGAATAATAGATCTGCGCGCCCATGCCGATGGGCAGGAACTGCCCGCCGGTGTGTTCATAGGCGTGGCTGAGCGGCAGGAACGAGAGAAACACTTCGTCGTCCCAGCCGAAGTCGTTGGCAAGGATTTCCGCCGCCCCGCCAACGTTGCAGAGAATCGCCCCGTGGTGCTGGCGTACCCCGCGCGGCGCGCCGCCGGTGCCGCTGGTGTAGATCAGGCAGGCGAGGTCCTCGCGCCCGATCCCGGCGATCCGCGCATCGACCGCCTTGCGCGCCGCCGCAGCGTCGCCCTGGATGAGGCTCGACCATTCGTGGAAGCGGGTGCCCTGCATCGGCTTGAGCGCCTCGATCCCGATGACATGCCCCACGCAGTCGCTGCGAAGCACCGCCGGCAGCAGCGGCTGGGCGAGCTTGGCGGTCGATACGATCACAGCCCGCGCGCCCGAATTCTCGAGGATGTGGAGATGGTCGCGCTCGGTATTGGTGATGTAGGTCGGCACCGAAACCAGCCCGGCCGCCATGATCGCGAGGTCGGCGATGCACCATTCGGGGCGGTTCTCGGAAACGAGCGCGACCCGGTCGCCATCGGCCAGTCCCAGCGAGCGCAAGCCCTCCGCCAGCAGGCACACCTGGTCCGCAGCCTCGCGCCACGAGATCGATTGCCATGTCCCGCCGCGCCTGGCCCACAGGAAGGGCGCGTCGCCGCGCTCGTCGGCGCGGTCGAGGAACAGGCGGACGAGATTGGTAACCGTCGAAAAATCGGACAACTGCACGCGAAGGGCCCCTCTCGCTTGCTACGTCGCTGCGCAGCTTTGCCGGACAGCCTAAAACGGAGCCGTCGATACGGCAACGGGCCAGTTGCAGGGCGCTCGCTTCCGGTTACTCCGCCACCGCAGCGCCCTCGCTGCGCGGATCGGCCGCGCCCCGCCAGCGATTGCCGACCCGCTCGATCGCGTTGGCCTTGAACGAGGGGTCGCGCAGCTGGACCTTGTGGCCGAGCGCAACGAGTTCAGGGATCATCGCCTCGAGCGCCGAGCCCTTTTCCACGAAAACCACGTCGCCGGGCGCGAAGATCACCGGGAGGGCGATCGCCTGCTGGGCGGGGAGCTTCCAGTCGATCACCCCGATCAGCGCCTTGGCGACCTGCATCGGGATCGTCGCCCCGCCCGCAGCGCCGACCAGCAGCGTCAGCTTGCCATCGGGGGCATAGACCAGCAGCGGGGCCATCGAACTGCGCGGCCGCTTGCCGCCTTCGACCCGGTTGGCGACCGGCTTGCCGTCCAGTTCGGGCACAAAGTCGAAATCGGTCAGCTCGTTGTTGAGATAATACCCGCCGACCATCAGGCCCGAGCCGAAGCCGGCCTCGACGGTAGAGGTATACGAAGTCGCGCTGCCCCAGCGATCGACCACCGTGAAGTGCGAAGTGCCGTGTTCCTCCTGCGGCTGGGGATCCGCGTAAGCCAGCGCGCCCGCAGGCATCCCGGCCGTGACACCCGACATGGACCGGTCAGCCGAGATCAGTTTGCCTCTGGAAGCGAGGTACGCCGGGTCCATCAGCCCGGCCACCGGCACATTCACGTAGTCCGGATCACCGAGGTAGCGCGCGCGGTCCGCATAAGCGAGGCGCTGGCTTTCCGCAATCAGGTGCCACGAGGTCGGCGAGCCCGGCCCCAGCACGGCGAGGTCGAAGCCTTCGAGCTGCTTGAGCACGGCGTAGACGGCGATCGTGCCGGAGCTGGGCGGGCCCATCCCGCAGATCCTCCAGCCGCGATAGGCGCCGCAGACGGCGGCGCGCTCCTTCGCGTCGTAGCTGGCGATGTCGCCGGTGGTCATCGGCGCGGGATTGACCGGGCTGGTCCCCACTTTCGTCGCGATCGCCTGCGCATTGAGACCGACATAGAAACTGTCCGCCCCGCGCGCGGCCAGGGCCTCCATCGTATCGGCCAGCGCGGGGTTGCGGACCAGGGTGCCGACCGGGAGCGGCTTGCCGTCCGCACCGAAAAACAGCGCGCGGCTCGCGGCGTCCAGCGGTGCGACGCTCCACGTGCCGAGCGCGTCGTGAAGGCGAGGGGTGATCCTGAAGCCGTTGCGAGCCAGTTCGATGGCGGGGCGGAACAGCGCCCGCCAGGCCAGCTTGCCGTGGTCGGCGTGCGCCCTCGCGGCGAGGCGGAGATTGCCGGGGACGCCGACGCTGCGGCCGCCCGGGACCGCTTCGTTGAAGGGCAGCGGCTTGCCGTCCTTGTAGAACCACTGGCCGTTCGCCGCCATCGGGGCGGTCTCGCGCCCGTCGATCGTCTCGACCGCGCCTGTCCCGTCGTCGAGAACCAGGAACCCGCCGCCACCGATGCCAGAGCTTTGCGGTTCGACCACGGTCAGCGCCAGCATCGTCGCGATGGCCGCGTCGGTGGCGCTGCCGCCCTGGCGCAAAATCTGCGCGCCGGCGTCAGCCGCGCGCGGATCGGCGGCGGAGACGAGGCCCTTCTGCCCGACGGCCACGCTGTCGAGCCGGCCAGGCGCGAGCGCGGCGGGGCGAGGCGGGGCAAGCTCGCCCGGGCCCTGAGGCGGGGGCACGCACGCCGCCAGCAGGCTCGCGGCAAGTATCGGGATCAGCGAGCGAATTCGGACTGCGGCCATGCCGTAAAAGCTAGGCGGTGCCGACCGCCTGCGCAATGCTGCTCATGCCCTCGCGCTTCACCCGGTCGGCGAGGCCGCGCACGATCCGTCGGACCAGCCGCGGCCCCTCGAACACAAGCGCGCTGTAAAGCTGGACCAGGCTTGCCCCGGCCCGGATCCGCTCCCACGCGTCGTCGGCGCTGGCGATGCCGCCGACGCCGATCAGGGGAATCGCACCGCCGCTGGCGCTGCGGAAGTCCTTGAGCCGCTGGAGCGCGAGGTCCTTCAGCGGCGCGCCCGAAAGGCCGCCTGCCTCGCCCGCATGGCGGGAGCGCAGCGGGGGGCGGCTGATCGTGGTGTTCGACACGATCAGCGCATCGAGCTTGTGGTCGAGGGCGATCCGGCAAATTGCGTCGATATCCGCTGGCTCGAGGTCGGGCGCGAGCTTCAGGAAGATCGGGACAGAGAGCGTGCCGCGCGCGTCGATCACGGCATCGAGCAATGCGGCCAGCGCACCTTCATCCTGCAGCGCGCGAAGACCCGGGGTGTTCGGGGACGAGATATTGACGGTGAGATACGACGCCAGCGGAGCCATGATCCGGGTCATCGCCGCATAGTCGGCGATCCGGTCTTCGGAGTCCTTGTTCGCGCCGATGTTCGCGCCGACGATCCCGATGCGGCCGGCGCGATCACGCAGCCGCCGCGCCGCGGCTTCCGCGCCCTCGTTGTTGAAACCCATCCGGTTGATCACGGCCCGATCTTCGACCAGCCGGAACAGGCGGGGCTTCGGATTGCCCTCCTGCGGCCGCGGGGTCACGGTCCCGACTTCGGCAAAGCCGAACCCCTGGCGCAGCAGCGCATCCGGCACTTCGGCATTCTTGTCGAATCCCGGCGCGATTCCGACCGGATTGGGGAACGACAGGCCGCCGAGGTCGATGCGCAGGACTGGATCGGCGGCGGGCGCGGCCGGCAGCGGCAGGTTCGCAAGCGCCGCGACCGTCATGCGGTGGGCGCGCTCCGAATCGATGGCAAAAAGCAGCGGACTGATCAGCGAATAGGCGGTCATGGCGGGGCGGTTATCCCGCAATTCCCGACGATGCCAGCATCGCCGCGAAAAATTCGAACGCCGGTGATATCGTTTGCAACTGCTTTCTTGCGCCAATGCGGGGAGGATTTGTCGATTCCATACAATCTCGACTCATAAGGTTGGCTTAGGACGGCCTTGCGACCCGAAGGGCTCGGTGCAGGAATGTATCGGGTTCTCGACTTTACGGCGGCCTTGTCGAATATCGGCGAGGCCGCCCTTTTTTTGCCTTGGGTTCCCGCACCTTGCGCGAAGTCAGTCGACCAAGGACTGGAACTCCTGCTCAAGCCAGGCGCGCATCGCCGGGTCGAGATCACCCTCCAGCGGCGTCAGTGGATAAAGCAGTCGGTAGGTATAGAGCCCGGCCGAAACGAGCAGCAGCCGCGCCGCCCGCACCGCGCCCTCGGGTTCGCCGAACCAGCGCGTCAAAGGTCCGATCACCCGCGACCTGAGCAACCGGTCGGCAATGGCCCGGGCCACCGGATCAGCGGTTGCCAGCACGAGCATCGGCAACGGATTGCGGCGCAGGCCGGGCGCGGTGAACGCGGCGACAAGATCCCTGCCGAAGGTGGCGCGGTTGCGTTCGGTGAGCAATGCGACATCCAGCGCGGCGTCGAGCGCTGCTTCGAACAGGCTCTCCTTCGATCCAAAGTAGCGGTTGACCAGAGCCGGGTTGACCCCCGCCGCGGCCGTGATGTCCCGGACGCCAGCGGCGGCATATCCCCTGCTCGAAAAGGCATCCTGGGCCGCGTGCAGGATCGCCTCGCGGGTGCGGGCCGCGTCGCGGGCTGGGCCGACGGAATGCTGATGCTTCGTCAATTTCATTTGACACGACAAGTAATCATCCGTTTACATGTGGTCAACGCATGGGAGAGAAAAGCATGTCGACAGGCTTCGCCATTCCGTCGGTCCACCTGCATCTTGGACTGGAGGCCCGCGCGAGCGGCAGCGGCGGCAGCCGCGAGCACATCCATCCGGTCAGCGGGGAAGTCCTCGCGACGATCCCCCTCGCCGGACCCGACGAGGTCGCGGAGGCCGTCGAGCGCGCCGAAGCTGCCCGCGAGGGCTGGCGCCGGACCGCGCCCGAGCAGCGCCGCCAGATCCTGAACCGGCTTTCCGACCTGATCGAGGCCCGCAAGCGCGAGTTCGCCGAGGCCGCCGCGCTCGACGGCGGGACGCCGGTGTTCCAGGGTGAACGCGGCGTCGATACCGCCGTCGCGTGGACCCGCTATTACGCCGGCTGGTGCGACAAGCTGACCGGCGACCTGATGTCGACCTTCGACACGCGGGGCGAGCTGTCCTACTCGGTGCCCGAGCCGATCGGGATCGTCGGCATCATCAACACCTGGAACGGACCGCTGATCGGCCTTGGCATGAAGGTCACCGCGGCGCTCGCCGCCGGCAACTGCGTCATCTGCAAGCCGGCCGAGATCACCCCCTTCGCGCCCGAATTGTTCGCGCGCTGCGCGAAGGAGGCCGGTCTTCCCGATGGCGTGCTCTCGCTGATCCCCGGCACCGGCGAGGCGGGTGAGGCGATCGTTCGCCATCCGAAGGTTCGCAAGATCAGTTTCACCGGCGGTCCGCTTACCGCGCGCAAGATCCTCACCGCCGCGGCCGAGCAGATCAAGCCGTCGGTCATGGAGCTCGGCGGCAAGTCGGCCAGCCTGCTGTTCCCGGACTGCGACATCCGCAAGGCGTGCGAGCGGGCGATCTTCTGGACCATCGGCATCCTCGCCGGGCAAGGCTGCGCGCTGCCGACGCGCCTGCTGGTCCACGCGGACATCTATGACGAGGTGCTCGAAAACCTCGTCGAGATCGCCAGGGGCTTTACCGTCGGCAATCCGATGGAGCCCGGCGTCTGGGTCGGCCCGGTCATCAGCGCAGCCGCGGCGGAGCGGATCACCGGTATGTTCGACCGGGTGCGAGAGCAAGGCTCGGGCCGGTTCGTGCTGGGCGGCAACCGCTGCGGCGGCGCGCTCGCCAAGGGCAACTTCATCGAGCCGACGATCATCGCCGACGTCGATCCCGACAGCGAGATCGCGCAGGTCGAGATTTTCGGGCCGGCGCTGGTGGTGATGAAATTCCGCGACGAGGACGAGGCGATCGCCATCGCCAACAACAGCGAATACGGGCTCGCCGCCTATATCCAGACCGACAACCTCGAGCGCGCGCACCGGGTCGCGGAGCGGCTCCATGCAGGCGGGGTCTATGTCAACGGCGCGACCCAGATCAATCCGCATACGCCGTTCGGCGGAGTCGGCATTTCCGGCTTCGGCAAGGAGGGCGGCAAGGCCGGGATCGAGGAGTTCCTCCATATGAAGACCGTCACGATCGGCGTCGGTGCCGGCATTTTCAGCTGAGGGAGGCACATATGGCATTCTCCAACCAGGAATTCCGCCTCGACGGCAAGGTCGCCATCGTGACCGGCGCGGGCGCGCGAGAGCACAGTATCGGGCGTGCCTATGCCCTGGCCCTGGCCCAGGCGGGCGCGAAGGTCGCGGTCGCCGACATTTCGGGCGAGGGTGCGGCAGGGGTTGCGGCAGAGATCGGCGATAACGCCATCGGCATCGCGGTCGACATTACCGACCGTGCCTCGACCATGGCCATGGCGCAGCAGGTCGAGGCGGCGTTCGGCGGAATCGACATCCTCGTCAACAACGCCGCGCTGATGGTCGACATCGGCTGGTCGCCCGCCAGCGTGATCGGTGAAGGCGAGTGGAACCGGGCGCTCGCCGTCAACCTGACTGGTGCGCTGAATTGCACGCAGGCCGTGCTTCCGGCGATGAAGGCGCGCGGCGGCGGGCGTATCGTTAACCAGCTTTCCGCCGGGGCCTTCCCGGCACAGACCGTCTACGGCGTTACCAAGGTCGCATTGCTGGGCCTGACCACGACGCTCGCCAAGGAGCTCGGGCCCGACGGCATCACGGTCAACGCCATCGCTCCGGGAATGACCACCAGCGCGGCGGGTTTGTCGCTGACCCCGCCCGACAGCCCGCTGGTCCAGGCCGTCGCCTCGCGAACGCCGATCCACCACATGGCCGACCCCGATGAGCTGTGCGGGCCATTGCTGATGCTCGTGTCTGACGCCGGGCGGTGGATGACCGGGCAGGTGCTCAATGTCGATGGCGGCTGGGTCATGCGCGGCTGAAACGAAGAGGGGCCGCGGGGAAGGCTTCTCCCCGCGACCCCTCCCGTCGCCGCCACGGCGAGAATAGGTTCAGCCGAGCATGCCGGCGAGGCGGCTGCGGATGATCGCCTCGGCATCGCCCACGATCCGGTCGAGCAGTTCCTGGCAGGTGGGGATGTCATGGATCAGGCCCTGGACCATCCCGGCCCAGAAGATCCCCTTCGAGAGGTCTCCGGTCTCTAGCAGTTCCCGGCCCGCCGATCCGGCGACCAGTTCCTGCACGTCGGAAAACTGCGCGCCGGGCTGGGCCAGCCGGCGAGCGACTTCGTCCGAAACCGGGCTCTTGCCGACGCGGGCGGTGTTCTTGAAGCTGCGGAAAATGAGGTGCGTGCCGCGCTCGTCATTGTCGATGTAGGCCTGCTTCACGTTGCCGTGAATCTGCGCCTCCTGCGTGGCGCAGAACCGGGTGCCCATGTTGATCCCTTCGGCCCCCAGCGCAAGGGCGGCGGCAAGGCCGCGCCCGTCGCCGAACCCGCCCGAGGCGAGCATCGGGATCGAGACCTTGTCTGCGGCGGCGGGGATCAGGATCAGGCCCGGGATGTCGTCCTCGCCGGGATGGCCGGCGCACTCGAATCCATCGATCGAGATCACGTCGACGCCGGCCTTCTCGGCCGAGACGGCGTGACGCACCGCGGTGCACTTGTGCAGGATGGTGATGCCGTGGGGCTTCAGCATCTCCCAGATCTCGCGCACCGCGGGGGTTCCCGCGGTTTCGACCACCTTCACACCGCTGTCGATGACGGCCTGGGCATAAGCCTTGTAGTCAGGCGCGTTGATTGTCGGGAACACGGTCATGTTGACCCCGAACGGCTTGGCGGTCATCGACCGGCAGCGTTCAATCTCGGCGCGCAGCGCGTCGGGACTGGGCTGGGTGAGCGCGGTCAGGATGCCGAGACCGCCGGCGTTCGATACCGCACTGGCAAGTTCGGCGATGCCCACGCTCTGCATTCCGCCCTGGACGATCGGGCGCTCGATGCCGAGCAGTTCGGTGATGCGGGTCTTGATGGCCATCGTCGACGATCCCCCTCAAATCAGGTATTGCACCTGGTTATATAACTCGAGTGCTACGTCAAGATTTAACTGTGCGGTTAAACCGGCCTTAGGTGGCGCAAGCGGCATTGGTCAAGCCGCTCCGGTCAGAAAATATCAAAGCCATCGCCGAGCGCGGCCCGCAGCTTGTCGAGCGCCTGCGCTTTCAGCTGATGGACACGCGGTATCGACACGTCGAGCACCCCGGCAATCTCCGCAAGGTTCAACTCTTCGACGAAGTACAGCTGGATCACCATTTGCAGGCGCTCGGGCAAGGCCGCGATCGCTTCTGCGACCGCGCTGCGCAGCTCGCTGTCGGCGAGCAATGCGAAGGCGTCGGGCCGCTCGTCGGCGAAGGCGAGATCGCTTTCGGAATAGGCCTCGTCGATCGATTCGAAGCGCAAGGGCTCGCTGGACGCGCGGCGCTCCTCGAGCTCCTCGGCGCTCAGTCCGAGAGCCTCGGCGAGTTCCGCGTCGTGCGGCGGGCGGCCGAAACGGGCCGTCAGCTCCGCAATCTTCTCGCGCAACTGCCGCCGCCGGTCTGCCGCCCCTCGCGACAGCGGGGCTGCGCGGCGGACAAGGTCGACCATCGCCCCGCGCACCCTCAGCTTGGCATAGGCGGCAAAGCCGTCCTCGCCCGGCCCGGCATGGCGCTGTGCGGCTTCGGTCAGGGCCACGAGCCCGGCCTGGACCAGGTCTTCCAGCTCGATCCCGGCCCGGCCGGAGCCATGGACGTGCCAGGCGAGGCGGCGGACCATCGGCAGGAAGCGGCGGACCCGGTCTGCGGCATCGTCCTGATAAGCACGGGCGGCGGCGAAGCCCCTGTGATCATGCTTCATGTGCGGTCGTGTTTCATGCGGGAACCGTCTCCGGTTGCGGCAGCGCGGGCGGCGCGGGTTGAGATTGCTCGCCGATCACCGCGATCACTTCGATCGGCTGCGACGGCGGGAGCTCGGAGATCGACAGGACCTGGCACGCGGGCGCGCGCAGCTTGAGCAGGGCGGCCAGAGCGCGGCGGGCCCGCGGCTGGACGATCAGCGCCACAGCCGAAGCGCCCGGCCCGCGCTCTTCGACGATCGCCGCGATCCGCTCGCCGATGGCGCGGCCAAGATCGGGCTCGATCACCGGCTGCCCCGTCGCCGGGTCGTGCATGCCTTGGACGATCATGTTCTCGAGCCCGGCGTCGAGCGTGAGCACCGCCAGCCGCTCGTGAGGTCCGCAGCACCGCGCCACCAGCAAGGCGCCCAGCTCGGCGCGAAGCAGGTCGACGAGGCGGTCGTGCTCGATGGTCTGCTGGACCGCTTCGGAGAGCGCCGAGAGCAGCGGCAGGGGATGGCCGATGGGGATCCCGTCCGCCAGCAGGGCCCGCAGCAGGCGGGTCAGCGCTCCGAGCGAGAGCGGCTGCGGATGAATGGTTTCGACGAGCCCCGGCGCGCGGTCCTTCACCGCGTCAAGCAGGTCGCGGACCTCGTCGGCCCCGAGCAGCTCCTGCGGCCGGTCGCCGAGCAGCTGGTTGAGGTGGGTCGCGATGACGGTCGAGGCATCGACGGTGAGGAACCCCTCGGCGATGGCGTGGTCGCGCTGGGCCGGGTCGATCCACAAGGCGGGGCAGCCGAACGAGGGATCGACCGTGGCTTCGCCGCTGAGCCCGTGATCCGCCCGCGCTTCCCCGGCGTCGATCGCGAGAACCCGGTCGGCGCGGATGGCCGCGCCGCCGATCGGCACCCCGCCGAGCAGCACCCGGTAGTCGTCCGGCGGCAGTTCCAGCGCGTCGCGGACCCGGAACTGCGGGACCACGAACCCGAACCCCTGGCTGAGCTGCTTGCGCACGCCGGTAATGCGCGTGACCAGCGGCGAGCCGCGGCGGTCGTCGATCAGCGAAACGAGGCCATATCCCAGTTCGATCGTCACCAGCGTATGATCGGACACGTCGTCGAGCGTGATCCGCGCGGGATCGACCGCGACCGGTTCGGCCACGACGGGCTCGGCGGCGCGGGCGGCACGTTTGCGCAGGCTCCACCACAGCCATCCGGCCAGGCCCGCCGCAGGCAGGAACACCGTTTGCGGCATCGCGGGTATGAGCCCGATCGCGCCGAGTATGCCGGCCACCGGGAGCCACGTGCGCGGGTCGGAGAACTGGCCGCCGATCTGTCCTGCGAGATCGCGACTGTCGGAAACGCGGGTGACGATCACCGCGGCGGCGATCGACAGAAGCAGCGCGGGCACCTGCGCCACCAGCGCGTCGCCCACCGCCAGCGTCACGTACTTCTGCGCGGCGTCCGCAGCGGTGAGGCCGTGGCTGAGCATGCCGAGGCAGAAGCCGGCGATGATGTTGACGCCGAGGATCAGCAGCGCGGCGATCGCGTCGCCTTTCACGAACTTGCTCGCGCCGTCCATCGAGCCATAGAAATCCGCTTCGGTCGCGACTTCGCGGCGGCGGGCCTTGGCTTCGTCGGCGGTCATCAGTCCCGCTGCAAGATCGGCGTCGATGGCCATCTGCTTGCCGGGCAGGGCATCAAGGGTGAAGCGCGCCGAGACTTCGGACACGCGGCCCGCGCCCTTGGTCACCACGACCAGGTTGATGATCATCAGGATCATGAACACGAACAGGCCGACCGCGAAATTGCCGCCGATCAGGAACGCGCCGAACGCCTCGATCACGTGGCCCGCCGCCGCTCCGCCTTCGTGCCCGTTGACCAGGACGACGCGGGTCGATGCGACGTTGAGCGCCAGCCGCAGCAGTGTCGCGAACAACAGCACCGAAGGGAACGAGGAGAAGTCGAGCGGCTTCTCCGCATTCATCGCCGCCATCAGGATCGCCACCGACAGCGCGATATTGAGGACGAAGAACACATCCAGCAGCACCGCCGGCGTGGGCACGATCATCAGCACGATGAGCGTGAGGATGCCCGCCGGAAGCGCGAGCGCGGCAGGGCTGCCGATGCGCTTCATCAGGCTCAAAGCCCGAACCTCCGCAGCGCGCCATAGGCGGCCTGGACATGGGCCGGGGCGGCCGAGCGGTCGCCAAGCGCGAAGGCATCGCGCAGGGTGTCGGCCATGGAAGGAGCGCTCGGGGATGGGGCGGGCTCGGTGGCCGACGCATCACTGCGCGCCCAGGCGGGCACTCCGGCCGTTCCGGCCCAGCCGCCTTGGGGCAGCGACCCGCCCTCCATCGCCGCGTCCAGCCTTCCGCGCAGCAGGTCCATCACCGCGCCCAGCGAGCGCGGCGCGCCGGCCTTGTCATAGAAGATCGCGCGGTTGGCAGCGGCGGCGCGCGGGTTGACCGCCGCCGCGCTCTGCGACGGGTCGGCGGCGAGTGCGGCCAGGAAATTCGCCGCGCCTTCCGCGCCAAGAAAGTGCGCGAGGTAGAGTTCGGCGCTGTCGGGCGTGCGCCCCAGCGCGCCGGTCAGGGCGGCCTTGTTGTCGTTGGCGAGTTCTGCGGCCATCAGCGCGGACATCTGGGGATCGAAGCGCATCGCCATGATCTGCGCCCGCAACGCCGGATCATCGACGCGCCCGCCCTCGATGGCGGCCCCGGCCCAGCCGAGGCCGTGCTCCGCGCCGTGCCGGTCCAGCGTCGCCAGCCAGGTGCCACCGGTGAACTGGTAAAGCCCGGCCGCACTCGAGGTGCCGGCCTGCGCCAAAGGGTCGAGGCTGGATTCCAGCCGGGCCTGGCCAAGCAGGTAATCGAAATCGACCCCGGTCCGCTGCGCCGCCACCGCGATGGCCGCGCGCACATCCCCTTGTCCGATTGCCGTTACTGACCCCACGAACGCGCTCCGTCTGTTGCGACGAAGGGGGTTCAGCAAAGGCCGTGCCACGTGCGGCTACGGGTGATTACGTATTGCGGCGGGCCGCCAGCACCAGCGCCGGTTTCGCCCGGTAGAGCGCGGCCGAGCCGGTCAGGGCGTCCAGCCGCGCCGAGACGTTGGCGGCGACGAGGTTGCGGACCTGGCGGTTGACCTCGTTGAGCCGCCGCGCCGCCTCGACAAGGCCGCGGCATTCGGCGTCGAGCGAAAGCGGGCTCGCCGTGTCGAGCCGACCGCAGAGTGCCTCCTTGCCAGTCGCCGCGAGGGTGATTGCCTCGACGTCGAGGCCGGCAAGCGCCTGCCGCTCGTCTTCGAGAACGGCCAGCATCTGCCGCAGCGTCTCGCGCAGTTCGGCCTTGGTCATGGTCATTCCTGGGGGCTCCTCAGCAACATGCCGGCGGCGATCATCGCGTCGGCGATCTTGGTCGGGATCACCGGATAGCTGCCCTGCTGGACCGCCTTGCGGATGACCGCGACGCGCTCGGCATCGACGGGCGGCGCACCGGCATCGAATGCGGCGCTGCGCTCCAATGCGGGTGCGGCTGGGCGGGCGTTGGCGTTGCCCCGGCTGTTGCCCGGGGAAACGGTGACAGTCCTGACCTGCACCGGCCCAACCGGCCGTGTCGGTCCGATTTCAATCGGGGGCATGGTCGTGCTCCATGGTTGGTCTCCATGGGCAAGGACGGACGGACGCTGCCGGGTTTAAGGGCGCATCCGGAAAATTCCTGCCGCCGGCCTAACGGACCGGCAGCGAGACGAGGCCGGGACGGATCACCCGGGCGCGCAGCGGTTCGCTCTTGCCCGCAGGACGGACGCGAATCCACGCCCCGACCGCGCCGGCCTCGAGCGCCTCGCCGGGCTGGGAGACGGAGAATCCCTCACCGCTCGCCTCGATCGTGATCGCTTCGCCGCGGGCAACCGCGGGAGTGGCGGCGACGGCCGGCGCGGCGACCAGCAGAGGCACGAAGATGCGCCAAGACCCCGCGTCCGGGCAGGACACGACGACGGCGTCGCGGCGCGCTCCGTTCCAGCCGAGGGCAAGCGGTTGCCGGCAGGCGGCAAGGCGAAGGCGCCGGTCGACCGGCAGCGTCGCGCCGCCAGCCTGTCCGATGGCGGCCCCCGCAAACTGCGCCACGGCGGCATCGATGGCGGCGAGATCGGCGAACGTTTCGGCCTTTGCGGATGGCGCAACGGCCACCAGCACGAGCGGCAAGATCAGGCGTTTCATCGACAGGATTCCTTCCGGTGGCTTTGCCCCGGATCACTGCAAGCCGCGTGCCAGCCCATCGAGGTCATAGGTCAGGGCCGCGAAGGCCCCGCCCTCCTGTCCCGGCTCGACGATCACCCGGGAGGGTGTGTCGCCCGCCGCAGCAAGGCGCTGTGCTTCCGCCAGCGCAACATCGCGCCGCCCCGGACCATAGGTCACGACGATCGTCAGGCGCAGGCGCGGGTCGGCGGCCTGCGCCTTGAGCCATTCGCTGAGCAGCGGCGCGCCGGGGCCGGGCCGCCAGACCGCGACGGGATCGCCCCGCATGGGCGCCGGCTCGACCCCTGGCTTCGGCGCGGCAGGCGCGCTCGAAACGGCGGCCGCCGTCAGCATGAACAGGATCAGCGAAAGGTCGGCGAGCACGGTCTGCCAGCCGCTTCCAGCGCGCGCCTTCATGCGCGGCGACGCGCGCGCGGCCGCTCGGCAACGGGCGCGAGATGGGGGATGGCGGGCGCCACCTGCAGGGCCAGCCAGTCGAGCACCTCCTGCCGCTGGCGCTCTTCGGCCTCGGCAGCGCGTTCGACCGCGCGTGACAGCGGGGCGAGCACGAGGTTCGCCAGAAGGACGCCGTAAAGCGTGGTCAGCACCGCCATCGAGATGGCCCCGAACAACGCACCCTGGGCAAGGCCGCCCGCCGGGAGCTGCGACAACGACACCAGTGTCCCGACCAGCCCGAAGGCCGGTGCCAGCTCCGCCGCCTGGGCCAGCGTGCGGACCGCCTTGTCCGCGCTGGCGGTGCGGCGCGCCTTGTGCGTCTCGTGGCGTTCGATCAGCGCGGCGAGCGAGCGGCTTTCCAGCAGCGCGTCGGTCGCCTCGTCGAACTCGGCATCGCCGCTGTGCCGGACGGCCGCGCGCAGCAGCCCGTCCTGGCGGATCGCGCTGACCTGCCCGGCGAGCACCGCTTTCGTTTCGGCCGCATCGAAGTGTCGCCGGCGCAGCCCGGCGACCGCATGGGCGGCGGCGATGCTGTCGCCGAGACCGGCGCGCAACACGGTTGCGAGGAAAGTCCCCCCGACGACGATCGCGCCTGATGGTCCGTCGAGCAGATTTGCCAGTTCCATCGCCGTCGTCGCGCCTTTCGTGTGCCGGGACTTCCTAGGACGGCCGGGCAGCGGGGCATTTCACCCGGCGGCGCGATTTTGCCGGACCCGGCAGCAACTGGCCGGGTGATGCCCCGCAGCTTTGCGCAATTCCACAGTCTTCTGCGCTTTTAGGCATTTGGCACGCGCTTTGCTGATTGTCGGTCGCACGATCCCCTGCGGAGGAACAATGAGCGAGACCCTGTTCGGCATTCACGGCGCGGCGCTGGAATTGCGTTCGCAGCGCATGGGCCTGATCACCTCGAACATCGCGAACGCGGCGACCCCCGGATACAAGGCGCGCGACATCGATTTCGCCGCCGCACTGAAGGCGCGAACCGGCGGGGCCGGTCTTGACGAGGCGATGCGCGGCGCGGCGCAGTACCGGGTGCCGGTGATGCCCAGCCTCGACGGCAACACCGTCGAGATGGCGACCGAACAGACCGCGTTTTCCGAGAACGCCGTCGGCTACTCCGCCACGCTCTCGTTCATCCGCGGCCGGGTCGAGACGGTGACCCGCGCGCTGAAGGGCGAATGACGATGCCTGCCCCCATGACCCTGTTCGACGTCGCCCAGCGGGGCATGTCGGCACAGCTCGTGCGGATGAATTCCGCCGCCTCGAACCTCGCCAACGCCGGGTCGGTCGCGGCGTCCGAGCAGGACGCCTACCGCCCGCTCCGTCCCGTCTTCGCCGAACAGCTCGATCGCACCACGGGGCTCGCCACCGTTCGCGTGCAGGGCGTCTACCGGTCCTCTGCAACTCCGCTGCGAGAACATGATCCGGATCATCCGCTGGCCGACGCCAATGGCGATGTCTGGTCGGCGCCGGTCGATGAGAACGCCGAGATGGTCGAGATGCTCGATGCCTCGCGACAGTACCAGAACCTGGTCGAGGCGCTGTCCACCGCCAAGCAGCTGATGCTCGAAACCCTCAGGAACAAGTGACCGGGAGCCTCCCATGACCGTATCTGCCGTCAATTCCGCCGGATCGGCGACGATCCTGCCCAAGGACGCCAAGGCCGGCTTCGCCGCGCTTGGTGCCGGCGATTTCCTCAAGCTGATGACCGCCCAGCTGCAGCAGCAGGACCCGTTCAGCCCGATGGATAACAAGGAGATGCTCGCCCAGATGGCGCAGTTCTCCTCGCTTTCGGGCGTCACCGAGATGGGCGAAACGCTCAAGCAGATCGCCACCAAGCTCGACGCCGTGCTCGCCCAGCAGGCCGCCGCCGCGCCCACGACTTCCGCCTGAACCGGAGAAAGCCATGTCCTTCTACACTTCGCTCAACGGCCTCAAGAACGCCCAGACCGACCTCGGCGTGATCGCCCACAACATCGCCAACGTGGAGACCACCGGCTTCAAGAAGAGCCGCACCGACTTCGCCGACATCGTCGCGGGCTCGGCCTACACCAACCCGCGCCTGATCCAGGGGATCGGCGCGACGGTCGAGGCGATCAGCCAGAACTTCGCGCTCGGCCCGGTCGAGCAGACCGGCTCCGCCCTCGACCTCGCCATCAACGGCGACGGGTTCTTCACGACCAAGTCGGCGCTGACCGGGCAGACCCTCTTCACCCGCAACGGCAGCTTCACGATCGACGATTCGGGGTTCATCCACGACGGGTCGAACAATCGGCTGCAGGTATTCCCGGTCGATGCCGCCGGAGCGATTTCGGGCACGACCCCGGTCGACGCGCAGGTGCCGGCCACAAACGCTGCCGGGGCCGATTTCGCCGGGCTCACAGTCAATGGCGACGGAGCTGTGGTGGCCTCGTTCGCCGACGGCACCAACCAAGTCGTCGGCGTGGTCGCGCTGGGCTCGTTCATCGCTCCCACCGGGCTGAAGCAGGTCGGTTCTTCGAACTGGCAGGCGACCGGGCTGTCGGGAGCGCCCAAGTACGGCCAGCCGGGCACCGCGCAGTATGGCCAGCTCCTGTCGGGCGCGCTCGAACGCTCGAACGTCGATATCGCCGAGGAACTGGTCGGCCTGATCACCGCCCAGCGCAACTTCCAGGCCAACGCCAAGGCCATCGATACCGCGACCCAGATCTCGCAGACGATCATCAACCTGCGGACGTAACGTCCCCCCCCTCCCGCATGCGGGAGGGGCCGGGGGTGGGCCTGGTGCCCTGCCCCGGTCCGCGCCCACCCCCAACCCCTCCCGCTCGCGGGAGGGGAACCAGGAGCCGAAATGGACCGCCTCATCTTCACCGCCTATTCCGGCATGACCGGCAGCCACGTGCGCGAGCGGGTCATCGCCAGCAACATGGCCAACGCCCAGACCATCGGCTTTCGCGCCGAGACGCTGAACTTCACGCCGATGACGCTCAAGGGTCCGCAGCTCGAAGCGCGGGCCATGACCAGCGGCGAGGTTCGCGGGGCGAGCATGAAGCAGGGCTCGCTGGTCCAGACCGGCAATGCGCTCGACCTCGCTATGACCGGCAAGGCGCTGCTCGCGGTGCAGGCCGCGGACGGGGAAGAGGCCTATACCCGGCGCGGCGATCTATCGCTGTCGCCGACCGGCGTGCTCCAGAATGGCGATGGTCGCCCGGTGATCGGCGATGCAGGACCTATCACGGTGCCGCCGGGATCGAAGGTCTCGATATCGCCCGACGGGACCGTGCTCGTCGCCAATCCGGCAACGCCCGAAGCCCCGCCCGCGCCGCTCGCCCGGATCAAGCTGGCGTCACCCGCCGGCACGAAGATCGCCAAGGGGCTCGACGGGCTGTTCCGCGTGGAGGGGGGTGGCGCGCTGCCCGGCGACGAGGAAGCCCGTGTCATGACCGGCACCCTCGAGCAATCCAACGTCGATCCCACCCAGGTCCTCGTCGAAATGGTCGAGGCCCAGCGCCTGTTCGACATCCGCACCAAAATCATCGCCACCGCCCGCGACATCGACGAGGGCGGGACCAGCCTGATGCGCCTGAACTGAAGGAATTCCGCCCATGCCCACTTCCGCCCTTCACGTCGCCCGCACCGGATTGGAGGCGCAGGACCTGCGCATGCAGGTCATCGCCAACAACCTCGCCAACGTCGGCACCACCGGGTTCAAGAAGGACCGCGCCAACTTCGCCACGCTCGCCTACCAGGACGCCCGCGTCGCCGGGCAGCAGTCGAGCAGCGAAAGCGCCTATGCGGTCGGCCTGAACCTCGGCACCGGGGTCGGCGTGCAGGGGACCAGCCGGATCGATACCCAGGGATCGCTCCAGGCGACCGGCAATGCGTTCGACCTCGCGCTCGATGGCGACGGCTATTTCCAGGTCCAGCTTCCCGGCGGACAGCTTGGCTATACCCGCGCCGGCAACTTCAGCCGCAGCGCCGAGGGCCTGCTGGTGACGGCGCAAGGCTATGCCCTCCAGCCGCCGGTGACAGTGCCCGAAGGCACGACTTCGCTGACGGTATCTGCGGACGGCACCGTGTCGGCCGCGCTCGCCGGACAGGCCGAGCCAAGCCAGCTTGGCCAAATCACCGTGGCCAGCTTTCCCAATCCTGCGGGGCTGCAGGAAAAGGGCGACAACTTCCTGCTCGAAACCGCGGCCAGCGGCGCGGCGCAGCTTGGCGTTCCCGGCGAAGGCGGGCGCGGCAACGTGCGACAGGGCTACCTCGAAGCGAGCAACGTCAACGTCGTCGAGGAGCTGGTCGACATGATCGAGTGCCAGCGCGCCTACGAGATCAATTCCAAGATGATCTCGGCCGTCGACGAGATGCTCAAGAACGCGAACCAGACGCTGTGAGCGGTGCAATGAAACGAAGCTCCTGTCTCCCCCTCCCGCAAGCGGGAGGGGGCCGGGGGGTGGGCCTGCCCGGAAAGCACACCGGCTCCTGGCCTACCCCCAGCCCCTCCCGCTTGCGGGAGGGGGGCATGGTTGCGCTCGCGGCGCTGCTGGTTGTCTTCTCCCCCGCCCAGGCCCGCAAGGCGCCGCAGGGGTTCCAGCCCGTGCTCCCTGCAGCCCCGGCCGAAAAGCCGGCCGACGGGGCGATCTTCAACGCCTCCGCCGGATACGCCGGCCTCGTCGAAGGCCAGCGCGCCCGCGCGGTCGGCGATCCGCTCACGATCGTGCTGGTCGAGCAGATGACCACGACCAAGTCCGCCGGCAGCAAGAGCGACCGCAAGGGCAGCTTCAATGTCGTCCCGCCCAGCGCCGGACCGCTGTCGTTCCTCAATCCCGATGCCCTTAAAGCGTCGGGCGGTTCGTCGTTCAACGGGCAGGGCAATGCCACGCAGACGAGTTCGCTCGGCGGCGAGGTGTCCGTCACCATCGCCGAGGTGCGGGCCAACGGCACCGCTCTCGTCCGCGGAGAAAAGCGCTTGCTGCTGAGCCAGGGCCAGGAATGGGTGCAGTTCTCGGGGATCGTCCGGCTCGCCGACGTCAGCCCCGACAACCGCGTCGCATCGACCCGCGTCGCCGATGCGCGGATCGAGTACGCTGGCAACGGATCGGTCCAACGGGCCGGCCGGGAGGGCTGGCTGTCGCGTTTCTTCAACACGATCAGCCCGTTCTGAAGGCGAGGAATCATGCCGATCCAGACCTCCCGCCGCATCCACCGCGCCGCGATCGCGGTGCTTTTCCTGTTCGCCATGGTTTTGGCCGCCCTCCCCGCTCACGCCGAGCGCGTCCGCGATCTTGGCGCGTTCCAGGGCGTGCGCTCGAACCAGCTGACTGGCTACGGCGTGGTCGTGGGTCTCGCCGGAACGGGCGACGACAACCTCGAATACCTCGGCCAGGCGATGAAGGGCGTGTCCGGGCGGCTCGGCGTCAACCTGCCCGAGGGCGTCAATCCCAGCCTCAAGAACGCCGCCGCGGTGCTGGTGACAGCCGAATTGCCGCCCTTCGCCAAGCCGGGGCAGCGGATCGACGTGACCGTGTCCACGCTCGGCAAGGCCAAGTCCCTGCGCGGGGGGGCGCTGATCCTGATGCCGCTCTACGGCGCGGACGGGCAGATCTATGCGATGGCGCAGGGCAACCTCGCGGTCGGCGGGCTGGGCATTTCCGCCAAGGACGGCTCGCAGCTCACCGTCAACGTGCCCACCGTCGGCCGAATCGCCGAAGGTGCGAGCGTCGAGCGTGCGGTGCCGACCGGCTTCGCATCGGGCGAAGTGCTGCGCTGGAACCTGTTCACCGCCGACTTCCTCACCGCCGCGCGCGTGCGCGACGCGATCAACGCCCGCTTCCCCGGCACCGCCATGGTCGAGGACGGGGTGACCCTCGCCCTGTACCTCCCCGATGGAGCGGACCTCCGCGCCTCGTCCATGGCGGCAATCGAGATGATCGACGTGACCCCGGCGGAAAGCGCCGCGAAAGTCATCGTCAACAGCCGCACCGGCACGGTCGTGATCAACTCGGCAGTGCGCCTCTCCCCCGCCGCGATCAGCCACGGCAAGCTGGTGGTGAGGATCGACGAGAAGCCCCAGGTCTCGCAGCCCGCGCCGTTCAGCGACGGGCAGACCACCGTCACGCCCAACAGCGCGATCAGCGCCGAGGAGCAGGGCGACCGCGTCGCACTGCTGAAACCCGGCGCGTCGTTGTCTTCGCTGGTCGATGCGCTCAACACGCTCGGCGTCAGTCCCTCGGATCTCGTTGCGATCCTCGAGGCGCTGAAACAGGCAGGGGCGCTCAAGGCGGAGATGGTGGTGATATGACCATCGCCCCTATCCCTCCCGCGGCCCGTGCCGACACGCAGCGTGCGCAGCTGACCGCCGCCGCGAAGCAGTTCGAGGCGATCTTCGTCCGCCAGATGCTGGCCGAGGCGCGCAAGACCTCGTTCGGCGCAGATGCGCTGCTGGGCGGCCAGGCGCTGGGCACCTTCCGCCAGATGCAGGACGAACGCTTCGCCGAGATCGCGGCCGAGACCGGCGCGCTGGGGATTGCGAGGCAGGTCGAGGCGGCGCTGGCGGCGCGCATTTCTCCCCTCCCGCATGCGGGAGGGGCCGGGGGTGGGCCTGATCCGGACAGCACAGTGGCTCCCGGCCCATCCCTGACCCCTCCCGCAAGCGGGAGGGGAACGGACAGCACTGGCGTAATCTGGGACCGGGAGGTGTAAGTGCCCTCCGACCTGCTCTCCATCGGCAAGAGCGGCGCGCAGGCAGCGCGGATCGCGCTCGACGTCACCGCGCAGAACATCGCCAATGCCTCGAGCGACGGCTACGTGCGCCGCACCGTCAGCCTGGCCGAGGTCGCCTCGGCGGGCGGGCAGGGGCGGATCGGTGACATTTCGCTGTCGGGCGTGCGCCTGCGCAGCGTGGTCCGCCAGGCCGACCTGTTCCGCCAGGCCGAGGTCCGCCGCACCGGCGCCGACCTCGCCCGCGCCGACGCCGAAGTCGCGGGGCTCGAGAACATCGAAACCGCGGTCGAGCAATCGGGCGTCTATCCGGCGATCGTGGGCTTCGAGGGCGCGGTCGAGCGACTTGCCGGAGACCCGGTCGATCCGTCGCTGCGCGCGGCCGTGCTCGAAGATGCGCGCACGCTGGTGCGCACCTTCAACATCGCTTCCAGCGCGCTCGATTCCGCCCGCGACGGCCTTCACTTCACCGCGGACGACGACGTGACGCAGGTCAACCGCCTGGCAGGCGAACTGGCGCGAACCAACTTGCGCCTCTCGCGCGCAGCGGATTCGACCAGCGATAAGTCGGCCCTGCTCGACCAGCGCGATTCACTGCTCGAACAGCTGAGCCAGTACACCGATGTCGCCACGAGGATTTCCGCCGACGACACCGTGGAGGTGAGCCTTGGCGGACCGACCGGGCCGACGCTGGTCAGCGGCGGGACGGCGAGCGCCTTGGCCGTCAGCAAGGCAGCCGACGGCACGCTGTCCTTCACGCTTGCGGGCGGTCCGGTGACGGTCTCGGGCGGCTCGCTCGCCGGCAAGGCGCTGGCACTGGCCGAGCTCGTCGACACCCGCGGCCGGCTCGATACGGTGGCCGAGGCGATCATGTCGGCGGCGAACACCGCGCAGGCGGGCGGCGTGGACCTCGCCGGCAATGCGGCTCAGCCCTTCTTCACCGGGGTCGGTGGCGGGGCGGGCGGCATGACGCTGGCGCTGAACGACGGTTCGCAGATGGCAACCGCACCGGCCGGCTCGGGTCCGCAGAGTCGCAACCCGGCAGCGCTCGACGGCTTGCGCGCCGCCCTGGCCAGCGGCGACCCGGCGGGCGAGACCGACAAGCTGCTGTTCGACATTTCGGGCACCGTTGCGGGGCGCACCGTGACCCGCGATGCGCTGAAGACCATCGCCGACACCACCCGGATCTCGCTTCAGTCGCAGGCTGGGGTCGATCTCGACCAGGAGGCCGTCAACCTCGTCCGCTACCAGCAGGCGTTCCAGGCCAACGGGCGGGTGATGCAGGTCGCCTCGAGCCTGTTCGAAACCTTGCTGTCCATCAGGTGAGGATCCCATGACGACCGAAATTCGCGGCACCAGCACCGGCGCTTTCTATGACCGGGCCACGCTCTCGATCGGCGGCCTGCGCCAGCGCGCGGAGGACCTGCAGGAGCAGATCGGGAAAGGCGAGCGGCTGTCGCGCTCCTCGGATGACCCGGTTGCCGCCTCGCGGCTTCGCGTGCTTGCCCGGGCACAGTCGCTGACCAAGATCGACACGACCAACGCCGATCGCGCCAATGCCGATCTCCAGCTGGCGGACGATGCCCTGTCCTCGTTCGCCGACTTCGTGATCCGGGCGCAGGAACTCGCGACGCAGGCGTCCAACCAAACGCTCACGGCCGCCCAGCGCGCCGGGATCGGCGTCGAGCTCGGCCAGCTCCACGGCGACCTCGTCGCCCTCGCCAACAGTCGTGACAGTGCGGGCCACGCGCTGTTCGGCGGCGAGGTGAGCGGCCCGGCCTATACGCTCGATGCCGCCGGCAACGCCGGATACGTCGGCACCGCCAGCGCGGGCGAGCTGTCGCTGGGCGAGGGCCAGTCGGTCATGCGCGGCATCACGGGCCCCGAGTTCCTGAGCTTCGGCGGCACCGATCTCATGGCGACGATCAAGGGGCTGTCCGATGCGCTGCAAGGCGGGGTTGCGGACCCGCTCGCCGCCGCCAAGGCCGCCCTCGACCCCCTGGAAAGCGGCCTGCAGTCGGTCACGACGGCGCAAACGGTGGTGGGCTCGCGTCTCGCCTGGATCGAGCTCAACACCCAGCGCCGCGAGACCCTGTCAGAACTACGCGCCGGAGAGCAGAGCGAGATCGGGGCGACCGACCTCGCCGAGACTGTCGCCCGCCTGCAGGAAACCATGACCGTCCTCGAAGCGAGCCAGGCGAGCTTCGCCCGCCTCTCGCGCCTCTCCCTGTTCGACGCGCTCGGCTGAGCCGCGCCGCCCCCATCCGGAACCCGTCCCATGTTTTCAGTTGTCGGAATTGTCATCCTTATCGTCATGGTCTTCGGCGGATTTGCCCTCACCGGCGGCGCGCTCGGTCCGGTCATGCACGCAATCCCGCACGAGATGCTGATCATCGGCGGTGCGGCGGCGGGGGCGCTTGTCACCGGCAACTCAATGCATGAACTGAAAGCACTGGGCGGCGGGCTGGGCCGCGTGTTCAAGGGCCCGAAGCACACCAAGCAGGATCATATCGACGCGATCATCCTGACCACGCGGCTGATGAAACTGCTCCGCTCCGATGGTCCGGTGGCGCTGGAGAGCCACGTCGCCGAGCCGCAGAACAGCGCGATATTCGCCGAGTTCCCGCGCCTCCTTGCCAACAAGGAGCTGGTCCACCTGATCGCCGACACGCTGACCCTTATCGTGGTGTCGTCGGGCACGCTCGATACCCACGCGGTCGAGGAGGTCATGGACAACTCGATGAAGACCGTGTTCCACGAGATGCAGGAACCGCAGCACATCCTCCAGAACTTGGCCGACGCGCTGCCGGCGCTCGGCATCGTCGCGGCGGTGCTGGGCGTGGTGAAGACCATGGGCTCGATCGACAAGCCGCCGTCGGTGCTGGGCGGAATGATCGGCTCGGCGCTGGTCGGCACGTTCATGGGGGTGCTTCTGGCCTATGGCATGGTCGCGCCGCTCGCCTCGCGGCTGAAGCAGGTAAACGACGCCGACGAGCAGATCTTCCACGCGGTCAAGCAGGTGATCATCGCCTCCCTCCACGGCCACCCGCAGCCGCTGGTGGTCGAAAGCGCGCGCTCGGGCCTGGGCCACGCCTTCCGCCCCGGCCTCAACGAGCTGCTCGACAGCCTGCGGGGCCGCTGAGATGGCGCCGCCCAAGGGCAAGAGCGAGCCGGTCGCGCCGATCATCGTCAAGAAGGTGACGGTGGTCGCCGGAGGCCACCACGGCGGCGCGTGGAAAGTCGCCTACGCCGACTTCGTCACCGCGATGATGGCGTTCTTCCTGCTGCTGTGGCTGCTTGGCGCCACCACCGAAAAGCAGCGCAAGGGCATCGCCGACTATTTCACGCCGACGCTGGTCAAGCTTCGTCAGGAGAGCGCCGGCTCGAACGGGCTGCTGGGCGGCAATTCCATCACCGATGTCGACAATTATCCCAACCGCCAGGGCCAGACCGGCACCCGGACCATGACCATCCCGCTCGACACGACTGGCGGGCCGAAGGAAGGCGCGGCGCACGCCAAGCGTGTCCAGCACCTCGAGCAGGCGCTCAAGGAGAAGCTCGAGCAAAACGCCCAGCTGCGCCGCCTGCAGCGGCAGGTGCGGCTGGTCGACACCAGCGAGGGCATCCGCATCGATCTGGTCGACGATGCCGACTTCGCGATGTTCCGGCTGGGCACCACCGTGCTGACGCCCGAGGCCGTGGCGTTGCTCGGCGCGATCAGCGGGGCCGTGGGACCGGACGGAGGACTGCTCACCATCCGCGGCCACACCGACGCGCTGCCATGGAAGGATGGCGGCGGAAACAACTGGTCGCTCTCCGCCGGCCGTGCCGAGGCGACCCGCCAGGCGCTGATGCGGAGCGGCATAGCCCCCGATCGTTTCGCCCGGATCGAAGGCGTGGCCGATCGCGAGCTGCTGGTGAGGGACAACCCCCAAGACCCGCGCAACCGCCGGATTTCGATCCTTCTCGCGCGCTGAATGCGGGTGATCCCTTGTCGGCGAAGGCCGATTGGGGCAGCGTCAGGAAGATGGGACGACGGCTCGGCTTGGCACTGGCGGCATTTGCGGCGGGCTGGACGATGTCCATTCCGGCTGCAGCCAGGCCGGGCGCGATCGCCACGCCTGCCGTCGCCGCCCCGGCACCTGCTCCTTCCTTTGCGCAGTTCGCCGAAAGCCTCGGCCAGCCGCCCCGGGTACTGCTCTCTGAAGACGGAGAGACGCTCTACATCGTCGGCACGTTCGACGAGGGCGCGTACCTCAAGGTGTCGCAGGTCGCCGAACCGGCGACGCGGCTGCGCCGGGTCTATCTTGCGTCCTACGGCGGGGTCACGATCGAGGGGCGGATGATCGGCCTCTATATACGCCGCCGGGGGCTCGATACCTATGTCGAGCAGGTCTGTGCCTCGGCCTGCACCATGGCCTTCATTGCGGGGCGTGAGCGGGTGCTCGGCCCGGCGGCGCGGATCGGGTTCCACCAGGGTTTTTCGCTGG
The DNA here is from genome assembly GCF_058783565.1 of Novosphingobium sp. FW305-C-111. Lineage (NCBI taxonomy): Bacteria > Pseudomonadati > Pseudomonadota > Alphaproteobacteria > Sphingomonadales > Sphingomonadaceae > Novosphingobium > Novosphingobium sp. FW305-C-111. The sequence continues at coordinate 440,245 of NZ_JBYSYP010000001.1, forward strand.
GTGCCGACGGGACGATCGAAGTTTCGAAGGACGAGCCCACAGCATACTCGGCCGACCGGGGCTTCCCACCCATCGTCGGCATCAGCGGCACAGCGTTGATGCGGCAATCCTACGAAATCGGCGGCGTGGATGGCGAATTCATCGCCAGGGCGCTCGCCACGCCAAGCGAGACGATGTGGTATCCCGAAGAGCCGGAATTGCGCGCCGCGCGCGTCGATACCCGCTTTGCCGCCCGGCCCGAACTGCCCCCGCCGCCCGGGATCGGCAGTCCCCGTGCCGAGAGTGACGAAGCGTTGGCGAGGCTGCCGCTGTGGCAGGCGCTCCGCGCCTATTCACCTGCAACCTTCGAGGCGGCAGCGGAAGAGGTGTGGCGCGGGATCAACACCGGCCTGCGCCCCTCGATCGCCCGCTGGGCCGGCCGCGCCGTGATCGTGGACTTCGCCCTGAAGGAGCTCCCGGCCGCCCCCGATCCGCTGCTCGACGCCACCATCGTGCTGTATGGAGACATGGCGCGGAGCGAACGGCAGCTTGGGTATGCCTCGTGCCGTCCTGCGGGAGACCTCGTCCCGAAGGCGCCCAATCCCGAGATCGCCGCGTTTGCCGCCCGCGAGGATGCGCTCATGGTCCGGCTGTTTTCCGAGCCGGCACGCGTTCCGCGAATGAGCGACAAGGAGGCGACCCGGGTGTTCCGCAAGGCGGCCAAGAAGATCGCCGCGCGCGGCCACTTCGACTGGTTGGGCGAAGGCGACGAGGCCGATTGCCGCAGCGGTCTGCAGGCGCTCGAGGCTATCGCGGATCTCGAGCCCAAGCGGCGCGCGTCGACTTATCGGGCGATGCTGTCATTGCCCGGTGAGGAAGCCACCGCGGATGCTGCCGCCGGCGCTGCCGCATCGGAGGACAGACATTCGCCGGAGGATGACCGCAACCGGCATTGAAGGCAGCACATTCATTCGCTGCGGTCGATGTAGACCCCCCGCGCGAAGTCCTGTTCGATCAGTGCGAGGGTGACGAGGTCCGCCAGAAGCAGCGTGGCGAATCCGACGGCAGGCGCGTCCTTGTCACCCCACGCAAGATCCTTGAGATGTTTCTGCAACGCCGGAGCCCATAACCGCGCAGGGTTGCGCGACTTGAGGATCTGCGCGCGATTCTCGGCGAACCAACGCTCGACCACCGCAGGATCGTGGCCGGTGTTCGCGACCGCCTGCATGTTGGCCTCGTGGTAAAGCGCAGCAGCGGCATACGCGATCGAGCTGCCGGACTTGCCCGCCGTCCACGGCCAAGCGTCGACGCACCGCCCCTCTCCCAGGCGGAGCAATCGGTCGATCTCGTCGGTCCGCGGCGAATTCGTGTCATCGCCGCCGCGCTGAAGCTCGTCGATCATCAGGATCAACGCGATCTCGCGGTCTTCCTGCGGCATCGCGTCCAGCACGCAGGACACTTTGTCCGGGAGGACCGGGCCGGCCGCCTTCGCAGCACCGCGGACCGGCCGCTTGCCGGCCGCTTCGAGCGGCACAGCGGGCAGCAGCAGTGCGGCGGTGGCGAGGCCCGCGATGATGCGACACAGACGGCGCTCAATCCCCATCGCGCCGAAGCCTAGGCATCCTGCGCTGCTCTGACCAGAGTCGGATAGCCCCGCATCGGAGGTGAAATTCATGCTTTCGGCCCGGCAAACCACGGATGGGGCTGGCGCTTCCGGATCGATGCGATAGTTTCACTCGCATCAAATCAGGAAGGGGTTCCGGTTGATGAAGAAGGCATATGTGCTTGGGACGGTCGGCGCGCTCGCGCTGGCCGGGATGGGTTATGCCGCCGCGGGTGGCGGTTCGGGAATGTTGTCGGGTTCAGCGGTCCGGCTTTCCGCGAGTGCCAGCAAGGCGCCGGACGTTGCGGTCAACGCCACACCTGCGGCGGTCGAAGGCGACACCATCGCCGATGCGTGGATCTGCGCATTCAAGGCCGGCGCGGTCGGCCGCGGGAACGAACGCGCCGAAGCGGCACGCGCGGCAGCGGCCGGCGGCGGCCAGCTCGGTCACGTCTACACCACCGCGCTGCAGGGCTTCTCCGTCCACGCCTCGGCACGGGGCCTGGCGCAGATGAAGGCGCATAACCCGAACATCGGCACCTGCGAGGCCGACCGGATTGCCCGCATCCCCGCACCGATCATGATCGCGGCCAGGCCAGGCGGCGGCGGCACCCAGCCGGCGCAAACCAGGCCTTATGGCATCCTGCGCGTCGGCGGCGGGATTTCCGGTGCGACCGGAACGGCATGGGTGATTGATTCGGGGATTGATCTCTCGCACCCCGATCTCAACGTGGATGTTGCCCGCAGCAAGAACTTCGTCAGCCGCGAAAACTCGCCGCAGGATCTCAATGGCCACGGCACGCACGTGGCCGGGACCATTGCGGCCAAGGACAACACGATCGGCGTGATCGGTGTCGCGGCGGGCGCCAAAGTCGTCGCCATCCGTGTCCTCGACCGGCGCGGTAGCGGTGCCTATTCGGACGTCATTGCCGGGGTCGATTGGGTCGCCGCCAACGGCGCTACCGGCGACGTCGCCAACATGAGCCTTGGCGGTCCGGTCTCGGCCCTGCTCGACCAGGCCGTGATCAACGCCTCGACCAAGGTCCGTTTCGCGCTGGCCGCTGGCAACGAGACCGACGACGCCAACAACCACTCGCCGGCGCGGGCCAACGGGCCCAATATCTACACGATCTCGGCGATCAACAGTACCGACACGTTCGCCAGCTTCTCTAACTACGGCAATCCGCCCGTGGACTATGCGGAGCCGGGGGTTTCGATCAACTCGACCTGGCTGAACGGCGGTTACAACACCATTTCGGGCACCTCGATGGCCTCGCCGCACATGGCGGGGCTGCTCCTGCTCGGCTCGATCCGCTCCGGCGGGACGGTGAAGTCCGATCCTGATGGCAACCCCGATACGATCGGGATCCACTGACGAGATGGCGCGGCGGGCTCCGGCCCGCCGCACTCATTCGAACATCCGGCGATGCTCCGCGCTGCCGACCGCGTCGCGCAGCTCGGCGAGGTTGCTGACCGCGCCCGAGAGGTCCTCGCCGGTCATCTTGAGCAGTCCCGCGTTGAGAGCCCGCGGCTCCACGCCGAGAAAGCGCTGGACCGCGGCAAAGGTCCGGGACGTGTCCCGAACCATGTCTTCGTAACTGATCCCGAGCAGGGGCAGACCGAGGCCGGCGGCAAAGTCGAGCACTTCCTGGCGACCCTCCTCGATCCAGCCAAGCCGCTCGACGAATTCGCCGGGCTCGATCCGGACCGCTCCGGGGACCTGCGCCGGATCGTCGGTATTGTGCCGGCCATGCTCCGCGAACAGCGCCTCGCTGCGGGACCATGAAATGGTCTGGCGGACGGCGTTGTGACGGACGAGGGTGATGACGCGGCACTCCCGCTGCCGCAGGATGTCAGCGAAACGCTCGGGCTGCGCCACATCGATCAGCTTGGTCTTGAATCCCTTCGCGCGTTCCCGTCTCAGGAGCGAGGGGCGCAAGAATCGTTCGATCCACCGGATCTGATCGGCTCCGTCGCGCCCGACCAACTCCTCCCCGCGCGACACGATGCGGGGATGGCCGTCGAGCGCCTCGACGAGCCACGAACTGCCGGAACGTCCGACAAACAGAATGACGAAATTCGTCGCCCCCGACACGCGAACCGCAGCCCCTCGGTTTCCCCCGCACGCGAGCATACCCGAAGTGGGCGGGGTCGTCCAATCGGCCCCGAAACCCAGAAAGGGCCCGGCGGTGCGCGACCGCCGGGCCCCGGTGCCCCGAGGGAGCTTGCCGGCCTCAGCGCAGCAGCGAGAGGACGTTCTGCTGGCTCTGGTTGGCCTGCGCGATCATCGCCGAGGACGCTTGGCTGAGGATCTGCGCCTTGGCCATCTGCGTCGTTTCCGCCGAGTAGTCGGTGTCCTCGATCCGCGAGCGGGCGTCGGACAGGTTGGTGACGGTATTGGTCAGGTTGTTGACCACCGATTCGAGCCGGTTCTGTCCCGCACCGAGCGACGAACGCGCCGAGGAGATCGAATCGAGTTCGGTATCGAGCGTGCCGAGCAGGGCGTTCGCCGCGCCTGCGGTCGAAACGTCGTAGGAACCCGCCGCGCCGCCGCTGGCAGCCAAGGTGGTCAGATCAGCCATGACCAGATCGACGGTGTCGCTGCCGTTCGCGCCGGTCTGGATCGTCACGGTGGCGTTGGTGCCGTCGAACAGCGCGATGCCGTTGAACCTGCTGTTGGTGATGACCTGGTCGATCTGGCTGGTCAGCTCATCGACTTCGGTCTGCATGTAGGCGCGGTCCGTCGTGTCCTGGTATGTGCCCGAGGCCGACTGCGAAGCCAGCTCGCGGACGCGCTGGAGCATGTTGCTGACTTCGTTGAGCGAGCCTTCGGCCGTCTGCGCGAGGCTGATGCCGTCGTTCGAGTTGCGGATCGCCTGGCTCATGCCCTTGATCTGCGACGTCATCGAGGTGGCGATCGCGAGGCCGGCGGCGTCGTCCTTGGCGCTGTTGATGCGCTTGCCGGTCGACAGGCGCTCCATCGCGACGCCGAGCATCTTGTTGGCGCTGTTCGATGCGTTGGCCGCCTTGATCGCGCTGATGTTGGTGTTGATAACAGCCATGTGTTGTCTCCGTTCGTGGTCCCGAATGGACGGCCGGGCCCGGAACGGCGCGGCTGCCACGAACTAGAGCGGCGCAGCGGCGCGGAAATTAAGCAGCACCGGATCGCCGACGATGCGCCTACGCATTTTCCCTAAGGCGAAACCCGAGGCTTAATCTTTCCCGGCGTTTGACGGTTTCCGCGCGAAAAAGCCCCCGACGGAGTGGTTAATCGGGGGGTTACCCAAAATGACATGCATCGAAGCCGACGACCGGGTTGCCCAGCGCCACGCACCGCTGGCCCAACGCGCGGCAGGCGTCCTCGCGGCGCTGGGCGGAACCGAGCCGGTCGTGCTGCGCGACGCCGCGGACCGTACGCCGCTGCCGCCGCGCTGCACCGCGATCCGGCTCCACCGCGCTGCCAGCCCCGGCATCGCCCGCGACGCGAGCCGCGAGTTCACCGTCCGCTATGTCGACGGGGCGGGCGAGGGGGCCCTCGCGGCTGTTCTCGCCTGCGCTGCCGCGTCGGGCGCGCCGATCGCCGCCGATCCCGACAGCCTGTCGGTCCTCGCCCTGGCAGAACGGCTGGCGGCGAGCGAGATTCCGGTCCTGATCAACGGCCCCACCGGCACCGGCAAGGAAGTGCTCAGCCGCTTCATCCACGACCGCTCGCCACGGCGCGACGGGCCGTTCATCGCGGTCAACTGCGCGGCCATGCCCGAAACCATGCTCGAGGCGCTGCTGTTCGGCCACCAGAAGGGCGCGTTCACCGGGGCCAATGCCGGCGGCGAAGGCTTCTTCCGCGCAGCCAGCGGCGGGACCCTGCTGCTCGACGAGATCGCCGAGATGCCGCTGTCGCTCCAGGCCAAGCTGCTGCGGGCGCTGCAGGAGGGTGAGGTCGTGCCGATCGGAGCGACCCGGCCGGTCAAGGTCGACGTGCGGATCATCGCCTGCGCCAACCGCGACCTCCCCCAGGAGGTCGAGGAGGGCCGCTTCCGCGCCGATCTCTATTATCGCCTCAATGTCTTCCCGCTCGCCCTCAGCCCGCTGGCCGAACGCCGCGAGGACGTGGCCCCGCTGGCCTTCGCGCTGCTGCTGCGCCACTGCCCGCAGGGCCGCGCGCTGCCGTGGATCTCTGCCGCCGCGCTTGGCCTGCTCGCCACCCATTCGTGGCCAGGCAATGTGCGCGAGCTGGAGAACGTGATCCGCCGCGCCTTGCTGCTTGCCGGCGACGCAGCCGAGATCGGGCCCGAGCACATCGCCTTCGACCGGCCCGCGCGGATTGTCGCCGAACCCGTCCCGGCGGTGCCGCAAAGCGGCGCGAGCCTGTCCAATATCGTGCAGATGTCGGAAGCCCGCGCGATCCTCGCCACGCTCGAGGCGTGCAACGGCAGCCGCGTTGCCGCCGCACGCCGCCTCGGCATCTCGGAACGCACCCTGCGCTACCGCCTCGCCAGCTTCCGCGAGGCCGGCATCGCCGTCGCAGGCGGCCGGCGATGAGCGGGGTCGGGGGCATCGGCGGGGGCGCGGCGGGCCTCAGGCAGGTCATGGCGCTGCGCCAGGAGATCGTCGATCGCTCGAAACTGCTGCAGGAACTCAAGGCCCCCGGAGCCGGAGCGACGCAGCCGAACGGCCCCGCTGCCGGGTTCGGCGATGCCCTGAAATCGGCGCTCAACAGCGTCAGCGCGACGCAGGAGAAGGCCAGCGCTCTCTCCGAGGGTTTCGAGCGCGGCGAGGTCGTCGATGTCGCCAAGGTCATGCTCGCCCGCCAGGAAGCCGGGGTCGCGTTCGAAGCGACTTTGCAGGTCAGGAACCGCCTGCTCTCCGCCTACCAGGACATCATGCGGATGGGAGTGTGAGGTAAATGAGCGACCTCGTCCCCGCACCCGCCGGCGGCCCGCCCGCCAGCCTGCTCTCGCCGCTGTCGGATCCCGCGAACGGCAGTGCGCTGGCCCGGCTCCGGGCGTTCACCGCCCAGCCCGCGATCCGCCGCACCCTGCCGTGGTTCGGCGGCCTGACCGCGCTTGGCGGTGCGGCGCTGGTGTGGGCGCTGCTCAGCCCCGCGCCGCAACGCACGCTCTACTCGCAGCTCTCCGACAGCGACCGCGCCGGTGTGGTCGCGGCGCTCGACAAGGCAGCGATCCCCTATGCCATCGACAATGCGACCGGGGCGCTGACGGTGGCGGAGGACGACCTCTACAAGGCCCGCATGATCGTCGCCTCCGACAGCGCGGTGGCCGCACCGCAGGGCGGCGACGAACTGCTCGACAACATGCCGATGGGCGCGTCGAAGACGATGGAGGCCGAACGCCTGCGCACCGCGCGCGAGCGCGAGCTCCAGCTCACGATCATGGAAATCGACGGAGTCGAGGCGGTCCGGGTCCACCTCGCCGAGGCCGAGAAATCGGTGTTCGTGCGCGACAACCTTGCTCCCACCGCCTCGGTCATGCTCAAGCTGGCCAAGGGACGCCAGCTGTCCGACAGCCAGGTCGCGGCCGTCCGCAACCTCGTCGCAGGCTCGGTGCCGGGTCTTTCGGTCGAAGCCGTCAAGGTCGTCGACCAGCAGGGCCGGCTGCTTTCCGAAGCGGGCGGCGGGGACACCGACCGGCTCGACCTCCAGGCACGCATGGAGGACAAGCTGCGTCGCCAGGTTGCGCAGCTGCTCACCCCGATGCTCGGCGAGGGCAACTTTTCCAGCGAGATCCAGGTCGATCTCGACATGGACGAGGTGACCAGCGCCCGCGAAAGCTACGACAAGCAGGGCGTGGTCCGCTCGGAGACGCAGGCCGCCTCGCAGGCCCCGGCGGGAACCGCGGCGGTCGGGGTGCCGGGCGTCCTCTCAAACACCCCGCCGCCGCCCACGACCGCCCAGCCCGGCGCACCGCAGGGCACGCCGCCGCCCGCGGCAACGCCTGCCGGCACCTCAGGCGAGAGCAGCGCCACGCGCGTCTATGAGCTCGGCCGCGAAGTCCAGGTCGCCAACGCCGCACCCGGCAAGCTGCGCCGCCTCACCGTGGCCGTCGCGCTTTCGGCCGAGGCGATGAAGCAGGCGAAAGCGCAGGACATCCAGCAACTGCGCCAGCTGGTCAGCGCGGCGGTCGGAGCCAATCCCCAGCGCGGCGACCAGGTCGAGGTCATGGTCCGCAGCTTCCAGCCCGCGACGCTCGAAGAAGAGCCGTTCTGGCAGACGCCGTGGTTCCTTGCGATGCTCCGCAGCGGGGTTGCGCTCATCGCGGTCCTGCTGGTCCTGCTGATGGGCGTGCGGCCGCTGATCCGTGCGCTCAGGGGCGAGCCTGCGGCATCGCCCACCGCGGCGCCGCCCGAAGGCGCACCGGTCGATGATGCCGGGGCCATCGGTCCGGATGCCGGCGAGCCGCTCGCGCCTCCGATCGACCCCGAAACCGGCACGATCGATCCGGAGGCGCTCAATCGCCAGGTCGGCTTTGCCCAGAAGATCGCCAGCGAGAAGCCGGACAGCGCGGTCGCTGCGCTGCGCCAGATGCTGTCCGAACCCGAAGCGGAGGCCGCAGCATGAGCAGCGAGGCCCCGATCATCTCCAATGTCCAGCGCGCCGCCGTGATGATCATGCTGCTCGGCGACGACGAGGCCGCGGCCATCCTCGGCAAGCTCGCGCCCAACGAGATCCAGCGTATCGGCGAGACCATGGTGGCGATGGGCGAGGTCGGCCCGGAGGCCGTCGCCCATGCCGTCAGCGATTTCGTCGAGCGGGCGGAAAAGGCCGGCATGGCCGGACAGGACCGCACCGGCCACTTCCGTGCCCTGATGACCCGCGCGGTCGGCGAGCTGAAGGCCTCCAGCGTGATGCAGCGAATCGCGCCGGCCAGCAACACGCCTTCGCTCGATCTGGCCCGCTGGCTTTCGCCCGAGGTGATCGCCCCGATGATCGAGAGCGAGCATCCCCAGGCCATCGCCGTGCTGCTGGTCCAGCTCGAGGCGGAAGTCGCGGCCAAGGTGCTCCACGCGCTCCCCGGCGATGTCCAGACACAGGTCGTCCACCGCGTCGCCACATTGGGACCGGTCGCACCGGAGGCGATCCTGCTGCTCGAGGAACTGCTCGACCGGCGGATCCGCGAGCAGCACGGCCACGGCGCGCTCAGCATGGGCGGGCCGAAGGAAGCCGCCGACATCATCAACGCCGCGGCCAAGGCGGTCGAAAAGCGGGTTATGCCGGAAATCGCCCGGATCGACCGGAACCTCGCCAAGCGGATCGAGAACGAGATGTTCAAGTTCGAACACCTCTTCGCGCTCGACGACCGGTCGATGGGCTCGCTGCTGCGCGAGGTCGAAAGCGATGTCCTGATCGGGGCGCTCAAGGGCACCGCCCCGGAAAACCGCGACCTGTTCCTCCGCGCCATGTCGAGCCGCGCCGCGCAAGGCGTGCGCGACGAAATCGAGGCCCGCGGGCGGATGAAGATGGCCGAGGTGGTCGAAGCCCAGAAGGCCATCGTCGCCGCCGCCCGCCGCCTTGCCGCAGAAGGAGTCATCGCGTTCGGGGCCGGGGATGACGATTATGTTTAGGTCGGCGGGCGCCGGCCCGGTCGGTGCTTTTGCGCGCGATCAGCGGTTCTGGCCCGCAGCGGCTGCGGCGGCGGAACCCGAGCCCGAGGCATTGGACCCGGAGGAGCCGGCAGACCCGCTCGAAATTGCCCGCGCCGAGGGTTACGCCGCCGGGCGCGCAGAAGCTTTGGCCGAGGCCGCGACGAGCGCCGCAGCGAACGACGCCGCCCGGTCGGCGCTGGCCTTGTCGTTCGCCCGCCTCGACGAAACCGAGACCGCCCGTCTTGCCTTCGTGCTGCGCCAGACGGTCGAGGCCTTGTGCCACGAGGTGCTGGCCGAGGCGGCTGTCGACCCATCGTTTCTGGCAAGCCGTGCGCAAGCCGCGGCCGCCATGCTGGCGCGCGCCGAGGATCAGCGAACCTTCCGGCTCCACCCGGACGACCTTGCGCTCGCCGGGAACCGGCTTCCAGCCGAGTGGTCGGTCCTTTCCGATCCCTCACTGGAGCGCGGATCCATCCGCATTGAGACCCCCGCGGGAGGGGTCGAGGACGGACCGGGACTTTGGCGCGAGACGCTCGCCGAGGTGCTCCGCTCGTGCTGAGCCTGGCGCAGGACCGGCTTGCCGCGATGGCCGGGGCCGTGCCCGATTTCCGCCCCGCCCGCTATGGCCTCGTCACCGCATGTGACGGCGGACTGGTCGAGGTTTCGGGCCTGTCGCTGCCGATCGGCACGCAGTGCCGCATCGCCCACCGCAAGGACGGGGCGCGCGCCGCCGAGGTCATCGGCTTCCGCAACGGGCGGACCCTGATGATGCTGCTCGGCGATCCGGTGCTGCTCCGCCCCGGCTCGTTCGTCCGTGCCGAGGGACGGCCCGGCCGGGTGCCGGTGGGCGAGGCCTTTCTCGGCCGTGCGGTTGACGGCGAAGGCCGGCCGATCGACGGGCTGGGAGAGATCGCGGCGCGCCACGACTGGCCGTCCGGCGGGGTCCGCACCGGCGCGCTCGATCGCAGCCCGGTTCGCGAACCTTTCGATGTCGGCGTGCGCGCCCTCAACGCGCTGACCACCTTCGGGGTGGGCCAGCGCATCGGCATCATGGCCGGGTCGGGCGTCGGCAAGTCCGTCCTGCTCGACATGATCGCGCACGGCGCGGAAGCGGAGATCGTCGTCGTCGGCCTGATCGGCGAGCGCGCCCGCGAGGTTTCGGACTTCGTCGAACGGCACATGGGGCAGGACAAGCGCAACCGCACCGTCGTCGTCGCCGTCCCCGCCGATCACGCGCCCAACCTTCGGCTGCGCGGTGCGGCGCTGGCGACGAGCATGGCGGAGTATTTCCGCGCGCAGGGGCGACGGGTGCTGCTGATCATGGACAGCCTCACCCGCGTCGCCCACGCCGCCCGCGAGATCGCGCTGCTGCTGGGCGAGCCCGGCGCGGCCCGGGGCTATCCCCCATCGGCGCTGGCGACGATCACCAAGCTGGTCGAACGCGCCGGAAACTCGGCGGCAAGCGGCGGCTCGGTCACCGGCATCTACACCGTGCTGGCGGACGGCGACAATCACGACGACCCGGTGGTCGATACCGCCCGCTCGATCCTCGACGGCCATGTCGTGCTGTCGCGTGAGCTCGCCCAGCGCGGGCAGTATCCGGCAATCGACGTCGCCGCGTCGCTGAGCCGGGTCATGGGCGACATCGTCGCGCCCGAGCACCTGCAACTTGCCCGCGCCTTCCGCTCGCTGTCCGCAACCTATGAGGCCAACCGCGACCTCGTGCTGATGGGCGCGTACCGGGCCGGGTCCGATCCGCTGCTCGACCGCGCCATCGCCATGCACCAGGCGCTCGGGGCGTTCCTGGCGCAGCAGGCGGTCTCGGTCGTCCCGCTCGAGCAGAGCGTGGCGCAGCTTCACGAGCTGATCGGTGACCCGGTCTGACGCCCAGCGCGTGGCGCGGCTGCGCCGGCTCGAACGCATCCGTGCGATGGCCCGCGAGGCCGCGCTGGCAGAGGCGGCGAAGGCGGAGGGAACGCTGGCGCAGCTGGCGGGCCTTGCCGAGCGCACCCGCCTGCTCGCCGCCGAATATGCGGCCCGTGACGATGCCGCCGACGCCCATGGCCTGGCCGGAGCGATGCGCTTCGCCGCCGGGATGCAAGGCCTGACCCGCAATGCCGAGGCCGAAGCCGATAGCGCCCGAGTGGTCGCCGACGGCAAGGCCCGCGCCGCCGCAGAAGCCGAGCGCCGGCGCGCTGCGGTGGACGACAGGGCCACGCGCGAGGTCCGTGCCATCGCGCGCAAGGGCTACGCAACAACCCCTAGCCTGGCCGCCCGCAAGGGTGGTTGGCACGGCTCTTGAAGTGTTGTCGGCGATGACACCGCAACTGCCTTCCCTTCCCTCCCTGCCCGCCGCGATCGTGGCATCTGAAGCGGCTGCCGGCACCGCGAGCCCTGTGGCCGCTGCGCTGGCGCCCGACGGCGAAAGGCTTGATTTCGGGGCCCTGCTCGCGACCGGAACCCGTAGCCTGGCGTCACCCGTCCAGGCGATGCCCGCACCCGAGGTGGCGTCGGTAACTGGAGCGACCGTGCCGTCCGGGCCGGCGACTGCGGCGGCAATCCTGCCGGATGCCGGCAAGTCCTTGCCGCTTGCCGCGCCGGTGCAGGCTTCCGTGACCCTGCCGCCGGTGACGGGCGAGGCGGCGACGCCGGCCGCGCGTCCTGCTTCTGCTGCTCAAATTCCAGCAACTGCCGGGAGCAGCGTGCCATCGCTGGTCGCAGTGGCCGGCACGCCGGCAGGTCCGACAGGCGAAGGCGATGGTAGCAGAGCCGTCCTGCCGCCCGCTGCGAAACCCGCGCAAGTGCCAATAGCTGCGCCGGTTTGGCGAGGGCGCCCTGCACCGACATCCGAGGCAGGGAGCGACGGGCCCGGCATCGGCGAGGCGAAGGCAGCACCACGGACCACGTCGGACGAGTCCCGCGCCGAAGAGACCGTTGCGGGTACAGCACCCGTCGCTCCGGCGGCTGCACCTGCCCCTGTTCCACCCTCTGCCCTGCCCTTGCCGGGCCTTGCCCAGACCGCAGAAGCGTTGCCCGCAGGTCGCCGGGAGGCGCCAGCCATCGCCCTGCCGGGAGCTGTCCGTCGGGAGCGACCCGGCCACCAGGCGGCGGAGTCCACTGGGGCAGCGCCCCGCCAGCCGGCGGAACAACGGTTTTCCGCCTCGACCCTCGCGGCGCTGGCGCCGACCGAAACGCCAGCCGCGGTCCTTGCTCCGGCAGACGCAGTCCCAGCCGCCCCGCAATTGGCGATGCTGGCGAATCCGATCGGGCCTGCCGCCCCGCCGCTGACTACAGGGACGCCTTCACCGGACACCAACCTCGCGGCGACCGGGCCCGATCTCGCCCGGATGGTCGAAACCATCGCCCGTGCCCGGGCCGAGGTGCAGCAGGTCGCTGCCAGCGGTGGTTCGGTTCACGTAGCACTCCGTCACGTCGAGTTCGGGGCCGTTTCGGTACGGTTCGAGCACGATCGCGGCGACCTTGCCGTCAACCTCTCCAGCCCCGATCCCGACTTCAGCCGCGCGGTCGCCGCGGTTGCCGCGTCGCAACCGGCGGCGGCCGCGAACGATGCCATGACGTCACGCGACGGCACTGCCCGGCCGTCCGACGGACAGGCATTCTCGTCACAAGCAGGCAGCCAGGGGCCGTCGCAGCAACGCGGCCAGGGCGACGCCCCGTCCCGCCAGCCGCTTTTCTCGCACCAGCCCGGGCGCCGCAGCGAGCCGACCGCATCCGATTCCAATCCTGAAGGCGAAAGCATCTTTGCCTGATCCCCGACACCTGAGGACCCGCTCATGAGCGACAAGAAGGACCACAAGAAAGACGGCGAGGCCAAGCCCAGGAAAGGCAAGGGCATGATGGTCAAGGTCGGCGGCGCGCTGGCGCTGGTCGCAGCGGGCGGCGGCGGCGTGTTCGGGATGGTCCAGGCCGGGATCATCGGCGGCGGCGAGCACGAGGAAAAGGAGGACAAATCCCCCAAGTTGATCCGCAAGGGGGAGGAGGATCCCTACGCGCCCAAGACAGAAGGCAAGGAAGGCGAAGGCGGCGTCGAGGAAGTCGACGGTGAGGGCGGCAGCGAATTCCGCACCGCCTATTACAACTTCGCTGAGGACTTCACCTCGAACCTGCGCAATTCGGACGCGCTGGTCCAGATGAGCCTTGCCGCCTCGACCCGCCGCGACGGGCGCGTGCTGATGTGGCTCAAGAAGCACGAGCTGGCGATCCGCTCGGGGATGCTCGCGGTCCTCGCCGACACGCCCGAGGAGGACGTCTACACGATCGCGGGCAAGGAACGCCTGCAGAAGCGGCTGACCGCCGCGATCAACAAGGTCCTGACCGAAACCGAAGGATTCGGCGGGGTCGACGCGGTCTATTTCAAGTCGTTCCTGGTCCAGTAGGCGATGGATCTTTCGCAATCCTTCGGTGGCAGCCGCCCGCTCGCGCGGCACTGCACGGCGCTGCTGCGTCCGGCGCCGGGGCCGCACGAGCTGCTGCCGGCGCTGGCCCGTGCCGGTGAACGGTTCGCCCGCGCGCTGCGCCCGGTGCTTGCTCCGCTGATGGGGGGGCGACAGCCGGTGACCCGGTCCTTCGCCCCCGTTGCGATCGATTTTTCCAGCCTGATGGAGGAGGGCGCCGGCCTAGTCGCCCATGTCCTGGCGGTTTCCGAGCCGGGTGCAGTGCCGGTGCTGCTTTCGATCGAGGGAGGCGCCGTCCTCTCTCTCACCGACCGGGCCTTCGGTGGGCCCGGTGGAGATCCCGCGCCTCTACCGGACGAGTTCCCGATGGCCGCTGACCTCATGGCGTCGCGCATCGAGCGACTGGTCATGCAGGCGCTCTCGGCCGCGCTGGAGCGTTCGGACGATGCGCTTCGGCCCCTGCGCCGCGCTCCCGGCCTTGCCCAGCTCGCGCCATTTTCGCGAGAGACGGCGCTCAGCCGGATCGACGTGACGGTCGAAGAGCCGGGTCAGACCCCATGGCGTGTCATGCTGGCGCTGCCCACCGGCAGCCTCGCCGCGCTGCTGGGTCTGACCGACGCCGTGCCTGCCGGTTCTGCCCGGAGCCATACGGCGGGTCCCGACCATGCCCCGTTCTGCGACCTGCCCCTGCCGTTGCGGGCGGTCATGGCCGAGATCGACTTGCCCGTCGCGGCGGTCGCGGCGCTGACGGTGGGACAGATCCTGCCGGTAGCGGTCGCGCGGATCGTCCCGGTGCAGGTCGCCGGCCGGACCATCGCCCGCGGCACCGTCGGCGCGGTCGATGACCGGGTCGCCGTCCAGATCACCCGCATTGCCTGATTGCCCCTTCCGGAGATCCCGATGACCTTTCACAGCCGCAGTTTCGATCTCCTCAAGGATGTCGGCGTCCGCCTTTCGGTGGAGCTTGGCCGCACCGAAATGACCCTGAAAGACGTTCTTGCGCTGGGCGAGGACAGTGTCATCACGCTCGACCGCCTGACTGACGAGTTGCTCGACGTGATGGTCAACGGCAAGCTCATCGCCAAAGGCGAGGTCGTGGCGCAAGGCGACCGCTTCGGGCTGCGCATCGTCGAGCTGGCGGGCACCTCGCGGTCCGCCCCGGCCCCGGCGGAGGACGCCTGATGGCCTGGTATATCCTCAAACTGCTGGTTCTGCTCCCGCTGATCGGCGCGCTGGCGTGGGGCAGTCTCAAGCTGATGCGCAAGCTGCAGCTGCGGCAGGAGGCCAACCACGCTCCGCGCCGGGTGCGGGTCGTCGAAACGCAGATGCTGTCGCCGACGCTGCGGCTGGCGGTGCTCGAGTTCGGGGGGCGGGAAATTCTCGTCTCGGCCTCGCGTTCGGGCCTGGTCCGGCTGGCCGAGGCCCCGGCGCGGGAAGAGGCGAAGTGAAGCGCGCCCTCGCCCTTTGTTCGGTACTGGCGCTGGCGTTCCCCGCCCTGGCCCATGCACAGGACGCGGTCGCGGCCGCGGTGCCCGCCGCCGCCCAGCCCGGCGCGCTCGACCGCCTGTTCGGCGAGGTTGCGGGCCGCAGCGACGGGGCGATGAGCCTGTCGCTCCAGCTCCTCCTGCTGATGGGCCTGCTGACCATCCTGCCAGGGCTGATCCTGATGATGACCAGCTTCACCCGGATCCTCGTCGTCCTGTCGATCCTGCGCCAGGCGATCGGCCTGCAGCAGTCGCCGCCGAACCAGGTCCTGATCGGGCTGTCGCTGTTCCTTTCGCTGTTCGTGATGGCCCCGACCCTCGACGCGGTGAACGCCCATGCGGTGAAACCCTATGCCGCCGGCACGCTCAACGCCGAGCAGGCGATCGGTGCGGCGGCGGGCGATTTCCACGCGTTCATGATCCGCCAGACTCGCGAGAGTGACCTCGCGATGTTCGCCGACATGGCGAAGGCGGGCCAGTTCGCGCAGGCCAGCGACGTCCCCTTCTCGATCCTGCTGCCTGCCTTCGTCACCAGCGAGCTGAAGACCGCGTTCCAGATCGGCTTCATGCTGTTCCTGCCGTTCCTGGTGATCGACCTCGTTGTGTCGTCGGTCCTGATGAGCCTTGGTATGATGATGATGAGCCCGACGGTGATCTCGCTGCCGTTCAAGCTGCTGTTGTTCGTGCTGGTCGACGGCTGGGCGCTGCTCATGGGCAGCCTGGCGGCGAGTTTCGGGTGATGGACGACACCGCCTCCCTGCTCGCTCTCGCCGACCGGATGCTGTGGGTGACCGCACTGGTCGCCGCGCCGGTGCTGCTCGCCAGCCTTGCCGTGGGTCTTGTCGTCGGGGTGATCCAGGCGGCGACCTCGGTCAACGAGCAGACGCTGACCTTCATTCCCAAGCTCGCCGTCACCGCGCTGGTGCTGGTCCTGTTCGGCGCCTCGATGATGACGCTGGTCGCCGATTTCCTGCGCGAGATCATGGCCCAGGCGGCGACGGTGGCGCGGTGATCGGCATCCAGTTCGGGTTCGGGGCGGTCGAGCATAGTCTGTGGCTGCTGGTGTTCGCCATGACCCGGATCGGCGCGGCGCTGCTGGCCGCACCGCTGTTCGGAGCGGTTGCGGTGCCGATGCAACTGCGTGTCGCGGTCTCGGGCGCGCTCGCCGTGCTGGCGGTCAATTGGCTGCCGGTGGCTGCGCCGCCCGCGCTGCTCTCGCTGGACGGGCTTTTGGCGGTGCTCGGCGAGGTGGCGATCGGGCTGTCGCTCGGCTTCGTCCTCCAGCTTGCCTTTGCCGCACCGATCGTCGCGGCGGAAACCATCGGCGGGTCGATGGGCATGGCCATCGCCACCACCGCCGACCCGGCTAGCGGCGCGCACAGCCCGGCGCTGGGGCAGTACTTCACCGTGTTTCTGATCGTGATCTTCCTCGGCACCGGGGGGCACCTCCAGTTCATCGCGCTGGTCATGCGCAGCTATGAGGCGTTTCCGCCGGGCTCGGCCTGGTTCTCCGGCGCGCGGATGGAGCAGCTCGCCGGGTTCGGCGGCGCGCTGTTTGCCACCGCCGTAGCCATCGCGCTTCCGGTGACGATGGTCCTGCTGGTGGTACAGGTCGTGACCGGGGTGCTGAGCCGGTCGGCCCCGGCGCTCAACCTCTTCGCGCTCGGCCTGCCGGCGGGCGTGCTCGCCGGGATCGCCGCGCTGATCCTGTCCGCCCCGCTCATGACCGATCGCCTCACCCAGCTTTCGGCCGAGGGGATCGCGCTGACCGCGCAGGTCCTGGCGCCGTGAGCGAGGATTCGGGCGAGAAGAGCTTCGCGCCAACCGAAAAGCGCCGCCGCGATGCGGCGCAGAAGGGCGACGTCCTTCGCTCGCGCGACCTCGGCACCGCGGTTGGCGTGCTGGTCGGCGCGGCCATGCTCAAGTTCGCGGGGCCGTGGCTGCTGGACGAAGTGGCCGGGACGATGCGCGCCGGCTTCGCCTTCGACCGCGCGGCGGTAGACGGATTCTCCCCGGGTCCGCTGCTGCTGGGGGCGATCATGGCGGTGCTGCCGCCGCTGCTCGTGCTGGGCGGAGTTGCCATGATGGCGGGGCTGCTCTCGCAGCTGGCGGTCGGCGAGGGGCGGTGGCTTCCCGGCAACCTCGCGCCCAAGGGTTCGCGGCTCGATCCGCTGCAGGGGCTCAAGCGGGTGTTCGGGGCAAACGGGTGGATCGAGCTCTCCAAGGGCCTGCTCAAGCTTGCCCTGCTCCTGCCGATTGCGTGGCTGTGGGCGCGCGGTCACGTGCCGGCGCTGCTCGCCCTCGCGATGGCGGAAGTCCGCCCGCAGGCCGCGGCGGCGTGGGACGCGCTGATCGGGCTGATGTTCGTGCTCGGCGCCGCTCTGGCGGTGATCGCGCTGGTCGATTTCCCGGTCCAGTTCATCAGGCGGTTGCTGCGGCTGAAAATGAGCCATCAGGAGCTGCGTGACGAAAGCAAGGAAGCCGAAGGCAGCCCTGAAAAGCGCGCGGCAATCCGCCAGCGCCAGCGCCAGATCGCGATGGGCGGCGTGGCCCGGGCCGTGCGCGAGGCGCAGTTCGTCATCACCAACCCGACCCACTTCGCGGTCGCGCTGGCTTATGACCCGGCGAAGGCGCCAGCCCCGATCGTCCTCGCCAAGGGCCGGGGCGAAAAGGCGCTGGCGATGCGCGAGCTGGCCGCCGAGCACGAGATCCCGGTGCTCGAATACCCGGCGCTCGCGCGCTCGGTCTATTACAGCACCCGCGAGCGGCAGGTGATCCGAGAGGAACTCTATGCCGCAGTAGCCGGGGTGCTCGCCTTCGTCCTGTCGCTGAAGCGCGGCGACGCGGTTTCGCCGCCTCCGGTCGAGGTTCCGGTGGCCTTGCGCTTCGATGCCGAAGGACGCCTGGAGATACCGCAAGACCGCCTTAACCCGTCCGTCCGGCGGTCGTCCTGAACAGTATGCCGACAACCACCTCCTCGACAGCAGGCTCCTCGATTGTCACGGCGCTGGGCGGCGGCAGCGGGATCGACATGTCCGCGCTTGCCACGAACCTCGCCGCCGCCAGCTTCGAAGGGCGGACAACCCGTCTCCAGACGCGAAGCGAGACGCTCGACCGGCAGATTTCCGCAGCGGCATCCCTGAAGTCGAAGATTCTGGGGCTGGCCTCCGCCTTGGGCGACCGCGTGCGGACCGGCGATCTCGCGGCGATCCCTACGCTCGCCAACCCGGCCGTTGCGACTGCCAGCGCCGGCGTGGGCACGCCGGTCGGCGGCGGCTATTCACTGGAGGTCACCGCGCTCGCCTCTGCGCAGACGCTGGCCAGCACGGGTTTCGCCAGTTCGATCGCGGCGGTCGGTGCCGGCAGCCTGACCTTGCGGTTCGGGACCGTTTCGGCAGGCGCGTTCGCCGAAGACCCTGCCCACGCCGCGGTCACCGTGACCATTCCGAGCGGCTCGACCCTCACGCAGGTCGCCGGAGCGATCAACGCCGCGGGTGCAGGTGTCTCCGCCTATGTCGCGCAGACCAGCGAAGGCGCGAAGCTGGTGCTGAAGGGCCAGGAAGGGGCGGCCAACGGGTTTGTCCTCGAAGCCGCCGAAACCCCCGGCGAGGAGGGCCTCGCGGCGCTGGCTTGGGAGCCGCTCACCGGGGCCGCATCGCGCAAGCTGGCGAGCGCGGGGGACGCCGCCTACAAGCTGGACGGGCTGGCCGCGACCAGTCCTTCCAACACCCTCGCCAATGTTGCGCCGGGCCTTTCGCTCAAGCTCGCCGGCACGAACACCGGCGCGCCGACGCGCATCGGCTTCAGTGACCCGTCGCCGGCCATTTCCAGCGCGATGTCCGATCTCGCCGCCGCGCTCAACGAGATCGTCAATGAACTGAACGAGGATGTGAACCAGGGCGGCGACCTTTCTGCCGATCCCGGAGCGCGAATGCTGCGGCGCGAGCTGGCGAAGCTGGCCGGGACCGTCGTAATGCCGAACGCGAGCGGCGACGAACCGCGGACCCTCGCCGACCTGGGCCTCGCGACGCAGCGCGACGGGACGTTTCTCGTCGACAACACGCGTCTCTCCGCGACGTTGAAGCGGAGCCCGGCCGGAGCCGCGGCGATGTTCACCACCGGCCTGTTCGGCGCCTATGCGACGATCGACAAGCTGTCGCGCACGGTCACCCGCGCCTCCGACCCGGGCACGCTGACCGGGTCGGTCAACCGCTATTCGGGGCTGAAAAAGACGGTCGGCGAGGACATCGCCAAGCTGACCGAGAAACAGGAAGCGTTGCGCCAGAGCCTGCTGACCCGCTTTGCGGCGACCGACAGCCGGGTCGGCACATCGAAATCGACCTTGTCGTTCCTCCAGAACCAGATCGACGCGTGGAACGCGCAAGGGAACTGAGATGCTGAGCGCGCGCGACCCGTCCGAAGCCTATCGCCGCGTCGATTTCGACGCCCGCGTCAGCGGCGCCGACCCGCGTCAGCTGGTCGAGCTGTGCTTCGAGCAGCTCACCGGCTCGCTCGACCGGGCGATCTTCGCGGAGGCGCGCGGTGACAACCGGATGAAGAGCGCGGCGCTGACCCGGGCCGTCGCCGCGCTCACCGCGTTGCAGATGGGCGTGGATGGTTCGGTACCGACGGGCACGGCCCTGCTGCAGCTTTACGCCGCGGCGCGCCGAACGGTTCTCGACTGCGCTGTGCGCTTCGACGAGGCGGCGCTGCGGGCGATCTGCAGCGATTTCAGCGAGATTCGCGAGGCGATGCGCCGCGGCTGATCGACCAGCCGGCGATCCGGTCCCACGAACGCGCCGGTCGGTCCACGCATGTCATTGGTCGAACCCGCCGCGCACCAGTACCGGGTTCGTCGCAATGGAAACCAATGAGAAGGGGCCTGACAGCAGCATCGGCGATCGCCTTGGCAATCGCGGCGACCACCGCACGCGCAGACGAGGCGCGGATCGAGGCGTCGCCCGTGCAAACCGACAAGCGCGTCTTCACTGCAGCGGACTTTGCCCGCTTTGCGCCGAAGAACGCGCTCGACATGATCCAGCAGCTGCCCGGCTTCACCATCCGCCAGACCGAGCAGAACCGCGGGCTGGGCCAGGCCGACGGCAATGTGCTGGTCAATTCCAAGCGGCTGACCTCCAAGTCCGACGACATCGCGACCCAGCTCGCCCGGATCCCGGCAAGCAACGTCGAGCGGATCGAACTGGTCGATGCGGCGACGCTCGATGTGCCGGGACTCACCGGCCTTGTTGCCAATGTGGTGGCGAAGACCGACAACTTCTCGGGCCAGTTCTACTGGAGCCCGCGGTTCCGCGCGCACTATGCTGCGCCGCTGTGGACGAAGGCCGAAGTCTCGATCTCGGGCAAGGCCAAGGGCGTCGATTACACGCTCAGCCTGTCGAACAAGGACTCCGGGCGCGGTGCGGCGGGCGGCGGGTCGCGGATCACTGATGGCAGCGGCACCCTGCTCGAGCGGCGCGTCGATATCTTCCGCTACAAGGGTGAGCAGCCCAAGGTTACCGCCAAGATCGGCATCGACGGCCCCGGCAGCTCGGTCGCCAATCTGGGGGTGGTCTACCAGCGCACATACGAGACCGCGACCGAATCGAGCCGCCGCGAAAGCGTGACGGGCTTCAACCGCACCCGTTACTTCAAAGACGGCGGGGACACCTGGAACTATGAGCTGAGCGGCGACTACGAGTTCGCGCTCGGCCCCGGGCGGCTCAAGCTGATCGGGCTCGACCGCAAGAGCCACGAGCCGTACCGCCAGACCGTGATCACCGTCTATGACGACG
This sequence comes from Novosphingobium sp. FW305-C-111, assembly GCF_058783565.1. Taxonomy (NCBI): domain Bacteria; kingdom Pseudomonadati; phylum Pseudomonadota; class Alphaproteobacteria; order Sphingomonadales; family Sphingomonadaceae; genus Novosphingobium; species Novosphingobium sp. FW305-C-111. The sequence goes on from NZ_JBYSYP010000001.1 coordinate 461,117, forward strand.
GCAGGCCCTCCACAGGCGACCTGTTCCGCCAGGTCGGCGAGGTCCGTGAAGACATCGCGCGCGGCGAGTATTCGTGGAAGATGCTCGGCGGCGACTGGCAGCTGGCCGGCGAAGCGGCCTTCAACCGGCTCGACAATGTCGCTGCGCTGGGCACGCTCGGCAGCGACGACGTGTTCGTCGAAACCCCGTTCCCGGCGGCCACCGGCGGGGTGAAGGAAGACCGCTATGATGGCTCGCTCAGCTTCAGCCGGCCGCTGTCGCCCAAACTTTCGCTGCAGCTGATTGCAGGCGCGGAGAAGTCCACGCTGTCTCAGACCGGCGCGAACGGGCTGACCCGCAGCTTCTTCCGGCCGAAGGGCTCGGCCTCGCTCGCGTGGAAGCCGCAGAAGGACTTCGACCTGTCGCTGAAGCTGAAGCGGACGGTCGGCCAGCTCTCGTTCTATGATTTCCTCGCGAAGCAGTTCTTCGACACCGGCAACCAGAACAGCGGCAATGCCGACCTCAAGCCGCAGCAGGACTGGTCGCTGGAGCTTGAGGCCAACAAGAGCTTCGGCAAGTGGGGGTCGACGAAGCTGGCGCTGACCGCGCGCGAGATCGAGGACTACGTCACGGTCATTCCGATTGGCACCGACGGCGAATCCATCGGCAACGTGCCCAAGGCGCACCTGCGGATCATCGAGAACAACACCACCCTCCAGCTCGACCCGCTCGGCTGGAAGGGCGCGAAGCTCGATATCCACCTGCTGTTCCAGTTTTCGCGCCTGCCCGATCCTTTGACCGGGCAAAGCATTCCGTTCGGCGGCATCTTCGATCGCCAGTACGAGGCGAGCCTGCGCCACGACATCCCCGGCTCGTCATGGGCCTGGGGCGGCGACATCGGTTACACCCACGTCCGCGAGGAATACCGCCTGAACGAGGTCGCGCTCGGCAGCGAGGGGCCGATCTTCGCCGGCTTGTTCGTCGAGAACAAGGACGTGTTCGGCCTGACCGTGCGCGCCGAGGTGGCGAACATCGTGAACGCCCGCAACAAGTTCTACCGCACCGTTTATGCCGGTCGCCGCGACACCGCGCCGATCGCCTTCATCGAGGACCGCAACCGGCTGATCGGGCCGATCTTCAGGTTCGAGGTCAAGGGGTCTTTCTAGAACCTCGCTGGATTGCTTCGCTTCGCTCGCAATGGCGAGGTGGATAGGCGCGTTGTCATTGCGAGGGCCGCAGGCCTGCGGCAATCCAGCGCGCTACAACGCCGGCAGCCGCTGCGCCGCAAAGCCCCACCCGGCCAGCGCCTTGCTCTTGGCCCGGCGCAGCAGGGCATCGCCATCGCGGAGCGACCACGGGTGTGCGTCCTCGAACCTATCCAGTTCGCCCCACGCGATCGGCGCGGCGACCGGCGCGCCGGCGCGGGCGCGAGCGGAGTAGGGCATCACCGCCGTCGCGCCGCGCTGGTTGCGCAGCCAGTCGATGAAGATCCTGCCCTTGCGCTTGGCCTTGCTCATCGTCGCGACGAAGCGGTCCGGCTCGGCCAGCGCCAGCGCCTCAGAAAAGCGGCGCGCGAAGTCCTTGTGCTCGTCCCACGAATGGCCGGTCTCGAGCGGCACCACCACGTGGACGCCCTTGCCGCCCGACAGCATCGCGAAGCTGACGAGGCCGATGTCGGCCAGGCGGTCGTGGAGGTCCTTCGCAGCCGATTTGACCGCCGCGAAGTCCAGCCCTTCGTCGGGGTCGAGATCGAACACCATGCGGTCGGGCGCTTCGACGTCGGCGACGCGGCTGCCCCAGCCGTGGAACTCTATCGTCCCCATCTGGACACAGGCCAGAAGTCCCTGCGCGTCGTCGAGGTAGATGTAGTCCTCGGCCTGGCCGTCCTTTTCGACGATCGGGACGTGGTGGACATGCGGGCCGAATGTCCCGGCGTCGTGCTTCTGGAAGAAGCATTTCCTGGCGCGCCCCTGCGGGCAGCGTACTAGGCTGACCGGACGGGCGGCGGCGAAGGGGAGCATCAGCGGCGCGATGGCCTGGTACCAGTCCGCGAGCATACCCTTGGTCTCGCCGCTTTCCGGAAAGATCACCCGGTCACGGTTCGAGATCGCGACGGGTTCTTCCGCTTCAGGGGCTGCTTGCGCTCTTTCCGGCACGACGTCCTCCGCATCCTTGTCGCCCCGCAGGCCGAGCCACGAGCCGTGGCGAACAGACCCCTCGGCGGTGAATTCGGCGAAGGCGACCTCGCCGACAAGCGCGGGCTTGAGCCATGTGACGCCGCGTCGGGCCTCGCGGGGGACCTCCGCCGCCGGCCCTTCGATCACCAGCTTGGCGAACCGGGCGGACAGGTCGGCCATCGCCTCGCCGTCGAAGCCGGTGCCGACATTGCCCTTGTAGACCAGCTTGCCGTCCTCGTTCTGGGCGAGCAGCAGCGACGAGAACGGACGGCCGCGCGCGGACGATTTCTTCCAGCCGATCACCACGAATTCCTGCCGCCGGGTGCACTTGACCTTGACCCAGGCCTTGCTCCGCCGGCCCGAATAGGGTGCGTCGATCCGCTTGGCGATGATCCCTTCCTGTCCTGCCGCGCACATCGCCTTGTACAGTCTCTCGCCCGCGCCGATGACGTGCTGCGAGACGTGAATCGGCGGTGCCGCGGTGGCAAGCAGGGCTTCGAGCCGTTCCTTGCGTTCGATCTGGGGAAGGCCGGTGAGGTCCTCGCCGTCGACTTCCAGCAGGTCGAAAGCGAAGAACGACAGCGGGGTGCGGTCGGTCTGCGACCCGTGACCGCGCTTGAGTACTTTCTGCAGACTGGAGAAGTCCGGATTGCCCGCCGCATCGAACGCGACGATCTCCCCGTCGATCAGGCTTGGCGGCAGGTCCAGGTCCGCCACCGCGGCGGCGAGAGGCGCAAACTTGTCGGTCCAGTCGAGCCCGTTGCGGGTGTAGACGCGGACGTCGGACCCGCTGACCGCGATCAGCGCGCGGTAGCCGTCGAACTTGATCTCGTGGATCCACGAATTGCCGGCGGGAACGGCGTCCACCAGCGTCGCGAGCTGGGGGGCGCGGAAGGCGGGAAGTACACCTCCAACTGCTCTCTTCTTACTGGTGCGTCCCCGCGACGGCGGGGACCCAGATCGCGCAGTGCTTACCGCACTGGAACTCCGCATGCGCGGGGGAGCATCGGCTTTGGTTGAGGATGCAGCGCTTCCGGCCACGTCCGCATTATGCCGCGCCGCCTTGGCCATGACCCTGGCAAAGTCCTTGCCCTTCACGCCCGCCAGCGATTGCTCGCCGCCCTCGTCACCCGCGATTTCCGCCATGCTGCGGCCGGTGAGTATGCTGGTCAACTCGCGCTCGACCAAGGCATCGCCTTCCTCGGCGTACTCGTCCTGGATTTTGCGCAGCAGCCAGTTCTCGCGTTTTTCGTTGCCGCGCGGGCGCAGGCGTATGAGCAGCCATTCGCCCTTCATCCGCTCGCCTTCGAGCATGAAATGGAGATGGCCCTCGTCCAGGTCCTCGGCGCTCTTGCCCTCGATCGGTGCCCAGATGCCGCGGTCCCACAGCATGACCGTGCCCCCGCCGTACTCGCCCTTGGGAATGGTCCCCTCGAACTCGGCATAGGCGAGCGGATGGTCCTCGGTGCGGACGGCGAGGCGCTTGTCGTCGGGGTCGGGGCTCGGCCCCCTGGTCACCGCCCACGATTTCAGCACGCCATCGACCTCGATGCGGAAGTCGTAATGGAGCCGCGTGGCATCGTGCTTCTGGACGATAAAGCGGTTGCCCCCGCCGCTGCTGGCGAGCTTGCCGGACGGTTCGGCCGTGCGTTTGAAATTACGCTTGGCGTTATACGCGGCGAGGGGATCGGACCGCGCCATGGCTCAGGCTCGCTTGCGCGCCGGCGCTTTCTTGGCGGGTGCCTTTCGGGCCGGTGCCTTGGCGGTGTCTCCGCCCACCGACTTCTTCAGCGCAGCCATCAGGTCGATCACGTTGGCGCCGCGGCCACTCTTGGGCTCGTCGACATCCTCGAGAATCTTCCGGCCCTTGGCTTTCGACTTCTTCTCGATCAGCTTGTGCAGCGCATCGATGTAGCGGTCGTGGAACTCCTCGGGGTGGAATGGCGCGGTCTTCTTGTCGATCAGCGTTGTAGCGAGGTCGAGCAGTTCGGGTTCGGGCTTGGCGTTGCCGATGTCGCCGAAATAGCCCTGCGCCTTCTTGACCTCGTCGGCATAGCGCAGCGTCTCCATGACGATCCCACGGCCGCACGGCTTGAGGCTGACCAGCTGCTCGCGCCCGCGTACCGAAAGCTGGCCGAGCGCGACCTTCTTCACCTTCCGCAGCGCCTCGCGCAGCACGATATAGGCTTCCTCGGCGAGGTCGTCGGCCGGGACGACGTAATAGGGCTTTTCGAAGTAGAACACGTCCACCTCGTCGGCATTGACGAATTGCACGAGATCCAGCGTCTTGCGACTCTCGATCTTCACCGCCTCGATCTCGTCGTCGCCGAGCAGGACATAATTGCCCTTCGACACCTCGAAGCCCTTGATGATCTCGTCGCGATCGACCGGACCGATGCCGGGTACGACCTTTTCGTAATTGATCGGCTTGCCGCTGGGCTCGTGGATCTGGCGGAACGAGATCGCCGCACCGGAACGCGTCGCGGGATAGATCTCCACGGGGATCGAGACCAGCGCCAGCCGGATCTGTCCCTGCCAATAGGCGCGTGCTGCCATCTGCCGTGATCCTCCTTGCCGTCGTTGAGGAGAATCCTCACGAGCATGGCGGTTCCCGCGAACCTTCCACCGGAATCTGCGTTGAGGGAACTCGCACGGGGTTGGCACTCGGCCCGGCGCTGCGGCAAGGGGGACGAATCATGTGGCAGCTCTTCCAGTTTCCCCTTTGCCCGTTCAGCCGCAAGGTCCGCCTGCTGCTGAGCGAGAAGGGCGTCGGCTATGAATTGTGGCGCGAGAACCCGTGGGAGCGGCGCGAGGAGTTCACCAACATGAACGCGATGGCGCGCACCCCCGTCATCCGCAACAACGAGCGCGGCCTGACCCTCGTCGACAGCCGGGCAATCTGCGAATATTTCGAGGAAACGGTCGAGCGCTCGCCGATGATCAACGGTACCGCGGCGAACCGCGCGGAAATCCGCCGGCTGGTCGCGCTGTTTGACGAAAACTACTTCAACGACGTCACCGCGCCGCTGCTGCAGGAGCGGATGATGAAGCGCCTGATCACCCGCCAGCCGCCCGATTCACGGCTGCTGCGCGAGGCGATGAAGCTGGCGCACGAGCATCTCTATTACATGGACTGGCTGATCGACCACCGCCCCTGGCTGGCCGGCGCGACGATGAGCCTGGCCGACCTTGCCGCCGCGGCGCAGATCTCGGTCGCGGATTATCTTGGCGGGATCGACTGGTCCGGCCACGAGCAGACCAAGGGCTGGTACGCGGTCTTCAAGAGCCGCCCGAGCTTCAGGCCGCTGCTGTCCGAACGGATGGACGTCATCCATCCGCCATCGCACTACAGCGACCCGAACTGGTAGGACTGCCGTCCAATCGGCAAGCTGTCGCGTCCCCGCGAACGCGGGCACCTCATGCAATCTGGCGGACCGTAATACGAGGGAGGTCCCCGCCTTCGCGGGGACGCGCGGGTAAGCTCAGGCCCGCACCTTCACGCCGAACCGCCCGTGCTTGCGATAGCGCGTGAGCCAGCGATCGAGGAACAGGCTCAGCGGTCGCGGCGCGATGCCCAGCTCCATCAGCCCATCCTTGCCGGTCAGAACGTTGCCGTCCTTCAAGAGCGCCCACTGGTCGCGGCTCAGCGGTGCGCCGGGGAGCCAGCCGGTCAGCGCCGCGAACGCGCCGGATACCGCATCGGGCAGGGCGATCAGCAGCGGGGAGCGGCCTTCGGCCGCGGCAATGCGACGGTTCAGCTCCATCATCGAGATCTGTTCGGGACCGGCGAGGTCATAACGCTTGCCGCCATGCTGGGCCGGGTTGGCGAGCGCCGCCGCCACCGCCTCGGCCGCGTCGTCCACGAACAGCGGCTGGAGCTTGGCGTCGGGGCCGAACACCGGCAGCGCGGGGAACGCTGAAATGAGCCCCGCAAACATGTTCACGAACTTGTCGTCGGGCCCGAACAGAACCGAAGGGCGCAGGATCGTGGCCGAAGGAAACGCGGCGAGGACGGCGGCTTCGCCTTCGGCCTTGGTGCGATTGTACGGGATCGGCGAGGCCGCATCCGCGCCCAGCGCCGAGACATGGACGAACGCAGTGGCCCCCGCAGCCTTGGCCGCGGCCGCGATCCGGCCTGCGCCTTCGCCCTGGAGCGAATCGAGATCCCCGGCGAATGCGCCGACGAGGTTCACCACCGCATCGCTCCCGGCCAGCACCGCGGCAATGGTCTGCGGCTTGCGCACGTCACCGGGCAGGAACTGGATGCCGCCTAGCGGCGCCAGCGGCTTCAGGCGCCACGCCTTCTCCGGATGGCGGCTGACTACGCGCAGCCGGGCTCCGCTCGCCAGCAGCTCCTGCGCGACGTGGGTGCCGAAAAAGCCCGATCCGCCGACCAGCGTGACCAGCTTGCCCGCCAGTGCGCCGTACTTGCCCTGAGCCATGGTGATTCCTGCCCTGCCTTGCATGGGATTGTTCGCCCGCGCCCTTGGCACATTCACCCCGGCAAGGGCAACCGCAGCTTGGCCGCGAGCGGTACCAGCGCTCTGGCCGCGAAGACCATCAGCAGAACGTCGAGCGGGGCGCGGTGGCTGGTCTGGGCCCACAGAACGCCTGAAATCACGACGAAGCACGCGAACTGGGCTGTGATGACGAGGTCCCGCCGCCAGTTTCGTCGCTCGAGCCAGAACCCGGCGAGGCCCGCCAGCAGGAGCGGCAGCCATGTCGCGGCATAGGCGAGATCGGCGAGCATCCCGTGGCGCGGCGACGGCCAAGGCCCGAATGCCGCCCAGTTCTTGCGCACGAAGTTCCATGCAAACTCGCCCGGATGAGACTTGATCCACTCAATTCCGCGCGCAGCAAACCAGCGGCTGGCGGCGGGCGAATCCTCGCCCAGCGCGGCAACCTCGGCTTCGTCGGCGGGGCTCATCGCGGCAAACGCCCGGGCACGGCTTTCATCGATGGACCGCACCGGATAGCGGCTGAAGGTCTCTGCGTGGTTGCCGGAATAGACTGCCGCGCCGAACTCGGTGCCGAGCCCTGCCTCGCCCGTGACGTGCACCGACCACGCCAGCCATGGTGCGAGAATTGCCGCGAAAGCAATCGCGCCAAGAACTGCAGCCTTTCTGCCAGCCCACCACAACAGCCAAGCGAGCGCGAACGGCGCAAACGGCGCGATGGTCGAACGGCATAGCAAGGCCAGCCCCAGCAGCGCCCCCGCGCCTGCCGCCCCTCGCCACCCTGTCGCCCGCGCCCTGAGCATGGCCAGCGTGGCAGCCGCCCCGAGAAACGTGAACAGGCCCGTCTCCTGCAGCGCGGTGTCGTGCCAGGCATAGTACGGCCAGAGGGCACAGATCGATGCCGCGACAAGTCCGGCGCGGTGGCCGAACAGCTCGCGGGCAATCATCCCGGCGAGGATCACCGTACCGGTCGACACCAGCGCCTGGGCGGCAATGACCGCCCATGGCCAGTCGCGCCCGCCGGTGACGAGGGCGAGGAACATCGGATAAAGCGGCACGCGGTAGGCGGTCAGGCCCGTGCCCGGCATGGCATAGCCCCGACCGGCCGCAAGCTCCTGCGCCGCCAGCCAGGTCAACGTGTAGCCATTCTCCCAGTACCCGTCCGCGCCCGTGGCAATGCGCAAGCACAGCCGCAGCAGCAGCGCAGCAGCCGCGACGCCTGCGAGCCCCCGAACGAAAGATTTGTCCCGATCCGCCACCATGACGCGGAATTGCACCGCTTGCCCCTTGCCCGCAAGCGCGCATGGGGCCACTAGTCAGGCCGGCAGACGGGGAGCAATCGCACAATGAGCACCCGCAAGGTGCGCGTAACATCGTTCGACGTGGCGGCGCTGGCAGGCGTCAGCCAGTCCACGGTCTCGCGCGCGCTTTCCGGCGACCCCAGCATCAGCGAAGCGACGCGGCTGCGGGTGACCGAAGCCGCGCGCAGCCTCGAATATTTCGGCAACGAGAACGCGATCCGCCTGCGCACCGGCCGCACCAATACGCTGGCGGTTGTCGTCGTGACCCGCGAGGAAGAGGACAAGAAGGACGTCAATCCCTTCCATTACTCGCTGCTAGGTTCGATCTGTGCGGCGGCATCGGCCCGGCGGTACGAAGTGCTGGTTTCCTTCCAGTCGAGCCGTGAGCAACTCTTCGCCCACTACCAGGACCAGCGGAAGGCCGATGGCCTTATTGTCATCGGCACGACCGACAACCGCGCCGCGTGGGACTATTTCCGGGCGCAGGACGAGCATATCACCTGGGTCTGCTGGGGAAGTCCGTTCGACGATCTCGAATGGATCCGGTCCGACAACCAGCAGGGCGGGATGGTCGCCACCCGGCACCTGATCGACCAGGGTTATCGGCGCATCGCCTGCCTCGCCTCACTGGATTCGCCGCAGAAGCAGTTTGCCGAGCGGTGGGAAGGCTATGCCACGGTGATGCGCGAGGCCGGTCTCGAGCCGCGGCTTGCGCCGATCGAGGATGGCATCCCGCGCGAAGAGCAGGGCCGCCATGCGGTGGCGCGACTGCTCGAGGAGGGCGAGGGGTTCGACGCGCTTTTCGCGGTGTCCGACCTGATCGCGCTGGGTGCGATGGCGGAGCTCCAGGATCGCGGCATCGCGGTACCGGGTGATGTCGGCGTCGTCGGCTTCGACGCGCTGCGACAGGGTGCTTATGTCTCGCCGCCGCTGACCTCGATCGAGCCCGACTTCGACCTTGCCGGAAAGATGCTGGTCGAAAACCTGCTCATGGCGATCGAGGGCAAGCACAGCGAGAGCCGCCGGGTGCCGGTCCGCCTGCTGGTCAGGGGCAGCACCGCGCGGCGGGGGTGAAGGACTCCCGCCAAACCATCGTCATTGCGAGCGCAGCGACGCAATCCAAGTACCGACGGCGACGCTGGATTGCCGCGGCACCGCCGCTCGCCATGATGGACGTAAGCTGGCCTAGCTCTTCGCGAACGGGTTTTTCGGGCTGCGCAGGGTCAGCCGCACCGGTACCGCCTCGAACCCCAGTTCGCGGCGGATGCCGTTGATGAGATAGCGGCGGTAGCTTTCCGGCAACTGGTCGAGCCGGGTGCCGAACAGGACGAAGCCCGGCGGGCGGGTCTTGGCCTGGGTGATGTACCGCAGCTTGATCCGCTTGCCACCGGGCGCGGGCGGCGGGTTGGCGGAAAGAGCATCGTCGAACCAGCGGTTGAGCGCCGCGGTCGGAACACGCTTCGACCACGCCTCGCGAATCGAGAACGCGGTGGTCAGCAACTGGTCGAGGCCCTTGCCGGTCCGCGCGGACACGCTCATCAGCGGGACCCCGCGAACCTGCGCCAGCCCTTCGTCGAGCGCCGCCCGCACGCCGTTGAACAGCGCGGATGCGTCTTCCGCCACGTCCCACTTGTTGATCGCGATGATGAGGGCGCGGCCTTCTTCCAACACCATCGAGGCGATCTTGAGGTCCTGGTGTTCGAGCCCGCGGGTCGCGTCGAGCAGCAGCACGACGACTTCGGCAAAGTCGATCGCCCGGCGCGCATCGGCGACCGAGAGCTTTTCTAGCTTTTCGATGACCTGCGCCTTCTTGCGCATGCCCGCGGTGTCGATCAGGCGGACCGGGCGTTCCTCGCCGGTCTTGGGATCGGTCCACGACCAGTCGACGGCAATCGAATCGCGGGTGATCCCTGCCTCGGGCCCGGTCAGGAGGCGGTCTTCGCCGAGCATGCGATTGATCAGCGTCGACTTGCCCGCGTTGGGGCGCCCGACAATGGCCAGCTTGAGCACGGCCTTGGGATCGAATTCCCAGTCGGCGTCGTCCTGCTCGATCGGCTCATCGTCGTCGTCTTCACGCTCGATGTGCGGCTGGAGCGCCTCGAACAGATCGCCCAGCCCCTGTCCGTGCTCGGCCGAAAATGCGATCGGCTCGCCGAAGCCCAGTGCGAAGGCATCGTAGAGGCCGCTGTCGCCGGCCCGTCCTTCGGCCTTGTTTGCCATGAGCACCACGGGCACCGTGCTGGTGCGCAGATAGCGGGCGATCTCTTCGTCGAGAGGGGTCACGCCGGCGCGGGCATCGATTACGAAGAGTGCGACGTCCGCCCCTTCGAGCGAGGCCTCCGTCTGCTTGCGCATGCGGCCCGGCAGGCTCTGCGCGTCTTCGTCTTCCCACCCGGCGGTGTCGACAATCTGGAACTCGAGCCCGAGCAGGCTGGCCTCGCCGAACCGGCGGTCGCGGGTCACGCCGGGCTGGTCGTCGACCAGCGCCAGCTTCTTGCCGACGAGCCGGTTGAACAGCGTCGACTTGCCGACGTTGGGACGACCAATGATGATGACCTGGGGAAGCATCGTTCGCCCCGTGGCCCTTCTGGGCCCGAAACGCAAGCCGCGCGGGGTTTTGGGGCCAAGCGCAGCCTGGATTGACGAATATTTAACCATGCCGTCGCAGGGTGCATGGCGTGACGCTCCGCATTGCCTCGCTGGCTTTCGCAGCCCTGCTATCCGCCGCCTCGGGGAGCCCGGTGTTCGCCCGGTCCGCCGACATCGACGCGGTTCGCGAGGACGTGCGCGGCGACGATGACAACGCGCCGGCGAGCGACCTGCCCTATCTCCAGTGCGTGCCCTATGCCCGCCAGGTCAGCGGCATACAGATCTATGGCGACGCGTGGACCTGGTGGGATCAGGCCGACGGGCTCTATGCCAAGGGCACGCGGCCCAAAGTCGGCGCGGTGATGAGCTTCCGCCCTTATGGCAACATGCGGCTCGGCCATGTCGCCGCGGTCAGCCGGGTGATCGATTCGCGCACCGTCCTCCTGCGTCACGCAAACTGGTCGCTGATTGATGGCAGGCGCGGGCAGATCGAGGACAACGTCCGCGCGGTGGATGTTTCGCCGAACAACGACTGGAGCGAGGTCAGGGTGTGGTTCGCGCCGCTGCAGGGGCTGGGCACGACCCACTGGCCGCTGAACGGCTTCATCTATCCCGAGAAGGTCAAGCCGGGGAAGGGAAGGCCGGCGGTGCCGGGCAAGGCGACCGTAGTGGTCGCTTCGGCGGCTCCGGCGCGGGTTGCCACGCAGCCCGCACCGCGTGCAGCGCCCGCCCCGGTGCGCACCGCCAGCGCCGCACCCTCACGGATCGGGAACGATTTCCTCAAGGGTATCCGCCCCGAGGTGCCGGTGCGCGCCGCCCCGGCAACCCGCACGCTGGCGGCTGCTGCGCCTACGCCGCGCCCGGCGGCCGCTCCGGCGAAAGCAAAGCCCAAGACTTCAGCCCCGCCGCGGAACGCCGCGCCGGCCCGCTCGGACGACCCGATCGGGCGGATCATTGCCGCCCGATCGCGCTGATCACAGCGTCTTGATGATCGCCCCGAAGTCGAGCCCGCCGTGGCCGGCTTCGGCAAAGGCTTCGTAGAGCTCCTCCGCCCGCGCCCCCATCGGCACCTTCGCGCCGACCGAGTTCGCCGCTTCGAGCGCCAGCTTGAGATCCTTGAGCATCAGCGCCGAGGCGAACCCGCCCTGGTAGCCGTTGTCGGCTGGGCTCTGCGGGCCGACGCCGGGGACCGGGCAGTACGAGGTCATCGACCACGACTGGCCCGAGGCCTTGCTCGAAATGTCGTAGAAGGTCTGGAGGTCGAGCCCGAGCTTTTCCGCCAGCGCAAACGCCTCGCAGGTCGCGACCATCGTCGCGCCGAGGATCATGTTGTTGCAGATCTTGGCGGCCTGCCCGGCGCCGCTCTCGCCGGCATGGATCACCGCCTTGCCCATCGCCGAGAGGATCGGCTCGGCACGGGCGAACGCTGCGTCGCTGCCGCCGACCATGAAGGTCAGGGTGCCGCCATTGGCCGCTGCGATCCCGCCGGAAACCGGCGCATCGACCATCGCGTAGCCTGCATCGGCCGCCAGCGAAGCAACTTCGCGGGCCGTCGCGACGTCGATAGTCGAGCAGTCGAGCAGCAGCGCAGAGGAAGGCGCTTGGCCGATGACGTCGGCGGAATAGACCGCCTTCACGATCTTCCCGTTGGGCAGCATGGAAACCACCGCCTCCGCGCCCTGCACCGCTTCCTTGACCGAGGTGTAGGTCGCGCAGCCGTTGTCCCGGGCGCGGGCCAGCGCGTCCTCGGCAAGGTCGAAGGCGTGAACCTCGTGCCCCGCCTTGACCACGTTCGCGGCCATCCCGCCGCCCATGTTGCCGAGGCCGATGAAGGCGATTTTCATGTGTACTCCCATCCCGCTTGCGGGAGGGGCCGGGGGTGGGCCTGTTTCCTCCCGAGATTGCGTGGGAACAGGCCCACCCCTAACCCCTCCCGCAAGCGGGAAGGGATCCGTTTCACTTGCCCTTCCACACCCCGGCGCGCTTCTCGATGAACGCGGCCATCCCCTCAGCCTTGTCCTCGGTGGCGGTCAGGACCTGGAAGATCCGGCGCTCCATCAGCAGCCCCTGCTCGAGCGTGGTCTCGAACGCGGCGTTGACCATTTCCTTGTTGGCGATCGCGGCGAGCGGCGGCATCGCGGCGATCTCGGTCGCAGTCTTGATGGCTTCCTCGAGCAGCGAGGCCAGTGGCACGACGCGCGCGACGAGGCCCGACCGCTCGGCTTCCTCGGCTCCCATCATCCGTCCGGTCAGGCACATTTCCATGGCCTTGGCCTTGCCGATGGCCTTTGTCAGGCGCTGCGAGCCGCCCATGCCGGGAGCGACGCCGAGCTTGATCTCGGGCTGGCCAAAGCGCGCGTTTTCGGACGCGATGATGAAATCGGCCATCATCGCCAGCTCGCACCCGCCGCCGAGCGCGAAGCCGTTGACCGCGGCGATCCACGGCTTGCGGGTGGTCTTGACGAGGTGGCTGGTCCAGCGGCTGAAGAAGTCTTCAGAGTAGAAGCCGGCGGCGGGCTTGTCGGCCATCTCCTTGATGTCCGCGCCGGCCGCAAAGGCCTTCTCGCCCGCGCCCGTCAGGACCGCACAGCGCTGGCCGGGATCGGCCTCGAACGCGGCGAAGGCGGCGATCAACTCTTCGAGTACGGCCGAGTTGAGCGCGTTGAGCGCCTGCGGGCGGTTGAGCGTGACCAGCGTGACTGCGCCGCGCTGTTCGACGAGAATGTTTTCGTAAGCCATGGCGGTTTTCCCCAGGATCAGATGAGCGGCTGCCATTCCTCGCCTTCGGGCAAGGGAGCGAAAATACTGTCGATGAGCGCGTCCGACACCTCAGGCGCACTTGCCGGGTTCCACTGGGGCGCGTTGTCCTTGTCGACGATCACCGCGCGCACGCCCTCGGCGAAATCCGGGCGGGTCAGGACGCGGCTGGCGATGCGGTATTCCATCGCCATGTTGTCGGCAAAGCTCATCATCCCGTGGCTTTCGGCGAGCTGGCGCAGCGCGACCTTGCACGTCTGCGGGCTCTTGGTGCGCAGCGTGGACAGTTCCTGGCGTGCCCAATCCGAACCATCGGCTTCGAGCGCGCCAAGGATGTCCTCCAGCCGGTCGGAGGCAAACAGGCGTTCGATGTCCGCCGCATAAGCGGCGATTTTTGCCTCGGGCGGTGCGACCGACAGATCGGCCAGGATATCGGCGACGTGCGCCGGCTCGACCGCGATCCGCCGCTTCGCCTCGGGCAGTGCCTCAGCCGGCAGATAATGCGTGGCGAGGCCGGCCCACAGGCACTCCGCCCCGTCGAGCCGCGCGCCGGTCAGCGCCAGGTATTGCCCGATCCGGCCCTTGAGCCGAGACAGGTACCAGCCGCCGCCGACGTCGGGGAACAGGCCGATGCCGCTTTCGGGCATCGCGTAGCGGGTGTTCTCCGTGGCAACTCGGAACTTGGCGGGCTGGCTGATCCCGACGCCGCCGCCCATGGTGATCCCGTCCATGAACGCGACGACCGGCTTGCCGTAGTTGAAGATCAGATGGTTGAGCTGGTATTCGTCGTGGAAGAACTTGCGGCCCGAAACGCCGCCGTCGTTCAGCGCGGAATTGCGCAGGAAGGCGATATCGCCGCCGGCGCAGAAGCCGCGCCCCTCCGAATGGTCGATGATCACGACGCCCGGTTCCTCGCTCTCGCGCCACTCGAGCAGGGCAGCGGTCATGGCATCGACCATATCGATGTTGAGCGCGTGGATCGCCTTGGGCCGGTTCAGCGAAAGAAAGCCGGCGTGTCCCTCGGTGCGGATCAGGACATCCTCGGTCACTGGCGCAGCAGGTCCCGTCCGACGATCATCCGCATGACCTGGTTGGTCCCTTCGAGAATCGAATGGACGCGCAGGTCGCGCCAGAACCGCTCGATCGGATAGTCCTTGAGATAGCCATAGCCGCCGAACAGCTGCAGCGCCTGGTTGACGATCTCGCTGCCGCTGTCGGTCGCAAGGCGCTTGGCCATCGCGGAAAACCGGGACTTGTCGGGTGCTCCGGCTGAAACCTTTGCCGCGGCCAGATAGAGCAGCGCCCGCGCCGCCTCGAGGTCGGTCGCCATGTCGGCGAGCATGAACTGGGTGTTCTGGAATTCGGCCACCGGCTGGCCGAACTGCTGACGGTCCTTGGTATACTGGATCGCCTCGTCGAGGCAGCGCTGCGCGCCGCCGAGCGAGCAGGCGCCGATGTTCAACCGCCCGCCGTCAAGCCCCATCATCGCGAAGCGGAAACCGTCGCCCTCAGCACCGACGCGGTTCGCGACCGGTACCCGGCAGTCCTCGAAGATGACCTGAGCGGTCGGCGAGGCGTTCCAGCCAAGCTTCTTTTCCGGCGCGCCGAACGAGAGGCCCGGCGTGTCCTTGTCGATCACCAGGCAGGTGATGCCTTTCGACTTGTGATCGCCGGTGCGGACCATCGCGACATAAACGTCGTTATAGCCCGCGCCCGAGATGAACTGCTTGGTACCGTTGAGAACGTAGTGATCGCCATCAAGCCGCGCGCTGGTCTTCAGCGCCGCCGCGTCCGAGCCCGAGCCCGGTTCGGTCAGGCAGTAGCTGGCGATCTTTTCCATCGAGACGAGCTCGGGCAGGTAACGCGCCTTGAGTTCGGCAGAGCCGAAGCTGTCGATCATCCACGTCGCCATGTTGTGGATCGAGATGTACGCGCTGGTGGCGGGGCAGCCATAAGCCATGGCTTCCATGATCAGCGCCGCCTCAAGCCGCCCGAGGCCGATCCCGCCGCTTTCCTCGGAGACATAGATGGCGCCGAAGCCGAGCTCGCCGGCGGCCTTCCATACTTCGACCGGGTAATGCGACTTCTCGTCCCACTCCGATGCAAACGGGGTGATCCGGTCGGCGGTGAACTTCCTCGCCATGTCCTGGATGGCGAGCTGGTCCTCGGTAAGCTGGAACTGGTCGGTCATCTGCCCCTTCCCGCCTTTAATTGCGCGGTTAAGTCACGAACGCCCGGTAGCCTGCGTTTTCCGGAACGTCCACCCTAGGAGCACGCGACCGAGGTAATGCGCATCTCGTCGTCGTAGGCGACGGTCAGCCTGCCGAACTTGTAATCCATTGTGACCACGGTGCCGGGAGGCACCCAGCGAATCTCGCGGGAGCTTGTTGCGGCCAGCAGCTGCGAGCCCAATGCCTGGCTGGCGACCATGCCGATGAAACGCTGGCCGGGTTGGGCCTGGCAGGTGTCCTGCGGATTGCCTTCGATCACGGCTGCGGGCGGTGACGAAGCGCAGGCCGCGAGTGCCATCAGCGATCCAAGGAGCGCGGCAGAGCGATGTGCAATCATGACCATGCTCCTACGCGCAGCGAGTGTACTTGCGGGGCCCCGGGGGCGCATCGTCGCCGTACTCCCACAAAACAAGGGACTTGCCATTGTCCTGGACATCCATCGTGAGATCGCGGCTCCATTCCATGCCTTCGCCCTCATAGGCGAACGTCGCACGCAGGCGGGTCGGCGTCGTCTCCTTGATGGCACCGAGCGTCGCGAAGGATTCGTAGAACTTGATGGTCTTTTCATTGACCTTCATCAGTCCCTTGTCATCGCCCCGCGCGGTCGTGCAGTCCGCCGGGACCAGGCCCCAGCGTCCCTGGAGCGCGACAGGGATGATCGCTCCGGGAAGAGCTTCGGCGATATCGGATGCCTCGACCGTCGGCTCTTCGGCGGGCATTGCCTCGTCGGGAGAAAGTGGATCGGGGGAGGCAGTCGCATCGGCCGGCCCATCGGTGGAATCGACAGCAGGCTCGCCCGAGCAGGCGGCGAGGGCGAGCGGGCCGATTGCGGCGAGCAGCGCCAGACGGGGTTTCATCATGGTCTCCAGAATCGTTGACACCAATTGTGATCAACGAGCCGGCGGCCAAACCTTTCCCGCAGCGCTGTGCAAGCCGTCACTGCCCCTCGGCGCGCTACATGCCACCAAGCGTGTCATGAAGAGCTTGCTTCCCCTCGTCCCGCTCGTGCTTCTCGGTGCGTGCGCCACCACGCCGAACGACATCGCGCTGGGGATCTGCGAGCAGTCCTCGAGTTGCACGATCACGGACAATACGCCGCTCTACGGTCCCCCACAGCAGCAGGCGATCGAGCAGGACCGGCGGCGTGAGGCGCCGCCCTTGCCGAAGCGCTAGCCTAGCCCGCTTTCGCGACAGGCGCGTCCTCGCCGAGATCCTCGAACCAGGCCTCGACCGGGCCGTTGAGCTTCAGGGTCAGCGGCTGGCCCTTGCGGTCCATGGTCTTGCCGGCCTGGACCCGGACCCAGCCTTCCGAGATGCAGTACTCCTCGACATTGGTGCGGACCACGCCCTTGAAGCGGATGCCGACGCCGCGGCGGAGCTGGTCGGCATCGAAATGCGGGCTGCGCGGGTTGATCGCGAGGCGGTCGGGCGGCAGGTCGGGGCCGGTGGCGGCGGGGGTGGTCTCGTCGGTCATGGAAGCGCCCTCTAGCACGCTTGTCAGCCCGCGCAACTTCGCCTAAGGGCGCGCTTCGCCTTATCAGGCGGGCGCGTAGCTCAGCGGTAGAGCACACCCTTCACACGGGTGGGGTCACAGGTTCAATCCCTGTCGCGCCCACCATCCCCTTCCGGATGGCCCCCACGATTCTCCGTCAAGACGCAACGCAGGGCCCACGTCCTGCCGCCACTGCCTTGCGCCGCGCCATGCGAGGCGGCATAGCCCGCGCCATGCACGACATCCGCCTGATCCGCGAAGACGCCGCCGCTTTCGATGCCGCCATGGCCCGCCGCGGCGTTGCGCCCGTGGGGCAGGACATCCTCGCGCTCGACAGCCGCCGCCGCGAGGTGGCGACGCGGATGCAGGAATCGCAGGCCCGCCGCAACGAAGCATCGAAGGCGATCGGCGCGGCGATGGGCAAAGGCGACAAGGCTGCTGCCGAGGCGCTGAAGGCCGAGGTCGCGGCGCTCAAGGCGGAACTGCCGGCGCTAGAGGACGAGGAGCGCACGCTCACCGCGGAGCTTTCCGCAGCGCTCGCCGCCCATCCCAATCGCCCCGCCGCCGAAGTGCCGGAAGGCGAGGACGAGGACGGCAATGTGGAGGTTTCGCGGTGGGGCACGCCCCGCGAATTCGCCTTCAGCCCGCGGGAACATGCCGACATCGGTCCCGCGCTAGGTCTCGATTTCGAGACCGGGGCGCTGATCTCGGGCGCGCGGTTCACCTTCCTGCGCGGACAGATGGCGCGGCTGCAGCGCGCGCTGGGCCAGTTCATGCTCGACCGCCAGACGGGGGCGAACGGCTATACCGAGTGCGCCACCCCGCTGCTGGTGAAGGACGAATCGCTGTTCGGCACCGGCCAGCTGCCGAAGTTCGCCGAAGACAATTTCCGCACGACCGACGGTCGCTGGCTGATCCCCACCGCCGAGGTCAGCCTGACCAATTCGGTGCGCGAGCAGATCCTCAAGGAGGCCGACCTGCCGCTGCGGATGACTGCGCTCACCCCATGCTTCCGCTCCGAAGCGGGCGCGGCGGGGCGCGACACGCGCGGCTATATCCGCCAGCACCAGTTCGAGAAGGTGGAACTCGTCTCGATCGTCCGCCCGGAGGATTCCGAGGCGGAGCACGAGCGGATGACGGAGGCCGCCGAATTGATCCTGCAGGCCCTCGCCCTGCCGTATCGCAAGATGCTGCTTTGCGCCGGGGACATGGGCTTTACCGCAAGGAAGACCTATGACCTCGAGGTGTGGCTGCCGGGGCAGGGTGCGTACCGCGAGATCTCCTCGTGCTCCAACTGCGGCGACTTCCAGGCGCGGCGGATGAACGCGCGCTACCGGCCGGAGGGGCAGAAGGGGACCGAGTTCGTCCACACCCTCAACGGCTCGGGCCTTGCGGTCGGGCGCACCCTTGTCGCGGTGCTGGAGAACTACCAGGAGGCCGATGGCTCGGTCACGGTGCCCGAGGCGCTGGTCGCCTACATGGGCGGGCTCACGCGCCTCGTCCCGGCGGACTGATGCGCGCCGCGCCCCTCGCGATGAGCACACTCCTGGCCATTCTGCTGGCCGCCTGCTCGGCGGTGCCGGCCTCCCGTCCCGCGTCATCGGGCGCGGTGCGCATCTATATCGTCGAGCGCGGGGACAGCCTTTCGGAAATCGCAGCGGCGCTCGGCGTGAGCATGAAGGCGCTGGCCGCGGAAAACGGGCTTTCGTCGCCATACACCATCCATCCGGGCCAACGGCTGCGGCTGCCGGGCTCGGGCCGGGGTCCGTCGCTCGCTGCGAAACCCGCGCCCAGGCCGGTTCCGGCGCCCAGCACCGCCCCCGCGCCGACGCCAGCACCTGCGCCGCCCCCGCGCCCCCTCGCCCAGAGCACCCGTGAGTACGATGCGCCGGCCATCGCCTGGCCGACCGACGGTGCGGTGACCAGCAAGTTCGGCATGCTGACCCCGGCGGGCAAGCCCAATGACGGGATCGAGCTGTCACTGCTTCCCGGCCAGCGCATTCTCTCGGCCAGCGGCGGGACCGTGCTGTTCGCCGGGAGCGAGCCGCGCTTCGGCCAGCTGGTGATCGTCGACCACGGCAACGGCTGGGCCACGGCCTATGGTTTCACCGGGCAGGTCACGGTCAAGGAAGGCGACGCGGTGACCTATCGCGAGCGGATCGGGGTTGGGGTGGGTTCGGGCAAGACCCTGCACTTCGAGCTGCGCCGCGACAATGTGCCGCGCGATCCGATGCTCTACCTGCCGCCGCGGCTCTGACTTATCCCAGCACCCAGAAGGTCGCACCCATCGCGAGGTAAGCGGCGAGCCAGAAGCCTGCATCGATCAGGGCGAGGCGGGTGCTGATCCGCTGGTGGGTGTAGCTGATCCACAGCGAGGGGATGATGAAGGCGATGGCGAGCCCGCCGCTCTGCATGAAATAGAGCCACCACTTCACCGCCAGGGTCGCTTCGCCAATCCGCGCGAACATGTGACCCATCATCGCCGACGAGACGAGCAGCAGGCCAAGCGTGAGGGCGATCGTGCGCGCCGGCGCGGTGCGGGCGCCAAGGCTGTGGATCGGCGTGCAAAAAGGACCCCGTTAGCGGGGTGATCGGCGTCTAAAAGGGACCCCTCATTTCGATGGTTTA